>NZ_JBIAPU010000027.1:0-161549 GCF_042888465.1 Streptomyces sp. NPDC002888 | reverse complement strand
GTGGGGGGCCCGGCCACCCCCCCCCCCCCCCCCCCCGCGGCCCCGCGCGCCCCCCCCCGCCGCCCCCCGCCCCCCCCCCCCCCGCCGGGGCCCCCCCCCCCCCCCCCCCCCCCCCCACGACTGGACGGGCGAGAGCCGTACCGTACGGCGCTCATGCGACGCTCACGAGACCGGCAGCAGCCCCGTCGTCGACATCGTGAACGCAGGGAGCGTGCCGGCCGGCACGGAAGACACCTGCGTCGATGACACGTCAGTCGACGACACCTCGGTCGACGACACCTCTGTCGACGACACCTCTGTCGACGACGCCTCGGTCGACGACACCAGATTCGACGGCGTCGATGTCGACGTGCCGGACAGTGCCGGCAGAAGGGGCAGGCTGCCGCCGAGCAGCGCATCGATGAGGTCTTGCAACTCGGTCAGCAGGTCGTCGACCGACGGAAGCACCTCGGCGTCACCACCGGAGGTGATCGCCCCCAGGAGGTCGTCGATGCCCTCCTCCAGGGCGTCCAGCGCCTCCTCCACGGCGTCCGACTCGTCTCCCGCGGCGTCCAGCTCGTCGCTCGCGGGAACGGCGGCGGGCTGTACGGGAGTCGGCAGCAGCAACACGCCGGTCCCCAGGGCCGACGCCGGCGCCGGCGCCGTCGGGGTGGCCGAGGTCGCCGGAGCCTTGGCGGCCTCCTTGGCCAGGGCGCCCTTCGCGGCGGCTCCCAGTGTCCTGGCCTCGGCGGCGGGCAGTCGGCCGTGGTCCGCCTCGAGTACGGCGTGCAGCAGGTCGGCGACCGGGGTGAGCGCGCCCCCGTTGACTTTCCTGGCCTGCGCGAGAAGCGCATCCGTGCCCAAGAGCCGCACATCGGGCGATGCCGCATGCCTGTGCTCGCGGGCCGAGTCGGCCGCCATGGAGGCGGGGCCGGTGATCCCGACCAGGAGGGCGGCGCACAGTGCGCTGGACGCGATGCGCCATGCGGGCAGAGCGGGCATGGGGGTTCCTCTCGATGGGCGTTGGATCTTGAGCCCACCGTGCAAGCGACCATGACTTTCTGCAACTGATCATACGCTTTTAGTGATCCAACCTCCCTCCATTGCCGCGTCCTCCCTGATCAGACGGCACGTCAGGTCTACTGCGCCGCAACCCCCGTTCGAGGGAACGGCGCCGGCCGACCTCCGTCGCGGAGCCCTGGGGATGAAGAGGCTGGTTTCACGATTCCGACACACTTGTCGGATTTCATCGAATATAGCCGTGTTTATCCGGACGGTGGCTAGAGTTGCGAACCGCGTAGCGCACTCCTCAGCGCGGACACATCGCACTCGTGCCGCTGCTGTCACCCCCACCTGCTCCGAAAGGGCACCGACGGTCATGCGCCATTCCCTGGGTCCGCCGCTTCGCCGTGCAACCGTGGGCGTCCTCGCCCTTGCCGCGATGTGGGCACCGGGCGGCTCCCCGGCTGCCGCGAGGGTCGCACCGCCCGTACCGGAGGCGGACAGCATCGCGTTCGCCCAGCGGTACCGGGCGAACCAGCACGGCGGCATCGTGCGCGCGGCCAACGCCTCCATCAGTTGCGTGCCGGGCTCGCCACCTTCGTGCCGGGACGTGCAGGGCGGCGGGCACGGGGTGAACGGCGACTTCGACATGTTCTACGTCGACGTCGACGACGACCCGAACACCTACAACTCCTCCAGCGCGGAGGTCCGCCTGCCCGCCGGCTCCCGGGTGACGTACGCACGCCTGTACTGGGGCGGCAACCTGCGCGTGGGCGAACAGAAGCCGCCGGAGGACAACGCGCGGGTGCTGATCGCCGAACCCGGCGGGGAGTACAAGGAGCTCCTCGCGGACACGGTCGTCGGGCACCGCGTGGCGGACGGCGCGGACGCCTTCCAGGCCTCGGCGGAGGTCACGCAAATGGTGCGGGATTCCGGGCCGGGCATGTACACCGTGGCGCAGGTCAACGTCGCCATGGGCAGGTCGGCGGCCGGGGCGTGGGGCGGCTGGACGCTGGTGGTGGCGTACGAGAACGCGGCGGAGCCGCTGCGGCGCCTCGCGCTCTGGGACGGCTTCGCCTCGCTGCGGTCCGGTGGGCAGGAGATCCGCCTGCAGGGCCTGGACCTTCCCACCGGTGCGGGGGGCCGCGCGGGACTGGTGGCGTACAACGGCGACCGCGGCACCACCGGCGATTCGCTCACCCTGACCACGGGGTCCGCCTCCACCGCACTCAGCAACTCCGCCAACCCCCAGGACGACGTCCTGAACTCCACGATCAGTGAGCCCGGAGCGGATGCGGTGCGGGTGCCCGCGTACGCCCACACCCTCGGCTACGACTCCGACGTGTTCGACCTCGAAAGAGGCCTGCAACAGGCCGGTGACCAGGCGACCTTCCGGCTCCAGTCCCAGCAGGACGCGGCGTGGGCCGGCGTGCTCTTCTTCGCCGTCGACGCCCGGCGGTGAGCCCGTTGAAGCCCGCCCCGAGCGCCCTCGTGAGCGAGGAACCGGCGCATATGCACCTGTCACCCACCGGCCTTCGGCCGCGGGTCCTGCACCTCACCCAACCGGTGGACGGCGGGGTCGCGCGTGTCGTGAGGGACCTGGTCCGGGCACAGCTGGCGTCCGGCCTGGACGTCACCGTGGCCTGCCCCGACAGCGCGCTCTCCGCGGAAGTGCGGGCGCTCGGCGCGGAGGTACGGCACTGGTCCGCGACGCGGTCGCCGGGACCGTCGCTCGTACGGGAAGTACGGCACCTGGCACGGCTGATCGACAAGGTGCGCCCCGGTCTGGTGCACGCGCACAGCGCGAAGGCCGGGCTCGCCGGGCGGCTCGCGGTGCGCGGGCGGATCCCGACGGTCTTCCAACCGCACGCCTGGTCGTTCGAGGCGGTCGACGGACGTACCGCGGCCCTGGCGCTCAAGTGGGAGCGCTGGGGGGCACGTTGGGCCACACGAGTGGTGTGCGTGAGCGAGGCGGAGCGCGCGACCGGCGTGCGCGCCGGGATCACCGGCCGGTGGGCCGTCGTCCCCAACGGCATCGATCCCGAATGCTTCCGCCCTGTCGCCGCCGGCACCGTACGGGCCGGGCTCGCACCGCTCGCCGGCATCGATCCGGACGCCCCGCTCGCCGTCTGTGTGGGACGGCTCTGCCGGCAGAAGGGGCAGGACGTTCTGCTGCGGGCCTGGGACGACGTCGTGTGCAAGGTGCCCGACGCGCGCCTCGTCCTGGTCGGCGACGGGCCGGACCGCGAACGGCTGCGCCAGGAGGCCCCGGAGTCGGTGCTGTTCGTGGGAGCCGTCACCGACGCCGCCCCCTGGTACCAGGCCGCCGATGTCGTCGTCCTGCCGTCCCGCTGGGAGGGCATGGCGCTGGCGCCACTGGAGGCGATGGCCTGCGGGCGGCCCGTGGTGGTCACGGACGTCGACGGCGCCCGCGAGAGCCTGCCGCCCTCCTTCGCCGCCCGGTGCCTGGTGCCGCCGGAGGACCCGGAAGTGCTGGCCGCGGCCGTCACCGAGCTGCTGCTCGACCCGCCGGAGCGTGAGTCGCTCGGCGATCGCGGCCGCCGGCACGTGCTGTCCACCCACGACGTGCGGCACACCGCCGAAGCCGTCGCGGACGTCTACCGCGACCTGCTCGGCCCATGGCCCGCAACCGAAAGGGCCCGCCCGTCCCGAGCGGTCGAGCCCGCCGAGGCCGCCCGCAGCGCTGAGCACGCTCAGCCGCTCGACGCAGGCTCTGGCGCCGAGGCGAACCAGACGACACAGCGCGTCGAGCCCACCGAGGACAGGGAGTCGATCCACTCGTGACCGCCGAACGTACCGTCCCCTCCCCCGGCGTACCGCCACGGGACCACGGATTCTCAGCCGTCTCGGTCATGCCGCCGCGGGGCACCGCCACCGGTTTCCGGTTCCCTGCCGCACGGCGTCCGGCCCGGTCGGCTTCACCGGTCCCGCTGCTCGTCGCGGACGGCGTCGCCGCCCTGTTGGGCGCGCTGGCGCTCGTCGAGGCCGAGCATCATCCACTGCACGTCGCCCTGCTCATCGTCGCAACGCTGCTGCTGCGCCCACGCGACGGGCGACCCCCGGTGCCGGGGCTGCTGGAGGAACTGCCCGCCGTGTGCGGCCGCATCGCGGTGGTCTGGCTGGCGCTCTCGGCGCTCTCGGTGGTGTACCGGCCGGAGCACGCGCTGTCCGTCCGCACCGTGCTGACGGGCCTCGCCCTGCAGGCGGTGGCGGGCTGTGTGCTGCGCGGAGCCGTGCATGGGCGAAGACGCGCCGCGCTGCTGCGCCGCCCGCACGCCGCACTCGTCGTCGGTCCGGTGGCGGCCGCGCAGCAAGTGGCCGCCGCCGTGCTGCGCCACCCGCGGTGCGGCATGCGGCCGGTGGGGATCGTCGCCGAGCAGCCGGACGGCACCGAGGGCCTGCCGGTGCTGACGACCGGCGAAGAGGTCGAGCGTGCGGTCATCCAGAACGGGGTGCGGGCGGTACTGGCCGTTCACCCCTCCGCCCGCGCCGAACAGGGGCCGCTGCTACGGGCGCTGGCCGAGTCGGGCTGCGCGGTCTGGGAGGTCGACGCCGTCTCCCCGTCGTACGCGACGAAGGAGCGGCTGGCCGGGTTCACCTGCCGGCGTCTGGACCTGTCCCCGGCGCGACGCGGCGGCGCGGGCAAGCGGATGCTCGACATTTTCGTGTCGGGAACGCTGTTGCTGCTGGTCAGCCCGCTGCTCCTGGCGTGCGCGGTGGCGCTTCGGATCAGCGACGGGCCGGGCGTGGTGTTCCGGCAGGAGCGCATCGGCAGGAACGGAAAGCCGTTCACGCTGCTGAAATTCCGGACGCACCGCCCGGTCGACGCGCACGAGTCGGCGACCCGGTGGAGCGTGGCGAACGAGAACGAGATGCGCTGGTTCTGCCGTACGTTGCGGCGTACCTCGCTCGACGAGTTGCTCCAGCTGTGGAACGTGCTCCGGGGCGACATGAGCCTGGTCGGGCCGCGGCCCGAACGCCCCTACTTCGTCGGGCAGTTCAGCGAGACCTACCCCGGTTACGCGGCCCGCCACCGCATGCGGACCGGCATCACCGGTCTCGCCCAGGTCCACGGGCTGCGGGGCGACACCTCGATCGAGGACCGCTGCCGGTTCGACAACGCCTACGTCGACGACTGGTCGCTGTGGCAGGACATCTGCATCCTGCTGCGCACGGCGGCCCTGCTGGTGCGTCCGACGGGGAGCTGACAGCTGTGAGCCATGCCCTGACATCGCTTCCACTCCGGGCCGCCGCGCTGACGCCGGTCCTGCCCGTGGTGGCCGTGCCCGTCCTGCTGGCCCTGCCGCTGATGTCGGACGGAGCGGGGCCCGCCGACGTGGTCTCAGGGCTGGCGGTGGTGTACTGCGTGATCCGTCTCCTGCGTGAGCGGCGCAGCCCGCTGTCGCCGGCCGCGGCCCTGGTGCTGGGTCTGCCGGTCGTGGGGCTCGCGCTCGCCGCCGTGGGGGCCTCCTCGCCCCAGGCCGGGCTCGCCGGTCTGGGCCGCTATCTGCAGATCTTCGTGCTCGTCCCGGCCGCCGTGCTGCTGCTGATCCGCGGCCGGGCCGACTTCCGTCTGGTGGCCTGGTCGTTCGTCGGGCTCGCACTGTGCCAGGGGGCCCTCGGCGTTCACCAGTACGTCACCCGGACCGGCGCCTCCTACCAGGGCGCGGACATCCGGGCGGTCGGCACCTTCGGGCCGCACGACGTGATGGGCATGGCGACGGTGGTCTCTCTCGGCCTGGTGTGCGCGGTCGGGATCGCGCTGGGCCGGGCGTCGGTACGGCACCGGGCGATCGCCGCCGGGTGCGCTCTGGCCCTGCTGGCGCCGCTCGCGCTCTCCTTCAGCCGGGGCGCCTGGATCGCGACCGTCCTGACCTGTGCCGTGCAGCTGGCGCTGGCCGGGCTGCGGCGCGCGCTGAAGGTGGCCGCGGCCGTGGCCGCCGCGGGCGTGATCCTGGTGGGCGGGTTCGGCGTCGGCTCGGCGCTGCTGCAGCAGCGGATCGACAGCATCACGCAGGTCACCGACGCCCCCGACCATTCCGTCGTCGACCGGTACACCCTGTGGGCGTCCGCCACCGGCATGTGGCGCCAACAACCGCTGACCGGCGTCGGGATGAAGGGCTTTCCCGAGTACCGGGACGGGCACGCCAGCCTGGCGCTGTCGTCGGCCAGCGACATCGAGGGCGCGGGAGTGACGTACGAGAGGCAGCCGCTGTTGTCGCCGCACAACATGTACCTGCTGGTGCTGAGCGAGCAGGGCCTCGTCGGGCTGCTCGGGCTCGCCGGGAGCTGGCTGGCGCTGCTGGTGTGCGGGCTGCGCCGGCTGCTACGCGTCCGCGCCCAGGGGCCGGGACTCGACTGCGCGCTCGTCGCCTGCGGGCTGCTGGTCTGGCTGCTGACCGACTTCGTGTACGGAGACATCGGCGGCCCCTCGACCGTGCTGACCGCGGTGGGCCTGGGGCTCGTGGCGTGGTGGGCGCTGGCCGGCGACGAGCGGGTGGACATGCCGCGGGGCGCGGTGCGGGAGCGCGTCGAGGAGGCCCTGGCGCGATGACGGTGGTGCCTTCGCAACCCCCCGGATCCCAGAAGGACGGCGTGGCGACCGTACCCGCGGCGCGTGCCGCCGCCACGGCCGGGGACGGTGCCGACCCGGCCTCCCCGGCCTCCGGGAGATTCCTCGCCAGGGCCGCGCTCGTCACGGCGTCGCTGTCCATCGCCGGCTCACTGCTCGGCCTGGTGCGCGATCAGGCGCTGGCGCGGCTGTTCGGCGCCGGGAGCGACACGGACGCCTTCCTGGTGGCGTGGACCGTCCCGGAGTTCGCCGCCACACTGCTCATCGAGGACGGGCTGGCGATCGCGCTGATCCCGGCGTTCAGCATGGCGCTGGCCCGCCGCGCCCGGGGCGCCCCGGGTGACCCGGTCCGCGCCCTGGTCGCCGCCACCCTGCCTCGTCTGTGTCTCGCCCTCGCCGGGGTGGCCGCGCTGGTCGCCGGCGCGGCTCCCTATCTGGTCCGGGCCCTCGCGCCCGGCCTGCCCGATCCCCGCCTCGCCGCCGACTGCACCCGGCTCACGGCGACCTGCGTGCTGGCCTTCGGGCTCGCCGGGTACTGCAGCGCCGCCCTGCGGGCCCACCGCCGCTTCCTCGCGCCCGCGGCGATCTACGTCGCCTACAACACCGGCATCATCACCGCGATGTTCCTGTTCGGCGACCGCTGGGGTGTGCGCTCCGCCGCGGTCGGGGTCGCGGCGGGCGGCTGTCTGATGGTGGCGGTGCAACTGCCGTCGCTGTGGCGGCAACTGATGTCGCGCAGGCCGAACCCGTGCGGGGCCGGGGCCGATGTCGAGGAGCGGCCGATGCAACTCGCCCTGGTCGCCGCCGTACTCCTCTTCGCCCTCTGCCGCCAGTCACAGGTCCTCGTCGAACGCTTCCTCGCCTCCACCCTGCCCTCGGGGGCCATCTCGCACCTGAACTACGCGCAGAAGGTCGCCCAGATCCCGATGACGCTGTCGCTGATGGTGTGCACCGTCACCTTTCCCCTGGTGGCGCGGGCGCTCGCGGACGGCGACACGGAACGGGCCCGCAGCCGAGTGGAGCGGGATCTGGCGCTGGCCGCCTGTCTGGTGCTGGTGGGCATGTGCGCGGTGATCGCCTGTGCCCCGCAGATGATCGAACTGCTCTTCCAGCGGGGCGCGTTCACCGCGAATGACACCGCGGCGACGGCGGACGTCATGCGCGTGTACGCACTGGGGCTGCTGGGCCAGACCCTGGTGGGCGCCCTGGTCCGCTCGTACTTCTCGGCGGGCCGGCCCACCTGGTATCCCGTCGGCGT
Source organism: Streptomyces sp. NPDC002888 (assembly GCF_042888465.1). Lineage (NCBI taxonomy): Bacteria > Bacillati > Actinomycetota > Actinomycetes > Kitasatosporales > Streptomycetaceae > Streptomyces > Streptomyces sp. NPDC002888. Next base: position 153,717 of record NZ_JBIAPU010000027.1, on the reverse strand, counting down.
GATGACCGCGGGCATCGCCGTGACGTCCTTGATCGGCGCCGCGACCGTGCGGGTCTGGGGTGTGGCGGGGATCGCCGCCGCCAACGCCTTCGGCATCACCGTCACGGCCGCCCTGATGCTCGTCGGCCTGCGAACGGCGCGGCAGAACAGCCCCTACGGCGTCTCGATCCGCGTCCGGCAGGTACTGGCCGAGCTGGGCAGGTCGGTGTGCGCCGCGGTCGTCGCCACCGTCGCCGGGGCGTTCGCCGCGGGCCGACCGGAGTCCCCGGCGGCGGGTCTCGCGGCCGGCTGCCTGACCGTGATCGTCGTCTTCGTCCCGCTCACCTGGGCCCTGGGCGCCCAGGGCTTCGCATCCGCACTGCGCTCCGTACGCACCGTCACACGAAGGCTCACACATGGTCGCTTCCGTTGATTCCGTCGACACCGGCAGACTCCCCGCCCCGCGCACGGGCCCGATCCCGTGGGTGGCGATGTACCACTCGGTGGGCGACTGCAAGGACGATCCGTACCGCATCACGGTCACGCCCGAGCGGCTCGACCGGCAGCTGGCCTGGCTGCGCCGGCGCGGGCTGCGGGGCGTGTCCGTGGCCGAGCTGCTCGCCGCCCGCGCCCGGGGCCTGGGGCGGGGCCTGGTCGGGCTCACCTTCGACGACGGGTACGCCGACTTCGTCACCGACGCCCTGCCGCTGCTGCGGCGCTGGGACTGTGGCGCCACACTCTTCGTGCTGCCCGGACGCCTCGGCGGCGACAACGCCTGGGACCCGCTCGGCCCGCGCAAGGCGCTGCTGACCGCGGACGGCATCCGGCAGGCGGCCGCCGAGGGCGTGGAGATCGGCTCGCACGGGCTGACGCACGTCGACCTCACCCGGGCTGACAACCTCACCCTCAGGGCCGAGGTGGGCGAAAGCCGCGCGTTGCTCACGGAGCTGACCGGCACCTGGGTCGACGGCTTCTGCTACCCGTACGGCACGGTCGACGCCCGCGCCGTGGAGGCCGTACGGGAAGCGGGATACACCTACGCCTGCGCCATCGACCCCGGCCCGCTGACCGGTCCGCACGCTCTGCCGCGCGTGCACGTCGGCCAGAACGACACGGCCTGGCGCCTGCGCCTCAAGCACCGGCTGCACCGGCTGCGCCGGCGCCCGGTGGAGGGCCTGTGACATGAGGGCTCTGCACATCATCACGGGCCTCGGCGTCGGCGGGGCCGAGCAGCAGCTGCGCCTGCTGCTGCGTCACCTGCCCGTCCAGTGCGACGTCGTGACGCTCACCAACCCCGGAGCGGTCGCCGAGGGACTCACCGCGGACGGCGTCCGCGTCATGCATCTCGGCATGGGCGGCAACCGCGACCTGGCCGCGCTCCCGCGCCTGGTCCGGCTGATCCGCGCCGGCGGCTACGACCTGGTGCACACACACTTGTACCGGGCCTGCGTCTACGGTCGGCTCGCCGCCCGCATCGCCGGCGTCCGCGCGGTCGTCGCCACCGAACACTCCCTGGGCGACTCGCAGTTGGAGGGCCGCAGGCTGACGGCAGGGGTGCGGGCGCTGTACCTCGCCAGCGAGCGGCTCGGCTCGGCCACGGTCGCCGTCTCCCCGACGGTGGCCGACCGCCTGAAGCGCTGGGGCGTGCCCGCGCCCCGCATCGAGGTCGTCCCGAACGGCATCGACCTGGACCGCTTCCGCTTCGACCAGGAACGACGCGAGCGCACTCGCCGGCGCCTCGGCCTGCCGGAGGGCGCGTGGGTCGTCGGGGGCGTCGGCCGGCTCGCCCGGGGCAAGCGGTTCGCCGTCCTCATCCGTGCGCTCACCCTGCTGCCGGACGACCACTGGCTGCTGCTGGTGGGCGGCGGCCCCGAGGAGCACGTCCTGCGCCGCCTGGCGCACGAGGCCGGCGTGGCCGACCGCGTCCTGTTCACCGGCGAACGTCCCTACGCCCCCGACGGCTCCCACGGCCCTGACCTGCCCTCGCTCACCTCCGCGATGGACCTGCTCGCGTCTCCGTCCACTGAGGAGGCCTTCGGCATGGCGGTCGTGGAGGCGCTCGCGTCCGGCCTGCCCGTGCTCTACGCCTCCTGCCCGGCGATCGAGGACCTGCCGCCGTCGGCCGCCGTCGGCGCCCGGCGCGTGCGCGGCGGCCCCGAGGAGTACGCCGACGCGATTCGCCTGGTCCGCGCGGCGGGCCCCCGGCCGCGCACGGCACCGGAGGTCGCGCACCCCTACAGCATCACCCGCAGCGCAGAGCGCCTCATGGACGTGTATGCGGCAGCGGTCTCCAGTTCCTCTCCGTCCCGCTCACCTCTGGGAGCCAGCACGTCATGACCGACACTCCGATCCGTCAGCGCCGCCTGTCCCTGGCCCCTGTCAGGAGGCTGCCGTCCTGGGCCGTGCTCGCGACCGGCACCCTCGTCGGGGGCCTGCTCGGCGGCGCGTACGGCATGGCCACACCTCCGACGTACACGGCCACCAACTACGTCATCGCCGTACCGACCGCCAAGTCCGGCCCGGACTCCGCCCTCGGTTTCGCGCAGGCGTACGGCCGGGTCGCCACGCAGCTCGCGGTGCTCGGGGACGCGCAGGTGTGGGCGGGCGTACCGGTGCGGACGCTGCAGCACAGCGTGCGCACGGCGACCTCGCCGGACGCGCCGATGGTCGCCATCTCGGCCACCTCCTCGCGATCCGACCTCGCCGTCGACATGGCCAACGCGGTCTCCCGCGCGTTGACCCGGCACGCGGACGACTCCAAGGGCAGCACGCAGGTCCGACTCGTGCAGTTCTCACGGGCGGTGAAGCCGACCGAGCCGACGTCCGCGTCGTCGACGGTGACCGCTCTGGTGGGCACGAGTGCGGGCGGACTGTTGTGCGGCCTGGCCCTCCTGGCGCGGCCGAGGAGGACCGGCCAGGACGACGACCCCGCCCCCGCTGCCTCGGTGCCCGGCCCGGCCGCCGCCGCCGATGTGCGCGGCCAGCGGTGACGGCGGTGGACCCGACCGAACTCGTCACCGATGAACGCGCACCGGCGGGTGCCCTACCACCAGTCGGGGAGGCAGATCGGCCCGCCGAGCCAGTACTCCACCCAGCTGCCCAGGTCCAGCTCCGTGCAGTCCTCCGCGGCCGGCGGTGCGGTGGGTGCGGTGGGCGTGGTCGGCTCCGGCGTGGGTGTGGGCGTCGGGGTCGGGGGCGGGGTCGCCTCGTCGGTGCGGCCGAAGAACGCGGACCGGTAGAGATGGGACGACATCGGGTTGGCATCGCACTGCCACACACCGTGCGGGCAGTAGTCGGTCAGCGTGTTGTAGAGCGGCCTGTGCTCGTCCATCCAGGCGAGCATGCGCCGCATGTACTCGGCATTGTCGCCGTTACGGAAGAGCCCCCATTCGGGATACGAGACGGGTTTGCCGTGGGCCTTCGCGAAATCCACATGTCTCTGAAGCCCGTAGGGCTCTCTCACCTGCTCGTCGAACGACGTCCCGGCCGGCTGGTCGTAGGAATCCATGCCGATGATGTCGACCGTGTCGTCCCCCGGGTAGCACGTCGTCCAGGGGACATCGTCCCGGCCGCGGGTCGGCGTGAAGTCGAACCGGAATTTCTGGCCCGGCACCGAACGCATGGTGGTGACGATCCTGTTCCAGTACGTCTTCCATGCCTGCGGGTCCGGCCCGCAGCGATGGGTGTACGAGATGCCGTTCATCTCCCAGCCGAGCACGAGGACCGTGTCCGGCACGCCCAGCTGAACCAGCCGCTCGGCGAGGGCGCGGAAGTGATGGTCGAACTCCCCGGCCGCGCCCTGCCGCAACAGCTGCCGGACCTCGTCGTCGGAGGCACCCTCCTCGTTGCGCTCCTGCATGGGGACGTTGAGGACGAGCATCCGGTCGGCCTTCTGCTTGCGCCAGCGCGCCCACGGGTCGAGGAAGCCGGGGGAACCCTCGATGTCGCGCCAGCGGTTGCCGGGCAGGTAGGTGTGGCCGACGCGGAGCTCGGCACCGCCCAGCCAGTGGCTGAACTGTGCCATGCGGGCCACGCCACGGGCGTCGGACTTGAGGAAGGCGCCGAAGGCCGGTACCTCCCTGACCGGTGCCGTGGTGGCCGCCGGGCTCGGCACCGGAGGGCGAGCATCGTCGGCTCGTCTCCCCCCCGGCTCCGCCGGGGGACCGGACACCAGGGCGGCCGACGCGGCGACCGCCATCGCGCCCGCGGCCAGCCAGCGGACCGGGACCCGCTTGTGCTGTGGGGCCATGCCTACTCCATTCTTCGCTCTCGTCGGCCTTCTGCCTGCGTTTTTTTATTGACGAGCAGTCATATGAAGTCAGTCACAGAAAAGCCGGTGGCGCCATTGCCATTGGGGCTTTTGAGTGCCGCCCTCACCCACGCGGGTGAGCCGATCCGAAAGAAAGAGAGAATTCGTGTCGCCTCTCGACACCCGCGTCCCCGCCGTACTGCTGCGGATCGACCGAAATCCCTTTCACCACGGAACGCTGGGGGCCGTGCGTTCGCTCGGCAGGGCGGGAGTGGAGGTTCATGTCGTCGCCGATTCGGCGAGAAGTCCCGTCCACACGTCGCGTTACGTACATCGGATGCATTCCCCGCCGCTCCCGGGAGCCTCACCGGACGACATCGCGGTCGTGCTGCGCCGGGTGGCCGACCACATCGCGCGTCCCGCCGTTCTGGTCCCGATGGACGACGCGAGCGCGATCGCCGTGGGACGGATGCGGGACGAGCTCGCCCCCTCCTACCTGCTGCCGACGACGCCGGGCACACTGCCCGAACGCGTCGCCGACAAAGCGGAACTGGCCGCGGTGTGCGCATCCGCGGACGTCCCGCACCCGCTGACGCTGATCCCGGACAGTCCGGCACGGGCGGCCGACGACGCGCGGCGGCTCGGACTCCCGCTGGTCGCGAAGTGGAGCCGGCCCTGGCTGCTGCCTGCCGGCAGCGATCTGCGCAGCACGGTGCTGGTCCGCTCCGTGCAGCAGGCCCAGGAGCTGTACCTGCGCACCGAGGAGGCGGGCAGTCGGCTGCTGCTGCAGGAGTACCTGCCGCCGGGAGAGGACCGGGACTGGTTCTTCCACGGCTACGCCGACCACTCGGGCACCGTGCGAGCGGGCGGCCCGGGCCGCAAGCAGCTGGCCTGGCCGCGTGGAGCGGGGCTGACCGCGGTGGGCTGCTGGACGCCCAACGCTCAGGTGCAGGCGCTGGCCGAGCGGCTCACCGGCGCGCTGGGCTACCGCGGCATCCTCGACCTCGACTTCCGCCGCTGCGGCGCGACGGGCCGCTACCACCTGCTCGACTTCAACCCGCGCCCCGGCGCCCAGTTCCGGCTCTTCGCGGACAGCGCGGGGCTGGACGTCGTACGTGCCCTGCACCTGGACCTGACGGGCCGTCCGCTGCCGGACGGGGCCCCGAGGGCCGGGCGGGCGTTCGTGGTGGAGAACTACGCGCCGCTCGCCGCGCTGCGGCCGGCGCCGGGTGGGCGCGAACTGGCCTGGTACGCCCGGGACGACCGCGCTCCCGGATGGGCGATGTGGGCCATGTGGAGCCGTCATGTGGCCCGCCGGCTGCGTGAGCGGCTGGGTCCGACAGCGGCGGCACCGGCGCCACGGCTGATCCCCCGGGCGACCTCCCCCTCCCTTACCGACAACGAGAAAGCGAGCAGTTGATGATGTACGACCTTCTGGTGGTCGGCGCAGGCCCGTACGGTCTGTCGATCGCCTCCCACGCCGCGGCCGCCGGGCTGAACCTGCGCGTGTTCGGCCGGCCCATGGCGTCCTGGCGGGACAACATGCCCCGCGGCATGTTCCTGAAGTCGGAGCCGTGGGCGTCCAACCTCTCCGATCCGGCCGGGCGTTGGAACCTGAGCGCGTACTGCACGGAACAGGGCCTGACGGCACGTCACGCGAAGCCGATTCCGGTCGAGGCGTTCGCTGCGTACGGCCTGTGGTTCGCGCGCCATGCCGTGCCGGAAGTGGACGAGCGCACGGTGACCCGTGTGACGTCCGGCCCTGACGGGTTCACGGTGGTCACCGAGGACGGGGAGGCGCTGTACGCGCGGTCGGTGGCGCTGGCGGTCGGTGTGATGCCGTTCGTCGAGGTGCCGTCGGCCCTGCGCGGACTGCACCCCGCGCTGGTGACGCACAGCAGCCACCACAGCGACCTCGACCGCTTCCGCGGCAAGGATGTCACGGTCATCGGTGGCGGCCAGGCGTCCCTGGAGACCGCGGCACTGCTGGCCGAACAGGGCACGCGCGTACGGGTGCTCGCGCGGGCGGACCGGCTGGTGTGGAACGATGTGCCGCCGCCGTGGGAGCGCCCCTGGTGGCAGTCGGTCCGCTCCCCGCACAGCGGCCTCGGCCCCGGGTGGAAGAACTGGTTCTACTCCGAGCGTCCGGGTCTCTTCCGGCGTCTGCCGGAGCCGACCCGGGCACGTATCGCGACCACGGCGCTGGGGCCGGCGGGCGCCTGGTGGGTGCGGGACCGGGTCGAGGGCGCGGTGGAGCTGCTGCCGGGTCACGAGGTCGCCACGGCCAGTGCGGTGTCGGGCGGCCTGCGGCTGGACACGGTGAGCCGCGAGGGCGCCCTGCGCACCCTGGAGACCGAACACGTCATCGCGGCCACGGGGTTCCGGGCGCGCTGCGACCGGCTCGGACTGCTCTCCGCCGAGCTGCGCGGGACGCTGGCGACCCTGCCCGACGGCTCCCCGGCGGTCGGGCGTGACTTCGAGTCCTCAGCGCCCGGCCTGTTCTTCGCGGGCCTGGTGACCGCCTCCGGCTTCGGCCCGGCCATGCGCTTCGTCCACGGCGCGACCTTCACGGCGGCGACCCTCGTCCGAGGGGTGCACCGCCGGCTCAGGACGACCCCGGCGGGCAGCAGGGTCCCCGTACCGGGAGGCCGCAGCCGAAACCAGTCGCCGTCGCCGGTACGCCCCTGACGGAGAGCCGCATGGCCGGCCGCGGGCCGCTGACGACGAGGAAGTCGTCAGCGGCCCGCCTGTGCGGGCGGGTGCCGGGCCGGTGGCGTCCAGCACCCAGGAGCAGTGCCCGGTCAGGCGCCCGCGCGGCCGCGGCGGTACATCATCGCCCCGCCCGCGATCAGTGCGGCGCTGGCGGCCGAGGCCGCCCACAGGGCCCCACTGCCGGTCTCGGCCAGGTGGGGCGGCTCGACGGGCCGCTCAGGCGGCGTCTCGACGCTCCGCGTGGGCGGAGGCGTGGGACGATGCGTCTCACTGATGCGCGTCGGAGGCGGGGTGGCCTTGCTGGGGGGCGGAGGCGTCGGACTCGCGCTCGGGGGCGTGTCCTCGCCGTAGCCGTAGTCGCCTTCTTCATGGTCGTCGCCGTACGAGGTGTTGTCGCAGGAGTTGTCCGTCGCGTGGTTGAACGCCGCGATCACACCGACGGTGTTGCCGCACACGTTCGCCGGCGCCTCGATCGGCACCTGCACGATGTTCCCGGACACCACACCGGGAGAATCCTTGGCGACTGCTGTCGCGTCCGTGTCAGCGAGGGCGGGGCTGCAGTACAGGGAAAGAATGCCCGTGGCGGCGGCCGCCGCGAACACTCCCCCGCTCAGGGTCTGTCGCAATGTGATGGCCTTCCTGCTTGAAGAATGGGGTGAACCAGCCCTGAAACGGAGATCGATCTCCAAGGCCGGCCATGCCCAGAGCCAGGACGGCGCCCGTGACGAAAGCAACGCTCTTCTTCATGCGTCACCGCGGACGGAGCAGCGGACGGCCCGGGCTGCCGTACTGCTTCAGCAACCCGGCGCAAGGGAATTGGTTTCGCAGTTTCACCCGGTTGGACCGCGCCGCATCAGGAAAGGACCGGCTACGACACCACGTCCTTCCGGGCGAATCCCCGGAAGGCAAGGGCGAACAGCACCACCGCGTACGTTATGGAAATCGCGGTGCCCTGGATCATGCCCGACCACTCCGGATGCGGCTGGACGGCGTCGGCCCAGGCGAACTGCCAGTGCGCGGGCAGGAAGTCACGCCAGTGGTCGAGGGCCGTCACGGCGTCCAGGACGTTGCCGACGATGGTGAGGCCCACCGCGCCGCCGACCGCGCCGAGCGGTGCGTCGGTCTTCGTCGACAGCCAGAACGCGAGCCCCGCCGTGACCAGTTGGGAGACGAAGATGTACGCCACGACCACCACGAGGCGCTGGGCGGCCGTCCCGGTGTCCAGCGCGCCGCCGGTGGGGATCTGCAGCGGGCCCCAGCCGTAGGCGGCCGTGCCGACGGCGAGCGCCACCAGGGGCAGCAGGAGCATCGCGGCGAGGCTGAGGCCGAGTCCCACGACGAGCTTGGACCACAGCAGGCGGGCGCGCGGCACGGGCGCGGCCAGCAGATAGCGCAGCGAGGCCCAGCTCGCCTCCGAGGCGACGGTGTCCCCGCAGAACAGGGCGACGGGGATGACGAGCAGGAAGCCCGCCGACACGAACAGGTTGACCGCGGCGAAGTTGGCGCCGGACGCGGTCGCCGTGTCCATGAGCGTGATCTGGCCGCCCCGGCCGCCCGGTTCGCCGCCGATGGCGAAGGCCACGACCAGGACGAACGGCAGGACGGCGAGGATCCCGCCCATGATCAGGGTGCGGCGCCGCTTCAGCTGGCGGACCAGCTCGACCCGCAGGGGCAGGGTGCGACCCGCGCGGTAGCCGGAGGCAGTCTCATGCAGCTCCGTGCGCTCTGCGAGCGTGCTCATGCGGAACCTCCGATCAGGGTGAGGAAGGCGTCTTCCAGGCGGCGGTGCGGGCCCACCGACTCGACGGGCACTTCCAGCCGGACGAGCTCGGCGACCAGGCGCTGGGCGCTGCCGTCGGCGTCGAGCCGGACCAGGAGCCCGTCGTCGGTGCGCACGGCCGAGGCGACGCCGGGCAGCGCGGCGACCTTCTCGGTGAGCGGCTCCTCCACGGGCGTGGCGGTGCCGACGAGCAGGGTGTCGCCGGAGCCGACGATCTCACCGACCGGGCCGGCCTGCACGAGGCGGCCGCGGTCCATCACCACGAGGTGGGTGCAGGACTGCTCGACCTCCGCCAGCAGGTGGCTGGAGACGATCACCGTACGGCCGGCGGCCGCGTAGCGGATCATCACCTCGCGCATCTCGCGGATCTGGGGCGGGTCGAGGCCGTTGGTCGGCTCGTCGAGGATGAGCAGGTCCGGCAGACCCAGCATGGCCTGGGCTATGGCCAGGCGCTGGCGCATGCCCTGCGAGTACGTGCGCACCGCGCGGGAGAGGGCGTCGCCCAGGCCCGCGATCTCCAGGGCCTCGTCGAGGTGGGCGTCCTGTGGCGGGCGGCCGGTGGCCTGCCAGTACAGCTCGAGGTTCTCCCGGCCGGACAGGTGCGGCAGGAAGCCCGCGCCCTCGACGAAGGCGCCCACCCGGGACAGCACGGGCGCGCCGGGCCGGATGGCGTGGCCGAAGACGCGGATCTCACCGCCGTCGGGTCCGATCAGGCCCATCAGCATGCGCAGGGTCGTCGTCTTGCCCGCGCCGTTGGGGCCGAGCAGTCCGAGGACCTGGCCCTTCTCCACTCGGAAGGACAGGTCCCGGACCGCGTACCGGTCGGCCGAGCGCGCGTACCGCTTGCTCAGGTCAGTTATCTGGAGGGGGACTTCGGCGAGCGCGGGGTCGGGGACGGGCGTGGCGGTGCGGCGGCGGCTGGTCAGCAGCAGGGCGAGGGCGACGACGGCGCCCGCGAGCGGCAGCCACCACACCCACGACGGAAGGGGGGCGGCCGCGGTGGCGACGCCGGGGGCCGTCGGGACCTTCAGGTCGCCCTTGAGGGAGACGGTGTACGTCGCCGGGGCGACCGGCGAGGCGTAGCCGAGGTCGGTGGAGGCGAGGACCAGGCGGAGGCGGTGGCCCTTGTCGACCTCGTGGTCGATCGCCGGGAGCGTGATCGTCACGTCCTTGCCGGCCCTGGCGCCCTCGACGCGGATCGGTGTGACCAGTTGGGAGGGCAGCACCTGCTGGGTGCCGCCGGGGCCGACGTCGTACACCTTGCCGAAGAGGACGGCGTCCTCGCTCGTCGACTTCACGTGGAGCGTGGCGGTCGGTGAGCCCGTGATGCGGAGGTCGTCGGCGACGGGAGCCGAGTCGAACCGCGCGAACTGGCCCGGGAAGTCGAGCGACACGCCGACGCCGAGCGACGACAGCTGGGAGAGGCCGCCGCCGCCGATGCCGGGCAGGGCGGAGACGGCGGGCGGGCCGGCGCCCGCGGGGTTGTCGAAGCGCTGCTCGCGGCCGGTGAGCGCGAGGGACCGGTCGCCGCTCTCCAGGCCGGGGTAGGTGTCCCCGCTCGCGCCGCGCAGCTGGGCCCGACCGTCGGTGGAGTCGACGCCTCCGGTGCGGGTGATCCGGAACGCCGGGCCGGTGTCGGCGCCCTTGTCGTCCTTGAGGTAGCGGTCGAACCACGCCGTCACGCGGGCCTGGACGCGGTCGGCCTCCAGGTCGCCGCCGTCATGCCCGCCCGCGATCCAGTCGACGTCCACGGGGGCGCCGTTGGCACGGATCGCCTTCGCGGCCGCGTCGGCCTGACCCAGTGGGAAGAGGGAGTCGGTCTGGCCCTGCATCAGCAGCGTGGGCACCTTGATGCGGTCGCCCACGGCGGTCGGCGACCGCTCCTCCAGCAGCTTGCGGGCCGCGGCGTCCGGGGTGCCGGACTCGGCGACCCGGTTGTACATGGCGCACAGCGCTGGCTGGAACTTCTCGCAGCCGCCGCCGTTGTTGAAGAAGATGCCGCCCCACAGCTTCTTGAACACGCCGTTCGGGAAGAGTGCGTCCGCGAGGTTCCAGTACGTGATCGACGGGGCGATGGCGTCCACCCGGTGGTCGTACCCGGCGGCCAGCAGGGAGATCGCGCCGCCGTAGGAGCCGCCCGCCACGCCCACGCGCGGGTCGCCGGCCTTGTCGAGCCGGACCTCGGGCTGCTTCGCCAGCCAGTCGATGAGCCTGGAGACGTCGGCGACCTCGGCCTTGGGGTCGTTGATCCCGATCTTCCCGGTCGACCTGCCGAAGCCGCGCGCCGACCAGGTCAGCACCGCGTACCCGTCCCGGGCCAGGTCCTGGGCCTGCTGCCGGACGTCGTCCTTGCTGCCGCCGAAGCCGTGCCCCAGCAGGACGGCGGGGCGCCGGCCGTCGGAGCCGGAGGTGAAGTACGAGGTGTCGATGCGCACCCCGTCCAACGCCATGACCCGGTCGCTGCGGTGCACCGGCGGCGCCCCGTCGGAGGCGACGGCCGTCCAGGTACCGGCGCCGGCGAGGACGACGACGGCCGCCGCGGCGGCCAGGAGCCGCCGCGGCTTCCGCAGCCCTCGCAGGGCGGGCAGTCGAAGATCCATGCGTCAACGGTAAGGGGCGCCACCGACAACCGATGCCGCCCCCGGTCTGAACACCCCGCCATCCCCCGGAGGTACAGGGCTCCCCCGGCGTACAGCAGCCGGAGTACGCCGCCCGATCCGGTGAGCGGAAAAGGGGCCGCCCGTAGGACGGACGGCCCCTTCACGCCTGGCTCAGTGGTTGCGCGGGAACCCGAGGTCGACGCCGGCGGGGGCGTCGGCCGGGTCGGGCCAGCGGGTGGTGACGACCTTGCCGCGGGTGTAGAAGTGCGTGCCGTCGTTGCCGTAGATGTGGTGGTCGCCGAAGAGCGAGTCCTTCCAGCCGCCGAAGCTGTGGTAGCCGACGGGGACCGGGATCGGGACGTTCACGCCGACCATGCCGGCCTCGACCTCCAGCTGGAAGCGGCGGGCCGCGCCGCCGTCCCGGGTGAAGATCGCGGTGCCGTTGCCGAACGGGGAGGCGTTGATGAGGGAGATGCCCTCGTCGTAGGTGTCGACGCGCAGCACGGTCAGCACCGGGCCGAAGATCTCGTCCTGGTAGGCCTTGGCGCTGGTGGGCACCTTGTCGAGCAGCGAGATGCCGATCCAGTGGCCGTCCTCGTAGCCGTCGACGGTGTAGCCGGTGCCGTCCAGGATCACCTCGGCGCCCTCGGCGGCGGCGCCGGTGACGTAGGAGGCCACCTTGTCGCGGTGGACGGCGGTGATCAGCGGGCCCATCTCGGAGGTCGGGTCGTTGCCGGGACCGATCTTGATCTTCTCGGCGCGCTCGCGGATCTTCTCCACCAGCTCGTCGCCGATCGCGCCGACCGCGACCACGGCGGAGATCGCCATGCAGCGCTCACCGGCGGAGCCGTAGGCGGCGGAGACGGCGGCGTCGGCTGCCGCGTCGAGGTCGGCGTCGGGCAGGACCAGCATGTGGTTCTTGGCGCCGCCCAGGGCCTGCACACGCTTGCCGTTGGCGGAGGCCGTGGTGTGGATGTAGCGGGCGATCGGGGTCGAGCCGACGAAGGAGACCGCCTTGACGTCCGGGTGCTCCAGCAGACGGTCGACGGCCACCTTGTCGCCGTGGACGACGTTGAAGACACCGTCCGGCAGACCGGCCTCGGACAGCAGCTCGGCGATCTTCAGCGACGCCGACGGGTCCTTCTCGCTCGGCTTCAGCACGAAGGTGTTGCCGCACGCGATCGCGATCGGGAACATCCACATCGGGACCATCGCCGGGAAGTTGAACGGCGTGATGCCCGCGACGACGCCGAGGGGCTGGCGGATGGACGAGACGTCCACACGGCTGGCCACCTCGGTCGACAGCTCGCCCTTCAGCTGCACGGTGATCCCGCACGCCAGGTCCACGATCTCCAGGCCGCGCGCGACCTCGCCCAGTGCGTCGCTGTGCACCTTGCCGTGCTCGGCGGTGATCAGCTCGGCGATCGCGTCCCGGTTCGCGTCGAGCAGCGCCCGGAACTTGAACAGGATGGTGCTTCGCTTGGCGAGCGAGGAGGTGCCCCAGGTGGCGTAGGCGTCCTTCGCCGCCGCGACCGCCGCGTCGACCTCGTCGACGGAGGCGAACGCGACCTTCGTGGTGACCGCGCCGGTCGCCGGGTCGGTGACCGGCCCGAACGAACCCGACGCGCCTTCGACGGTCTTGCCGCCGATCCAGTGGTTGACGATCTTCGTCATGACCGAGTGCTCCTTCACAGATGGCGGCGTCGGGTTGAGACGTGCCGTTCGTACAGCTCACGGGCCTTGACCGCCGACGCGCGGGTCGCGGTTTCGGCCACAGGTACATCCCACCAGGCCTGCGCCGGAGGCGCGCCCGACACTGTGTCTGCCGTTTGGGTCTCGACGTAGACACAAGTGGGAGTGTCGGCGTCCCGCGCCTCCGCCAGGGCGGCGCGCAGGTCGCGGACGGTCTTGGCGCGCAGCACGCGCATGCCGAGGCTCGCCGCGTTGGCGGCGAGATCGACGGGCAGGGGCGCCCCCGTGTACGTACCGTCCTGGGAGGCGAAGCGGTACGCGGTGCCGAACCGCTCGCCGCCCACCGTCTCCGACAGGCCGCCGATGGAGGCGTAGCCGTGGTTCTGCACGAGCAGGATCTTGATCGCGATCCCCTCCTGCACGGCCGTGACGATCTCCGTCGGCATCATCAGGTAGGTGCCGTCGCCGACCAGGGCCCACACGGGCCGGTCGGGAGCGGCCATCTTCACGCCGATCGCCGCCGGGATCTCGTAGCCCATGCAGGAGTAGCCGTATTCCAGGTGGTACTGGTCCCGGGAGCGCGCCCGCCACAGCTTGTGCAGGTCGCCGGGGAGCGAGCCGGCCGCGTTGATGATCACGTCGGACTCGTCGACGATGGCGTCCAGCGCGCCCAGCACCTGCGGCTGCGTCGGGCGTACGTCGGGCTCGTCGGCCTCGTAGCAGGCGTCGACGCGCTGCTCCCAGCGCTCCTTGTCCTCGGCGTACTCGGTGACGTACGAGTCGGGGACCCGGTGACCGTGCAGCTGGAGGGCCTCGGTGAGCTCCGTCAGGCCGCTGCGGGCGTCCGCGACCAGGGGCAAACCCGCCAGCTTGTGGCCGTCGTAGGGGGCGATGTTGAGGTTGAGGAAGCGGACGTCGGGCTTCTCGAACAGGGTCCCGGAGGCGGTCGTGAAGTCGGTGTACCGGGTGCCGACGCCGATGACCAGGTCGGCCAGGCGGGCCAGTTCGTCGGCCGTGGCGGTGCCGGTGTGGCCGATGCCGCCGACGTCCTGGGGGTGGTCGTGGCGCAGGGAGCCCTTGCCGGCCTGGGTGGAGGCGACCGGGATGCCGGTGGCCTCGGCGAACTCGGCGAGGGCCTCCTCGGCGCGGCTGTGGTGGACACCGCCGCCCGCGATCAGCAGCGGCCGCTTCGCCGACCGGATCGCACGGACCGCCTCGGCGAGCTCCGTCGGGTCGGCACCCGGACGTCGTACGGCCCAGGTGCGCTCGGCGAAGAACTCGTCGGGCCAGTCGTAGGCCTCGGCCTGGACGTCCTGCGGGAGGGCGAGGGTGACCGCGCCCGTCTCCACGGGGTCGGAGAGCACGCGCATCGCCTGCAGGGCCGCCGGGATCAGGGCCTCGGGCCGCATGACACGGTCGAAGTACTTCGACACCGGGCGCAGGGTGTCGTTGACCGACACGTCGCCCGCGTACGGCACTTCCAGCTGCTGCAGGACCGGGTCGGCGGGGCGGGTGGCGAAGATGTCGCCGGGGAGGAGGAGCACCGGGAGGTGGTTGATCGTGGCGAGGGCGGCGCCCGTGACCAGGTTCGTCGCGCCCGGGCCGATCGACGTCGTCACCGCGTGCGTGGACAGGCGGCCCGACTGGCGGGCGTAGCCGACCGCCGCGTGCACCATGGACTGCTCGTTGCGGCCCTGGTGGTACGGCATGTCGGCCGTGTACTCGATGAGCGCCTGGCCGAGGCCCGCGACGTTCCCGTGGCCGAAGATGCCCCAGGTCGCACTGATCAGCCGCTGCCGTATGCCGTCGCGCTCCGTGTACTGGGCGGACAGGAAGCGGACGAGCGCCTGGGCGACCGTGAGCCTCGTCGTGGAGGTCGTCGGAGTCATCGATACCCCTCGGTGTGGTCCGGGTGGAAGCAGATCCGCCACTCCCGCGTCTCGCCGGGCCCGGCCATGACGTTCAGGTAGTACATGGCGTGGCCGGGCTGGGCGATGGACGGGCCGTGCCATCCGTCGGGGACGAGGACGGCGTCGCCGGAGCGGACCTCGGCGAGGACGTCCGATCCGCCCTCACGGGAAGGGGACACGCGCTGATAGCCGAAACCGTGCGGGCCGTCGATCTCGAAGTAGTAGATCTCCTCCAGCTCCGCCTCCTCGCCCGGCCGGTGCTCGTCGTGCTTGTGCGGCGGGTACGAGGACCAGTTGCCGCCGGGTGTGATGACCTCGACGGCGATGAGCTTGTCGCAGTCGAAGGCGTCGGCGGAGGCGAAGTTGCGCACCAGGCGGGCGCAGTTGCCGCTGCCGCGCTCTTCGACGGGGACCTCCGGCGCGGGGCCGTAGCGGGCGGGGAGTCGTCGCTCGCACTTCGCTCCTGCCAGGGCGAAGCGGCCTCCCGCGCCGGAGGCGATCTGTGCCTGGGCGTCGCGGGGCACGTACGCGAAGTCGGAGACTCCGGCGAAAACGCCTTCCCTGCCCAGGAGTTGGAACTCTTCGTCCGCCGTTCGCACGGTACATGCACCCTGCAGCGGAAGCACGATCCATTCGCTGTCACCGGTGGTGAAGGTGTGCGTGCCACCGGCCTCCAGCTCGACGACACGCAGGCTGCTGTGCGCCCAGCCGGCCCGCTTGGGGTCGATGTCGAGGACGTAGTGGGCGTCCGCGGTGGTACCGCGTGCGATGTACAGCTCGTTGTTCGTCATGCGGCCCTCACAGCAGTCCTACGGCGGTGTCCACGGCGGCGGCCACGTTCCCGTCCGCCGGATACAGCAGCGAACGGCCGACCACCAGCCCGCGCACGGTCGGCAGCTGAAGCGCCCCGCGCCACTTCTCGTACGCCCCGTCCTGATCGCCGCCGACCTCGCCGCCGAGGAGCACGGCGGGCAGCGTGGACGTCTCCATGACCTCGGCCATGTCGTCGGGGTTGTCGGTGACCGGCACCTTCAGCCAGGTGTAGGCCGAGCTGCCGCCCAGGCCGGAGGCGATGGCGATCGACTTGGTGACGGCCTCGGCGGACAGGTCGTTCTTGAGCCGGCCCTCGGGGGTGCGGCGGCTGATGAACGGCTCGACGAAGAGGGGGAGCCTGCGGGCGGCCATGTCGTCGATGGCGCGGGCCGTGGTCTCCAGGGTGGTGAGGGAGCCCGGGTCGTCGTAGTCGATGCGCAGCAGCAGCTTGCCCGCGTCGAAGTTCAGCCGCTCGATGTCCTCGGCGCGGTGGCCGGTGAAGCGGTCGTCGAGCTCGAAGACGGCGCCCTGGAGGCCGCCGCGGTTCATCGAGCCCATGACGACCTTGCCGTCGAGGGCGCCGAGCAGCAGCAGGTCGTCGAGGATGTCGGCGGTGGCGAGGACGCCGTCGACGCCGGGGCGGGACAGCGCCAGGCAGAGGCGCTGCAGCAGGTCGGCGCGGTTGGCCATGGCGAGCCTGCGGTCGCCGACGCCGAGGGCGCCGCGGGCCGGGTGGTCGGCGGCGACGATCATCAGGCGGCCGCTCGCGCCCAGCAGCGGCCGGCGCGTGCGGCGGGCCGCGGCCTCGGCGATCGCCTCCGGACGGCGGGCGCGCAGGCGGACGAGCTCGGAGACGTCGACGGTCACAGGACGGCCCCCGCGGTGAGTGCCGCCTGAACCTCGTCGGGGGTCGGCATCGCGGACGAGCACTCCAGGCGGGAGGCGACGATGGCGCCGGCCGCGTTGGCGTGCCGCATGATCTTCTCCAGGTCCCAGCCCTCCAGCAGGCCGTGGCAGAGGGAGCCTCCGAAGGCGTCGCCGGCGCCGAGTCCGTTGAGGACGGTCACGGGCAGCGGCGGGACCTCCGCGGACTCGCCCTTGCTGTTGACGGCCAGGACGCCCTTGGGGCCCTGCTTGACCACGGCGAGCTCGACACCGGCGTCCAGCAGCGCCTGCGCGGCGGCCTGCGGTTCGCGCACTCCGGTGGCGACCTCCACCTCGTCGAGGTTGCCGACGGCGACGGTGGTGTGCTTGAGGGCCTCGGCGTAGAAGGGGCGGGCCGCGTCGGGGTCGCTCCAGAACATGGGGCGCCAGTCGAGGTCGAAGACCGTGGTACCGGCCTTGGCGCGGTGGGCGAGGGCCGCGAGGGTCGCCGTACGGCTCGGCTCCTCGCTGAGGCCGGTGCCGGTGACCCAGAAGATCCGGGTCTCGCGGACGGCGTCGAGGTCGAGGTCGTGGGCGTCGATCTCCAGGTCGGGCGCCTTGGGACGGCGGTAGAAGTACAGCGGGAAGTCGTCCGGCGGGAAGACCTCGCAGAAGGTGACCGGGGTCGGCAGTCCGGCGACCGGGGTGACCCAGCGGTCGTCGACGCCGAAGCCGCGCAGGGCCTCGTGGAGGTAGGTGCCGAAGGGGTCGTCGCCGGTGCGGGTGATCACCGCGGTGGACCGGCCGAGACGGGCCGCGGCGACCGCGACATTGGTCGCCGAGCCGCCCAGGAACTTCCCGAAGGACGTGACCTGCGGGAGTGGCACACCCGTCTGCAGCGGATAGAGGTCCACTCCGATCCGCCCCATGGTGATCAGGTCGTACGCCATCGAGTTCCCTTCGCGTCGGCTCGTGAACGGCTCTGTGCACGTCCTCGTGAACGTCTCCGTATCGGCTCTCCACGGCTTTGTAGTCCGGCGCGGCACGCCCTGTCAATACTTTGTCCAGACATTCGGACCAGCTCTTGACACCCCTGCGGTGAGACCGCAGTCTGGCGCCCATGACGTCGTTGTCACCACAGTCCTCAGTTTCCGGTCTTTCACGTATCCGTGTCGGATCGGCCCCCGACAGCTGGGGCGTCTGGTTCCCGGACGACCCCGCCCAGGTGCCGTGGCAGCGCTTCCTCGACGAGGTGGCGCAGTCCGGCTACGAGTGGATCGAGCTCGGCCCCTACGGGTACCTGCCGACCGATCCGGCCGTCCTCACCGAGGAGACGGCCAAGCGTGGCCTGAAGGTGTCGGCCGGCACGGTCTTCACGGGACTGCACCACGGCGAGGCGGTGTGGGAGAAGACCTGGGCGCACGTCGCGGACAACGCGGTCCTCGCGCAGGCGATGGGCGCCCGGCACCTGGTCGTCATCCCGTCCTTCTGGCGGGACGACAAGACCGGCGAGGTGCTGGAGCCGGACGCGCTCACGCCCGAGCAGTGGCGCAACCTCACCTCGCTGACCGAGCGACTGGGGAAGGAGGTGCGGGAGCGCTACGGCCTCCAGATCGTCGTCCACCCGCACGCCGACACCCACATCGACAGCGAGGAGAACGTCGTCCGCTTCCTGGACGGCACGGACTCCGACCTCGTCTCCCTGTGCCTGGACACCGGGCACTACGCCTACTGCGGCGGCGACAGCGTCAAGCTCATCGAGACCTACGGCGAGCGCATCGGCTACCTGCACCTCAAGCAGGTCGACCCGGAGATCCTGGCGGACGTACGGGCCAACCAGGTGCCGTTCGGGCCGGCCGTCGCCCGGGGCGTGATGTGCGAACCGCCGGCCGGGGTGCCCGCGCTGGGGCCGGTGCTGGAGGCGGCGCAGAAGCTGGACGTCGACCTGTTCGCGATCGTCGAGCAGGACATGTACCCGTGCGAGCCCGACACTCCGTTGCCGATCGCACAGCGGACGCGGGCGTTTCTCAGGTCGTGCGGGGCGTAGGCGTCGCCTACTGAGGTGCCGGGTGCGGCGCGAGCGCCGGTGGTTTGTGGCTGCTCGCGCCCACGCGGCGGCAGCCGCACATTGGCGCAGCCCCGCCCCTTGGGCACTTATGTCATCCGCGTCACAAAAGTCCGGTTCCTGTCACGCTCCAGGCACAGCCCCTCCCCTCCCCTCACTCCGTGTCGTTCACGGTGTACAGGCTTGCTGATCAGCAGGGAGGTGCACCTCATGACCGACCGAAGGCTGTGGTCGTACAAGGAGATCGCGGCGCACATCAAGGTGCAGCCGGACACCGTGCGGTCGTACCGCAAGCACGGTCTGCTGCCCCCACCCGACCTCGTGGACGGCGGAAAGCCCTACTGGTACGCCGACACCGTCCGCGCCTGGGTGGCCTCGCGGCCGGGCAACCGGGGGCGCAGACAGGACTGACGTCTCCTGACGGCTTCTGACCTCTTCGAGCGTCCTCAGCTCCACGGTTCGATGACCGTGACCCCTGCCCTCGCGCCCCTGCCCATCGCCGCCAGGGCGTCGGGGACCGCGGGCAGGGGGATGGCGGAGGTGACGAGGAGGTCGGGGCGCAGGACGCCCGAGCGGACCAGCTCCAGCATCGGCGGGTAGGTGTGGGCGGCCATGCCGTGGCTGCCGAGGAGTTCCAGTTCCAGGGCGATCGCGCGGGCCATGGGGACGGGGGTCAGGCCGTCGGCTGACGGGAGGAGCCCGACCTGGACGTGGCGGCCGCGGCGGCGCAGGCCGTCCACGGAGGCGGCGCAGGTGGCGGGGGCACCGAGGGCGTCCAGGGAGAGGTGCGCGCCGCCACCGGTCAGGTCGCGGACCGCCTGCGCGGTGTCCGGGGTGCTCGTCGCGTCGACGCACTCCCTCGCACCGAACCTGCGCGCCAGGTCCAGGGCTTGGGGTGAGAGGTCCACCGCGATCACCCTCGCGCCCGACGCCGCCGCGATCATCACCGCCGAGAGGCCGACCCCGCCGCAGCCGTGGACGGCCACCCACTCCCCCGCCACCACCCGGCCCTGCTGCACGACCGCGCGGAACGCCGTGGCGAACCGGCAGCCGAGCGAGGCGGCCGTGGCGTAGGACAGGTCGTCGGGGATCGCGACCAGGTTGACGTCGGCGTGATCGAGCGCCACGTACTGGGCGAAGGAACCCCAGTGGGTGAAGCCGGGCTGGGTCTGGCGTTCGCACACCTGCTGGTCGCCCGCCGCGCACGCCGCGCAGCTGCCGCAGGCGCAGACGAAGGGCACGGTCACGCGGTCGCCGGGCCGCCACGCGGTGACCCTCTCACCGACCGCCTCCACGACACCGGCGAGTTCGTGGCCGGGGACGTGCGGGAGGACGATGTCCGGGTCGTGGCCCATCCAGCCGTGCCAGTCGCTGCGGCACAGGCCGGTCGCCTCGACGCGGACCACCACGCCGTGCTCCGCCGGCCGGGGGTCGGCCACCTCCCGTACCTCGGCCGGCTCCCCGTACCGCTCGAACATCACAGCCCGCATACGTCCGCCCTCCGCTGCCCTGACTCCTCCGGCCGCCCGGAGGGCCACCGCTTCCGCCGGAAACGCTAGCCGCGCGCCGAGACCTTGTCCCGGGCCCGGTCGGGCTCGGCGGCCGCCGCGGGGTCGCCCTCGCTGAGGCCGAACCGGTCGTGGAAGCGGCGCAGCGGGGCCGGGGCCCACCAGGTGGCGCGGCCGGTGAGCCGCATGATCGCGGGGACCAGGAGACTGCGGACGACCATGGCGTCCATCAGGACGGCCAGGGCGATGCCCAGGCCGAGCATCTTGGTGTTGGTCACGCGTGAGGTGCCGATGGCGACCATGACGACCGCGAGGATGACGGCCGCCGCGGTGATCAGGCCGCCCGTGCGCTGGAGTCCGAGGCGGACCGCCCGGGCGTGGTCGCCGGTGTGGTCGTACTCCTCCTTGATGCGGGAGAGCAGGAACACGCCGTAGTCCATGGAGAGGCCGAAGGCGACGCAGAACATGAGGACGGGCAGGGTCGTCTCTATGGAGCCTGGGCTGGTGAAGCCGAGCAGGCTGGAGAGATGGCCGTCCTGGAAGACCCAGACCACCGCGCCGAACATCGCGGTCAGGCTGAGCGCGTTGAGGATCACCGCCTGGATCGGTATGAGCACACTGCCGGTCAGCAGGAAGACCAGCAGCAGCGTGACGATCGTGATGAAGGCGGCCGCCCAGGGCAGTTGGCCGGCTATCGCCTGCTTGGAGTCGACCAGGACGGCGCCCGCCCCGGTCACCTTGGTGTCGAAGGGGGCCTTCGTCTCACGCAGGTCGCCCACCAGGCGTTGCGCGGCGTCGTCGACGGCCTCGCCCTCGGGCAGCACCGTGAAGTACGCCGAGTCGCCCTTCACCAGCGGGCCGTCGACCCGCACCACCTCCGGCAGGGCGGCGACCCGCTCCTTGTAGGCGGCGTACTGCGCCGGTGTGGCCTTGCCCTCGGCGAGCACTTCGAGCCCGCCGCCGGGGCTGCCCGGGAAGCCGTCCCTGATGTGCTGCTGCACGGTGCGGGACTCGGCGGAGGAGGGCAGCTGGCGGTCGTCGGCGGTGCCGAACTTCACGCCGAGGAACGGCAGTCCGAGGACGATCAGCACGGTGGTGGTGGCCACCGCGAAGAACGGGGCGCGGCGCATGACCAGGGTCGCGGTGCGCGCCCAGGCGGTGCCCTCCTCGCCGCCGGTCTTCGGCTCTTTGCGGCGCAGGAGGCGGCGCAGATCGAGGGAGTTGACCCGGTCGCCGAGCAGCATCAGCGCCGCGGGGAGCAGGATCAGGGCGGCGCCTGCGGCCAGCAGGACGACTGCTGTGCCGGCGTAGGCGAAGGACCGCAGGAAGTACTGGGGGAAGAGGAGCATCGCCGCCAGTGAGACCGCGACCGTGAGCGCGGAGAACAGGACCGTGCGGCCGGCCGTGCGCAGGGTGGTGGCCACGGCGGTCGGGGTGTCGGCGCCGGTGGCGAGCTCCTCGCGGAAGCGGCGGACGATGAACAGGGCGTAGTCGATGGCGAGGCCCAGGCCGAGGGCGGTGGTGAGGTTCATCGCGAAGATCGAGACGTCGGTGAACTCCGCGAGGCCGCTCAGCACCGCGTTGGTCCCGAGGATGGCGACGATGCCGACGGCGAGCGGGAGCAGGGCCGCGATCGCGCTGCCGAAGACCATCACCAGGAGCACCAGCGTGATCGGCAGCGCGATCATCTCGGCGCGGGTGAGGTCCTCCTGGATGATCGTCTGCATCTCGTGCCGCACCGCGACGATGCCGCCGACCTTGACGTCCACCGGGCCCTGCGTGCCGCGGTAGTGCGGCGCGACGCGGTCCAGGGTCTCGCCCATGGTCTTCTCGTCGCCGGTGATGCGGGCGGCGATCAGCGCCTCGTGGCCGTCCTGGGCGCGCAGGGCGGGCGACTTGGACTGCCAGTAGGAGCCGACGCCCATGACGCCCTGCTCCCCCGCCAGACGCGTGGTGAGGCGGTCGGCCTCGGCGGCGACCGCCGGGTCGTCCACCGAGGCGCCGCCCGCGTCGAGCAGCAGCAGGAGGTTGGGCTGGGAGTCGGGGAACTCGCGCTCCAGCGCCTTCGTCGCGTACGTCGACTCCGCGTCCGGGTCCTCCCATCCGCCGGTGCCCAGCCGGTCGGCGACACCGCTGCCGGCCAGCACGGCGAGCACGGTGAGCACCAGGGCCGCGAGCAGCGACAACCGGGGGCGGGCGGTCACGAGGCGCGTCCAGCCTCCGACGCGGGGCGGCCTGTTGACTTCGGTCATTGTGCGGTGTCCCCTTCACCTGATCCGTGCTCCCGTGCGCCCCTGCGGACAGGCGGCATGGACCTGCCGTTGCCATAGACTGGCAAACACGAGAGATCGCTCGCGTTTCTCCAGAATGCGAGCGACCACTCGTGTTTGTCAATCACGTTCGGAGAGCTTGGGGATAACGCGTGCCCGACAACGTGTCCGACAACCAGGAGAAGGAACAGCCGCGCCGCAGACAGGCGCGCGGCGAACGCCGGATCGCCCAGTTGCTCGAGGCCGCCGCGACCGTCTTCTGCACCACCGGGTACACGGCGGCCAGCACCAACGCGATCGCCCGCGAGGCGGGCGTCTCCCCCGGCACGCTGTACCAGTTCTTCCCGAACAAGGAGGCGATCGCCATCGAGCTCGGCGACCGCCTCATGCACGAGATGCGGGAGACGTACGGCGAGGCACTCGCCCCGGTCGACCCCGCGACACCACTTGAGGAGGCGGTCGGCGCGGCCGTCGACCGCTTCATCGCCTTCAACTGCGAACACCCGGTGTTCTTCGCGCTGATGCACGGCCCCGACATCCCCGGCCGGATCAGCGAGGAGCACGACGCGCTGCACGCGACCCTGCTCGCCCGTATAGAGGGCCTGCTCTCGTCGTTCCTGCCCGACGCACCCCCGGCCGACCTCGCCCGCACCGCGAACATGTGCCTGGGGATGTACAAGGCGGGCCTGGAACTGGCACTGGGCCACGAGGGCGCCGAGCGCGACGCGTACGTCCAGGAGCTGAAGAACGCGCTGATCCGCTACCTCGAACCACTGGTCGGCGACCGCCTGGGCCGCCCCGCGCGGACACGGTCCTGACCGCACGGACACAGCCCCGAGCGCTTGGAGAAATACCCCCTAGGGGTATAACGTGAGGAGTGGAGGCCCCCTCATGGGCCCCGTCGACCCCACATGCCCCGATGAGGAGTAACGACATGACCGCCCAGACCGACACCCAGGGAACCGTCACCACCGTCTACAAGGTGAGCGGAATGAGCTGCGGCCACTGCGAGGGCGCCGTGTCCGGCGAGGTCTCCGAGATCGCGGGCGTCAGCTCGGTGAAGGCCGTCGCCGCCAGCGGTGAGGTCACCGTCGTCTCCACCGCCCCGCTGGAGGAGGCCGCCGTGCGCGCCGCCGTCGACGAGGCGGGCTTCGAGCTGGTCGGCCAGGCCTGAGCGTCGCCCACGACATGACCAGCACCACCGCAGAGACAGCGATAGCCGCCCCGGCCGCCGAGGTCGAGCTGCTCATCGGCGGGATGACCTGCGCCTCCTGCGCGGCCCGCGTCGAGAAGAAGCTCAACCGCATGGAGGGCGTCACAGCCACCGTGAACTTCGCGACGGAGAAGGCGAAGGTCAGCTACCCGGCGGGGACCGAGGTCGCCGACCTGATCGCGACCGTGGTCAGAACGGGGTACACGGCGGAGCAACCCGAGCCGCCCCGCGAAGAGGCCACCACGGAGGAGACGGACCAGGATCCCGAGCTGTCGGCTCTCCGCCGGCGCCTCCTGGTCTCCGCCCTCCTCTCCGCCCCTGTGGTCGTGCTGGCCATGGTCCCCTCCCTCCAGTTCGACAACTGGCAGTGGCTCTCCCTCACCCTCGCCGCGCCCGTCGTCGTCTGGGGCGGCCTGCCCTTCCACCAGGCCGCCTGGACGAACGCCCGCCACGCCGCCGCGACCATGGACACCCTCGTGTCCCTCGGGACGCTGGCCGCCTTCCTGTGGTCTCTGTGGGCCCTGTTCTTCGGAGACGCGGGCATGCCCGGCATGCGGCACGGCTTCGACTTCACCGTCTCCCGCACGGGCGCCTCGTCGACCCTCTATCTCGAGGTCGCCGCCGGAGTCACCGCCTTCATCCTGCTGGGCCGCTACCTGGAGGCCCGCTCCAAGCGACGCGCGGGCGCCGCGCTGCGGGCCCTGATGGAGCTCGGCGCGAAGGACGTGGCCGTGCTGCGGGACGGACGCGAGGTACGGATCCCGGTGGGGCGGCTTGCTGTCGGGGACCGCTTCGTCGTCCGGCCCGGCGAGAAGATCGCCACCGACGGCACGGTCACGGAAGGGGCGTCCGCCGTCGACGCCTCCATGCTGACCGGCGAGTCGGTGCCGGTGGACGTGGCGGTCGGCTCGCTTGTCACGGGCGCGACCGTGAACGCCGGCGGGCGCCTCGTCGTCGAGGCCACCCGCGTCGGCGCCGACACCCAGCTCGCGCGGATGGCGAAGCTCGTCGAGGACGCGCAGAACGGCAAGGCCGAGGTGCAGCGGCTCGCCGACCGGATCTCCGCGGTCTTCGTGCCGGTGGTGCTGCTGATCACCGCCGCCACCTTCGGCGCCTGGCTCGGCCTCACCCACGACACCGTCGCCGCCTTCACCGCCGCCGTCGCCGTACTGATCATCGCCTGCCCGTGCGCACTGGGCCTTGCCACGCCGACCGCCCTGATGGTCGGCACCGGGCGCGGCGCCCAGCTCGGCATCCTCATCAAGGGCCCCGAGGTACTGGAGTCCACGCGCCGCGTCGACACCGTCGTCCTCGACAAGACCGGCACGGTGACGACCGGCCGCATGACCCTTCAGGAGGTGTACGTCGTCGAGGGCGCCGACGAGAAGCAGGTGCTGCGGCTCGCGGGCGCCCTGGAACACGCCTCCGAGCACCCCGTCGCCCGCGCCGTGGCCACCGGCGCCGAGGAGCGGGCGGGAACCCTGCCGAGCGCGGAGCACTTCGAGAACGTGCCCGGGCGGGGCGTACGCGGCCGTGTGGAGGGCCATGAGGTGGCGGTGGGGCGACTCGCCGAGTACACCGCCGCGCTCCCCGAGGAGCTGGCCCGCGCCAAGGAGGAGGCTGAGCGGCGCGGCCGTACGGCCGTCGTGGTCGGCTGGGACGGAGCGGCCCGCGGAGTTCTGGCGGTCGCCGACGCGGTGAAGGAGACCAGCGCCGAGGCGGTCCGCGAACTGCGCGCGCTCGGGCTCACGCCGGTGCTGCTGACCGGGGACAACCGGACGGTGGCCGAGGCCGTGGCGGAGGCCGTCGGTATCGACCGGGTGGTGGCCGAGGTACTGCCCGAGGACAAGGTGGACGTCGTACGGCGGCTGCAGGGCGAGGGGCGGACCGTGGCCATGGTCGGCGACGGCGTCAACGACGCGGCCGCGCTGGCCACGGCCGACCTGGGGCTCGCGATGGGGACCGGGACGGACGCGGCGATCGAGGCGAGCGATCTGACGCTGGTGCGCGGGGATCTGCGGGTGGCCGCGGACGCGATCCGGCTGTCGCGGCGGACGCTGTCCACGATCAAGGCCAATCTCGTGTGGGCGTTCGGTTACAACGTGGCGGCACTGCCGCTGGCCGCGGCGGGGCTGCTGAACCCGATGATCGCGGGGGCCGCGATGGCGTTCTCGTCGGTGTTCGTGGTGACGAACAGTCTCCGACTGCGGACGTTCCGCTGACCCCGCGCCCGAAGTTACCTGCGGTTACCAGCGAATTTCGGGCAGTCGGGGGGTCAGACCCCCTGGAGTCCGACGCGAGCCTCACATAAGCTCTTCACAAGGCTCGCGCATCATCCTTACGCCTGGGTCTCGATTTTCATATCGAGGCTCTTGCGCATCTAACGGGACAAATGCAAGAGACGCAGATCACAGTGATGTGAACGTAACCATCGAAGGGGTTCGAAGGTCTAAGTTGGCGATGTCAGGAAGCGTCTTGGGGGGCGCCGACTGGCATCTGGGGATGTCTTGGGGGACTTCCTCAGAGATGCGTTGCCGGGACACGTACACCGGGGAGCTTTGAGCGGCCCTCCCAACGTGCGCTGTCCCGGCAGACCGCACACCGCAGCAGTACAGCGAGTTTTGCTCGTTCTGCTCAACAGCGATTCAGGCGCTGGTCTCACAGACGCCCGGCCGGATCCCGTGGGGGGAATCCGCACCGGGACATGGGAAGGCGCCCTGGACGTCGGCCCGTGGGGGGACCGACGCCAGGGCGCCTTCTGTATTTTTTTGTGGCTCGTTCGCCTCCGGGGCGCCTTTTGCCGTTGTCGAGACGGCGATCGTGCTCAGCCCTTCGGGCCTCCGCGCGTTCGCCGTCTCGACAACGGCGCGCCCCTTCGGCTCACTCGCCAGGTCCGCCGCAGTGGGCGTGCAACAGCGGCCGGTGACACCAAGCTCAGCGCTGCTCGACCGGCACGAAGTCGCGCTCCACCACGCCCGTGTAGATCTGGCGCGGGCGGCCGATGCGGGAGCCGGGCTCCTTGATCATCTCGTGCCACTGGGCGATCCAGCCCGGGAGGCGGCCGAGGGCGAAGAGGACCGTGAACATCTCGGTCGGGAAGCCCATGGCGCGGTAGATCAGGCCGGTGTAGAAGTCGACGTTCGGGTAGAGGCTGCGCGAGACGAAGTAGTCGTCGGAGAGCGCGTGCTCCTCCAGCTTCAGGGCGATGTCCAGCAGCTCGTCGGACTTGCCGAGGGCGGAGAGAACGTCGTGCGCCGCGGCCTTGATGATCTTGGCGCGCGGGTCGAAGTTCTTGTAGACCCGGTGGCCGAAGCCCATCAGACGGACGCCGTCCTCCTTGTTCTTCACCTTGCGGATGAAGGAGTCGACATCGCCGCCGGCGTCGCGGATGCCCTCGAGCATCTCCAGGACGGACTGGTTGGCGCCGCCGTGCAGCGGGCCCCACAGCGCGTTGATGCCCGCGGAGATCGAGGCGAACATGTTCGCCTGCGAGGAACCGACCAGGCGGACCGTGGAGGTCGAACAGTTCTGCTCGTGGTCCGCGTGCAGGATGAGCAGCTTGTCCAGGGCCGAGACGACGACCGGGTCGAGCTCGTACTCCTGCGCCGGGACCGAGAAGGTCATGCGGAGGAAGTTCTCGACGTAGCCGAGGTCGTTGCGCGGGTAGACGAACGGGTGACCGATCGACTTCTTGTACGCGTACGCGGCGATCGTCGGAAGCTTGGCGAGCAGACGGATCGTCGAGAGGTTGCGCTGCTTCTCGTCGAACGGGTTGTGGCTGTCCTGGTAGAACGTGGACAGCGCGGAGACCACCGACGACAGCATGGCCATCGGGTGGGCGTCACGCGGGAAGCCCTTGTAGAAGTTCTTGACGTCCTCATGCAGCAGAGTGTGCTGCGTGATGTCGTTCTTGAAGGACGAGAGCTCGTCGACCGTCGGCAGCTCGCCGTTGATCAGCAGGTAGGCGACCTCCAGGAAGGTGGAGCGCTCCGCCAGCTGTTCGATCGGGTAGCCGCGGTACCGGAGGATGCCCGCTTCGCCGTCCAGGTAGGTGACCGCGGATTTATAGGCGGCGGTGTTGCCGTATCCGCTGTCCAGGGTCACCAGACCGGTCTGGGCGCGGAGCTTGCCGATGTCGAAGCCCTTGTCGCCGACGGTGCTGTCGATCACCGGGTAGGTGTACTCGCCGTCGCCGTACCGCAGTACTACAGAGTTGTCGCTCACGTCTTCCCTCACCGACGTTGTGCCTCATCTTCGAGGTTGCCCTGACTGTCTCTACCATCCCCCATTTGGCGCAGGAGAGTGCACTCGGGGTCGGCCATTGGGCTTATTGGCGGCACTCAGTGCCGCCAACTTGCTCATCCTGCCCCCTCCGTACCTCAACCGGAAGTGCACTGTGACCTAGGCGACTCATTTGATCGATCATTTTTGTGAGGCTCGCCCTTGCCGCCTCGGGGTGCGGAGGGTCAAGGGTCAGGCGCCGGAGAGCCTGAAGTCGAGTGCTGTGCAGCGACGTCCCGCGGACACCGTGCGCACCGCCTGTCCGATCGCCTTGCGCGAACCGACCAGGACGACCAGCTTCTTCGCCCGGGTGACGGCCGTATACAGCAGGTTTCGCTGGAGCATCATCCAGGCGCCCGTGGTGACGGGGATCACCACGGCGGGATATTCACTTCCCTGCGACCGGTGAATGGTCACCGCGTACGCATGGGCCAGCTCGTCCAGTTCATCGAATTCGTACACAACCTCCTCGTCCTCGTCCGTCAGCACCGTCAGGCGCTGGTCGACCGGGTCGAGCGAGGTGACCACGCCCACGGTGCCGTTGAAGACACCGTTGGCGCCCTTCTCGTAATTGTTGCGAATCTGGGTGACCTTGTCTCCCACACGGAAGACCCGGCCGCCGAACCGCTTCTCCGCCAGGTCGGGCCTGCCGGGGGTGATGGCCTGCTGGAGCAGGCCGTTGAGGGTGCCGGCGCCGGCGGGTCCCCGGTGCATGGGCGCCAGGACCTGTACGTCCCGGCGCGGGTCCAGGCCGAACTTGGCCGGAATGCGGCGGGCCGCCACGTCGACCGTGAGCCGGCCTGCATCCTCGGTCTCGTCCTCGACGAAGAGGAAGAAGTCCTTCATGCCGTCGGTGAGCGGGTGTTGCCCTGAGTTGATCCGGTGGGCGTTGGTCACCACGCCCGACTGCTGGGCCTGGCGGAAGATGCGGGTGAGGCGCACCGCGGGGACCGGGCTGTCGTCGGCCAGCAGGTCACGCAGGACCTCGCCCGCGCCGACGCTGGGCAGTTGGTCGACATCCCCGACGAAGAGCAGGTGGGCGCCCGGGGGCACGGCCTTGACCAGCTTGTTGGCGAGGAGCAGGTCCAGCATGGACGCCTCGTCGACGACCACCAGGTCGGCATCCAGCGGGCGGTCCTTGTCGTAGGCCGCGTCGCCGCCGGGCTTGAGCTCCAGCAGGCGGTGGACGGTTGACGCCTCGGCGCCGGTGAGCTCGGCGAGGCGCTTGGCGGCGCGGCCGGTGGGGGCGGCCAGGACGACCTTGGCCTTCTTGGCCTTCGCCAGCTCCACGATCGAGCGGACCGTGAAGGACTTGCCGCAGCCGGGGCCGCCGGTGAGGACGGCGACCTTCTCGGTGAGCGCGAGCCGTACGGCGGCCTCCTGCTCGGGGGCGAGCTCGGCGCCCGTACGTCCCTTCAGCCAGGCCAGCGCCTTGTCCCAGGCCACGTCCGCGAAGCCCGGCATCCGGTCCTCCCCGGTGCGCAGCAGGCGCAACAGCTGGGCGGAGAGGGAGAGTTCGGCGCGGTGGAAGGGGACGAGGTAGATGGCGGTGACCGGGGTGCCGTCGTCCGGGCCCGGCACCTTCTCCCGTACGACACCGGGGTCTTCCCCGTCCTGCGGGACCTGGGCCAGCTCGGCGAGGCACTCGATGACAAGGCCCGTGTCGACCTGGAGCAGTTTGACCGCGTCCGCGATCAGCCGCTCCTCGGGCAGGAAGCAGTGGCCCTGGTCGGCGGACTGGGACAGCGCGTACTGCAGGCCCGCCTTGACGCGCTCCGGGCTGTCGTGCGGGATGCCGACGGACTGGGCGATCTTGTCGGCGGTGAGGAAGCCGATGCCCCAGACGTCGGAGGCGAGGCGGTACGGCTGGTTCTTCACCACGGAGATCGAGGCGTCGCCGTACTTCTTGTAGATGCGCACGGCGATGGACGTGGACACCTCGACGGTCTGGAGGAAGAGCATGACCTCCTTGATCGCCTTCTGTTCCTCCCAGGCGTCGGCGATCTTCTTCGTGCGCTTGGGGCCGAGCCCGGGGACCTCGACGAGGCGCCCCGGCTCCTCCTCGATGATCTTCAGGGTGTCCATGCCGAAGTGCTGGGTGATGCGGTCGGCGAAGACCGGGCCGATTCCCTTGACCAGGCCCGAGCCGAGGTAGCGCCGGATGCCCTGGACGGTGGCGGGCAGGACCGTCGTGTAGTTCTCGACGGTGAACTGCTTGCCGTACTGCGGATGGGAGCCCCAACGGCCCTCCATGCGCAGGGACTCGCCGACCTGGGCGCCGAGCAGCGCGCCGACGACCGTCAGCAGATCGCCGCCGCCTCTGCCGGTGTCGACACGGGCGACCGTGTAGCCGTTCTCCTCGTTGGCGTACGTGATGCGCTCCAGGACGCCCTCAAGGACGGCCAGTCGCCGCTCGCCCGTGGAGTCCCCCGCCTGATTGGACATGATCCGACGGTACCGCCCGGCACCGACAGCGGACCTGGGTCGCCGTGCACGGGCCCGCGACCGCATCACGATCCGGTCTCGGGATGGCAGGGAGGGGTTGATTACCGGCGTGTAATCGATTCCAATCCTCCGTGTCGTCGATGTAAACGATTCCACAAGGAGGTGGGCGGGCGATGGCGAGCATCAAGGACGTCGCCGCCGCGGCCGGAGTATCGGTCGCCACGGTGTCACGCGTCCTGAACGACCACCCGTCCGTCAGCGACGACGCACGCGCACGCGTGCTGGCCGCCGTCGAGGCGCTGGGCTACCGCCCGAACGCCGTCGCCCGTTCGCTGCGCACCGACCAGACCCACACCCTCGGCCTGGTCATCAGCGACGTGATGAACCCGTACTTCACCGAACTGGCCCGCTCCGTCGAGGAGGAGGCCCGCGCGCTCGGCTACAGCGTCATCATCGGCAACGCCGACGAGCGGCCCGACCTCCAGGACCACCACGTACGGAACCTGCTGGACCGCCGGATCGACGGCCTCCTCGTCTCCCCCACCGACGGCGGCTCGCCGTTAATGCTGGACGCCGCGCGCGGGGGGACGCCGATGGTCTTCGTGGACCGGTGGATCCCGGGCATGGACGTGCCGGTCGTCCGGTCGGACGGACAGGCGGCCGTCCGGGACCTCGTCGCGCATCTGCACGGCCTCGGCCACCGCAGGCTCGCCATCATCGCGGGGCCCGCGGCGACCACGACCGGACGGGAGCGCGTGGAGGCCTTCCGTGCGGCGCTCGGCGCGTACGGTCTCGGGCTCCCCGACGCCTACATCGGCCAGGGCGACTTCCAGGCCGAGAGCGGACGGCGGGTCACCGAGGGCTTCCTCGACCTGCCCGAGCCGCCCGAGGTCGTCTTCGCCGCCGACAACCTGATGGCACTGGGCGCGCTGGACGCCGTACGCGCGCGTGGGCTGCGCGTTCCCGACGACATCGCGCTCGCCGCGTTCGACGACATCCCGTGGTTCGTGCACACCGACCCGCCGATCACCGCGATCGCCCAGCCCACCGGCGAGCTGGGGCGCGCCGCCGTGCGCGCGCTGGTCGACCGCATCGAGGGACGGCCCGGCGAGTCCGTCACCCTCCCTGCCCGTCTCGTCGTACGCCGCTCGTGCGGCGAGCCGACTCCCCCCGACTCTCCCCCCGAGTCTCCCCTTGCGCAGTCCCCCGCTGCGCAGTCCCCCGTAAGAAGGAGCAAGTCGTGAGCAACCCGGATGAGTTGCTGCGCATCGAGGGCATCCGCAAGGCCTTTCCCGGCGTGGTCGCGCTCGACGGCGTCGACTTCGACCTGCGCCGCGGTGAGGTGCATGTGCTGCTCGGCGAGAACGGCGCCGGCAAGAGCACGCTCATCAAGATGCTGTCGGGTGCGTACACGCCCGACGCCGGCCGCATCCTGGTCGGCGGCGAAGAGGTCCGCATCGGCGGAGCGCAGGATTCCGAACGCCTCGGGATCGCCACCATCTACCAGGAGTTCAACCTGGTCCCCGATCTGACGGTCGCCGAGAACATCTTCCTGAGACGGCAGCCCCGCCGCCTCGGGATGATCGACCGGAAGCGGATGGAGGCCGAGGCCGCCGAACTGCTGGAGCGCGTCGGCGTGAACGTGTCCCCACGCGCGCGGGTGCGTGAACTCGGTATCGCGCGCCTGCAGATGGTGGAGATCGCCAAGGCGCTCAGCCTGAACGCGCGGGTGCTCATCATGGACGAGCCGACCGCCGTGCTCACCTCCGAGGAGGTGGACAAGCTCTTCTCCATCGTGCGCAGGCTGCGCGAGGAGGGCGTGGGCGTCGTCTTCATCACGCACCACCTGGAGGAGATCGCCGCCCTCGGCGACCGGGTCACCGTCATCCGCGACGGCCGCAGCGTCGGACAGGTCCCCGCCGCCACGCCCGAGGACGAGCTCGTACGCCTCATGGTGGGGCGCTCGATCGAGCAGCAGTACCCGCGCGAGCGGCCCGAGACGGGAACCGCGCTGCTCACCGTGGAGGGGCTCACCCGTGACGGGGTCTTCCACGACGTGAGCTTCGAGGTGCGGGCCGGTGAGGTCGTCGGCATCGCGGGGCTCGTCGGGGCCGGCCGCACCGAGGTCGTGCGGGCCGTGTTCGGCGCCGACCCCTACGACAAGGGCGCCGTGAAGGTCGACGGTGCGCGGGTGCGACGGGGCGACGTGAACGCCGCCATGTCGGCCGGGATCGGGCTCGTCCCCGAGGACCGCAAGGGCCAGGGGCTCGTCCTCGACGCGTCCGTGGAGGAGAACCTCGGGCTCGTGACCCTGCGGTCCGCCACCCGAGGCGGCCTCGTCGACCTCAGGGGCCAGCACGACGCGGCCGCCCGGATCGCCGAGCAGCTCGGTGTGCGCATGGCGGGTCTCGGCCAGCATGTGCGCACGCTCTCCGGCGGCAACCAGCAGAAGGTCGTCATCGGCAAGTGGCTCCTCGCCGACACCAGGGTCCTCATCCTCGACGAGCCGACGCGCGGCATCGACGTCGGCGCCAAGGTCGAGATCTACCAGCTGATCAACGAACTGACGGCCCAGGGCGCCGCGGTCCTGATGATCTCCAGCGACCTGCCCGAGGTGCTCGGCATGAGCGACCGGGTGCTGGTGATGGCCCAGGGCCGCATAGCGGGCGAACTCGCGGCCGCCGAAGCCACTCAGGACGCAGTGATGGCACTCGCCGTCAGCACACCCACTACCACTGAACTGGAGGCCGGCCGTGGCCGCTGACACGCTCAAGAGCACAACGGGCGCCGGTGGCGCCGCGGCGGTGCGCCGCCTGCTCCTCGACAACGGCGCGCTCACCGCGCTGATCGTCCTCGTCATCGCGCTGTCGGCGCTGTCCGGGGACTTCCTGACCACCGACAACCTGCTCAACATCGGCGTCCAGGCGGCCGTGACCGCCATCCTCGCCTTCGGCGTCACCTTCGTGATCGTCTCGGCGGGCATCGACCTGTCGGTCGGCTCCGTGGCCGCGCTGTCCGCCACCGTGCTCGCCTGGAGCGCGACCTCACACGGGGTGCCGGTCTTCCTGGCCGTCGTCCTCGCCGTCGCGACCGGCATCGCGGCGGGCCTGGTCAACGGCTTCCTGATCGCGTACGGCAAGCTGCCGCCGTTCATCGCGACGCTCGCCATGCTGTCGGTGGGCCGCGGTCTGTCGCTGGTCATCTCCGAGGGCTCCCCGATCCCCTTCCCGGACTCGGTCTCGCACCTCGGTGACACGCTCGGCGGCTGGCTGCCCGTGCCGGTGCTCGTCATGGTCGTCATGGGGCTGCTCACGGCGTTCGTGCTGGGGCGGACATACATCGGACGCTCGATGTACGCGATCGGCGGCAACGAGGAGGCGGCCCGCCTCTCCGGCCTGCGGGTGAAGAAGCAGAAGCTCGCCATCTACGCGCTGTCCGGCCTGTTCGCCGCCGCCGCGGGCATCGTGCTCGCCTCCCGCCTCTCCTCCGCGCAGCCGCAGGCCGCGCAGGGCTACGAGCTGGACGCGATCGCCGCCGTCGTCATCGGCGGTGCCTCCCTCGCGGGCGGTACGGGCAAGGCCTCGGGGACGCTGATCGGCGCGCTGATCCTGGCGGTGCTGCGCAACGGCCTCAACCTGCTGAACGTCTCCGCGTTCTGGCAGCAGGTCGTCATCGGTGTCGTGATCGCGCTGGCGGTGCTGCTCGACACCCTGCGCCGCAAGGCCGGGGCGACCCCGGTGGCCGCGGGCACCTCCTCGGGCGGCAAGGGCAAGCAGGCGGCGACGTACGCGCTGGCCGCCGTGGTCACCGTGGCCGTCGTGGGCGCGACCTCCTTCCTGCACAGCGGCGGCTCCTCGGCCGCGGCGAACCCGAAGATCGGCCTGTCCCTGTCCACCCTCAACAACCCCTTCTTCGTGCAGATCCGGGCGGGCGCCCAGGCCGAGGCGAAGAAGCTGGGCGTGGACCTGACCGTCACGGACGCGCAGAACGACGCCTCCCAGCAGGCCAACCAGCTCCAGAACTTCACCAGCTCCGGTCTGGACGCGATCGTCGTCAACCCGGTGGACTCGGACGCGGCAGCCCCGTCGGTACGGGCCGCCGACAAGGAGAAGATCCCGGTCATCGCCGTCGACCGGGGCGTCAACAACGCGACCACGGACGCGCTGGTCGCCTCCGACAACATCGCCGGCGGTGAGCTCGCCGGCAAGTCCATCGCCGAGAAGCTGGGCGGTAAGGGCAAGATCGTCATCCTCCAGGGCCAGGCGGGCACCTCCGCCGCCCGGGAGCGCGCCGAGGGCTTCGCCAAGGGTCTGAAGGCCTACCCGGGCATCCAGGTCGTCGCCCAGCAGCCCGCGGACTTCGACCGCACCAAGGGCCTCGACGTGATGTCGAACCTGCTCCAGGCCCACCCGGACGTCCAGGGCGTCATCGCCGCCAACGACGAGATGGCGCTCGGCGCGGTCAAGGCGCTCGGCTCGAAGGCAGGAAAGTCGGTCCAGGTCGTCGGCTTCGACGGCACGCCGGACGGTCTGAAGGCGGTCGAGACAGGCACGCTGTACGCGTCGGTGGCGCAGCAGCCGAGCCAGTTGGGGAAGATCGCCGTGGACAACGCGCTGCGCGCGCTGCAGGGCAAGAAGGTCGAGCAGACGGTGAAGGTGCCGGTGAAGGTGGTCACGAAGGAGAACGTGGCCGGCTTCAGCGGCTGACATCGGCGAGCGGGCGGGCGGTCACGACGACCGCCCGCCTTCCGTCACGTACACAGGCACGTACACAGGCACGCATCTGTGTACGCACAGAGGCACGTACACAGGGGAGTCAACTCATGTACGACTACGACCTGTTGGTCGTAGGGTCGGCCAACGCCGACCTGGTGATCGGAGTCGAGCGGCGGCCGGGGGCCGGGGAGACGGTCCTCGGCTCCGACCTGGCCGTCCACCCGGGCGGCAAGGGCGCGAACCAGGCCGTCGCCGCCGCCCGCCTCGGCGCCCGTACGGCCCTGCTGGCCCGGATCGGCGACGACGCGCACGGGCGGCTGCTGCTGGACTCCCAGCGGGAGGCGGGCGTCGACACGGTGGGCGTTCTGGTGGGCGGCGCGCCGACCGGCGTCGCGCTGATCACCGTGGACCCGTCGGGCGACAACAGCATCGTGGTGTCGCCCGGCGCGAACGGCCGCCTGAGGCCGGAGGACGTCCGGGCGGCCGGCGGCCTGTTCCACGCCTCGCGCGTGGTGTCGACACAGCTGGAGATCCCGCTGGAGACGGTCGTGGAGGTCGTACGGAGTCTGGCTCTGGGGAGCCGCTTCGTCCTGAACCCCTCCCCGCCGCGCCCGCTCCCCTCCGAGGTGCTGGCGGCCTGCGACCCGCTGATCGTCAACGAGCACGAGGCGCGGGTCATCCTGGGCGAGTCCTGCGTGAGCGACGCGCCCGAGGACTGGGCGCGGCTGCTGCTGGCGAAGGGCCCGCGGTCGGTGGTCGTGACGCTGGGCGCGGAGGGTGCGCTGGTGGCGTCGTCGGCGGGCGTCACGCGGGTGGCGTCGGTGAGGGTCGACGCCGTGGACACCACCGGTGCGGGCGACGCGTTCACGGCGGCGCTGGCCTGGCGGCTCGGCGCGGGGTCCTCTCTGGCGGAGGCGGCGGCGTACGCGGCCCGGGTGGGCGCGGCGGCGGTGACGCGGCGGGGTGCGCAGGAGTCGTTCCCTACGGCGGCGGAGGTCGAGGCGCTGTGAAGAAGGGGGGAATCCTGAACCGGCATCTCTCCGGCGCGCTGGCCGAGCTCGGCCATGGGGACGGGGTGCTGGTGTGCGACGCGGGCATGCCGATACCCGACGGTCCGCGGGTGGTGGACCTGGCCTTCCGGGCCGGGGTGCCGTCCTTCGCCGAGGTGCTGGACGGGCTGCTGACCGAGCTGGTCGTGGAGGGCGCGACGGCGGCGGACGAGGTGCGTACGGCCAATCCGGCGGCGGCCTCGCTGCTGGACGGGCACTTTCCCGAGCTGGCGCTGGTGTCCCACGAGCGGCTGAAGGAGCTGTCGGCCGGGGCGAGGCTGGTGGTGCGGACGGGGGAGGCACGGCCGTACGCGAATGTGCTGCTGAGGTGTGGGGTGTTCTTCTAGAAGGGCCCGGCAGAAGGGCCCGATCATGCTTCGAGGGGGCCCAGTCCGTAGACCGGGCCCCCTCGGCTTTTCCCCTCCAAGATCAGAACCCCCGCGATCCCCCCGGATCCCCCTCCAGAAGTCCTGACACCATGTATGACCCCCTAAGTGGGGAAAGGGTTGCACGCTCATTCCGTTTTCTTTCCGGGATTTTTTCCGGGATTTTTTCCGGCCCCGGCCGCTACGTCGGCCGAAGCCGCACCTCATCACCTTCCCGGACCGCTCCCCCCGCCACCACCTGCGCATATACCCCGGCACACGGCTCCGCCGCCCGGCCCGGCAGCGCGGGGACGCGGTGGTGGGCGGCGAGGATACGGAGGGCGTCGGGATCACGGGGCAGGGTGCCGTGCGCGAGGGTCGGCACCGCGCAGCGGGGCGTCGAGGCGACGATGCGGAGGGTGAGACGGTCACCGAGGCGCAGGGTACGGCCGATCCAGTCGTGCTCGACGAAGCCCTCGTCCTCGGTGTCGATCACCAGGTTGGCCCGGTACCGCTCGACCTCCGCCGAGCCGCGCGGGCTCAGCTCTGCGATGCGCCTCAGTGTCGCGGTGGTCATGAGATGGACCGGCGCGAAGTCGAAGAAGGTGCCGGGCGGGGCGGCGGAGCCGAACGCGACGACATCGGCGTCCACCTGGGCCGTCACCCCGTCCTTCAACACCTCCTCGGGCCGGGACCGTTCGAGTACGGCTCCGGGCGGTGGGGTGTCCGTCAACGTGACCTCGCGGCCCACGAAGCCCGAGAGCGCCTTGTGAATACCGGCGTCGGCGCTCTGCCACTTCGAGCCGTCCGGCGTGGTGACGAGGACCCCGCCATCCACGGACGACGCCGTACAGCGCAACAACTCCCGCCACAACCGAGGCGCCTTGGCACTGGCGACCTTCCCGGTCTCCCGGTCGACCAACGCGAACCGCCGGTCACCCGCGAGCCCCCGGTCGGTCACCTCGACGCCCGCAACCCGCTCACCGAGCATGGACTTCACCGGGTAACACCACAGAGCGGCGACAACCCCCGCCTTCACGTGTCGAGCACCTCCGTGTTCTGGCAGGCGACCAGGCGCCACTGCCCGTCCTCCTTGGACATGACGTACAGCGGGGTGCCCGCGTTCCCCGTCGGCTCACCCTCCGGCGTCCAGTTCTGCGCGAGATTTGGCACGTATGCAGCAGGGCCGCAGCCTCGGACGGCACGTGAGAAGTACGGAGAGGAACTGAGGCTGCGACGGACGGCAGCCGGGCTCACGCAGGAGGAACTGGCCGAAAGGGTCGTGTGCTCCCCCACGCTGATCAGCCGCTGGGAGGCCGGTAGACGGCTTCCCAAAACCGATGACGCTCGGCGGATCGACCGGACGGTGGGCGCGGACGGGTTCTTCGAGCGTTGGCTGGAGGACCTGGAGTCGAAGTACGCAGATCACTTCGCGGCCGTGGCGGAACTGGAGCAACAGGCCACACTGATCCAGCAGTTCGCGCTCTCGCTGGTTCTCGGTGTGCTCCAGACCGACGACTACGCCCGGGCTCTGTTCCGCGCCTACAGTCCGAACCACACCGCCGAGGAACTTGACGAGGCCGTTGTCATCCGAACAAAGCGCCGTCGAATCCTCGACGGACCCGCGCAGCCCGTCGTCTGGACGCTGCTCGACGAGGCCGTGTTGCGGCGCCGAGTCGGCGGCCCCCAGGTCATGGCCAAGCAGTTGCGCAGAATCGCGGAACTGGCCGAGGCAGGACGGCTGCGGCTGCATGTGCTTCCGTACGGCGTCGGGGCGCACGCGCTCATGGAGAGCTACCTCACCCTCATGAGCTTCGAGGACTCCGCTCCTGTGGCCTACGTCGAAGGCTTTCTCACCGGCAACTTGATGGACGATCCGGCGCTGGTGGCCGCCAGCCAGACCTCCTACGCTCTTGCGCTGAGCGACGCGTTGTCGCAACAGGAGTCACTGGCCCTCGTCAGAGCGGCAGCGGAGGAACACGCACATGGTCAGCAGTGAGCCCACCGTCTCCGACTCGTCCATCCTCACGGGGTGGTACAAGTCCAGCTACAGCGGCGGCAACCAAGGCGAGTGCCTTGAGTCCGCTCACGGCCACCCCGGCGTCCCCGTCCGCGACAGCAAGAACGCCACAGGCCCGGCCCTACTCTTCTCGGCAACCGGATGGACCTCGTTCGTCACGGCCGTCAAGGAAGGCCACGTCGGCTAGCGCCACACCGCACAGGACCGACTCGTTCGTTTCGAGGGTCATGCTGCTCGCCGGTCGCAGATGTGGAAAGAGGGCGGGTGAGCGGGCGGGGCGGAATCGACTCGCCGGAAGCGCCTCGATCCGCAACGCTGTTGTTGTGACCGCTTCCCTCCACCAAGAGTCCCGCGGCGCCCGTGCCGCCGCCGAGTTCGGAGTTCCGGCAGTGCTTTTCGATGTCACCC
Organism: Streptomyces sp. NPDC002888; assembly: GCF_042888465.1. Classification (NCBI taxonomy): domain Bacteria; kingdom Bacillati; phylum Actinomycetota; class Actinomycetes; order Kitasatosporales; family Streptomycetaceae; genus Streptomyces; species Streptomyces sp. NPDC002888. The sequence continues at coordinate 114,779 of NZ_JBIAPU010000027.1, read as the reverse complement.
GCAGCGAACTCGCCGACATCTTCGGCGAGGACCGGCTCGCGACCCTGCCCGCCACCGCCTTCCCGCCCTCCACCGCGGACACCGAGGGCGCCCGCCTCCTGCAGACCGTCGGCATCCCCACCGGGACGCTCTGGCTGCGTGAGCCCGACGAGGACTCCGGTCGGCTGCCCCTCCTCCAGGACGTCGTCGACACCGAGGACTTCGAGGACGCCTCGGAGGACGCGGGCGAATGGCCCGTCATCGGCTGGCTGCTCAACGCCCACCTCGCCCTCGAGCCCGGTTCCGGCAAGGTGCACGCGTTCGACGCCGACGAGGAGACCGTGCAGGAACTCCACACGGACGTCTCCTCCCTCGTCCAGGTCACCCTCCGGTTCCAACGCCTGCTCGAGGAGTTCACCTTCAGCGGCGACGAGAACGAGGAGGAAGCCGACTTCGAGCGCTTGGACGGCGAGGTCGATCGCATCCGTCAGGAGACGAGCGGCATTGACCCGCTCCCCTTCCAGGACGACGAGACCGTCTGGTCGGTGGTCGGCGAGGAGATCGCCGCGGGCCAGCGCTTCAAGGGCAACAGCCCGGGAGCCCGCTCGCTCTACGGGTGATCGACCGAGTAGAGCTTTCCAGTGGCCGGGGATCACTCCGGATGGGCCACCGCCTCCTTCTGCAGTTGCACCGCCGCCAGCAGGCTCAGCTTGGGCTCTGCCTGGCGTAGGGCCCTCACCGCCGCGATCGAGGAGATGTCGCCCGTGAAGCCGGCGGAGGTCAGCCGGGAGCGGACCCAGCGGGCGCGGAGCTGGGTTTCGGTGGCGGCCGCGGTGGACTCGACGACGGCGGCGGCGCGTTCCAGGCCGGGGCGCTCCTCGGGTGAGGCCTCGGCCAGTGCCTGGCGCAGGGCCGCCGCGACGATGTCCGCGTCCCGGACGACCAGCACGAAGTTGTGCTTCTTGTTCAGTCCCGCGATTCCTGTCATGTGGATCATCCTGGCTGTCATGTTGCGTGCCCACCAAGCGACTTGAGGAGGTTCAGAGGCTCAGCCCACCTAAGATCTCCGCAGGGCGAACAGTCGACCGACGGGGGATCATGGCGGAGTTTCTGGGGCCTCTGGAACTCGTCGGGGACCGGTGGATCATCGGGGACCCGAAGCGGGAGGGCGGCTCGTGCGTCGTCCTCACCGCCGAAGGCCTGGAGCACCACAAGCAGGGTGAACGAGAGCCCCTTGCCGTCGTCCCCTGGTCCAGGGTCGTGGAACTGGGCGTGCAGGCCACCGCGTGGGCGTGGATGGCCACGCGCACCGCCGGTGTGCTGGACGCGCTCGGCGGCAGCCGCATGGGGGGCGGCCGCAGCGGCTGTTCCGTGGGGGGACTCCTTCGCCATCCGTACGAGGGGTGGTCGGTGAACTACACCCACCACGAGCGCCCCTACACAGGTGCCCACGTCTTCCTGGTCCACCAGCTCTTCCTGAAGACGTCCGAGGCGAGGGCGGTGCGCCGGCTCGGAGACCCGGAGTGGCTCGGCGAGGCGGTCGCCCGGGTGGCGCCGCTGCGTGCCTGGTGGATGTACTCGGCGGCCCGGAGCGTGAAAGAGATCATCGAGGACATCGGCACCTGACGGTCTCCCCCGGCTCGTACCGCCGCCGCTTTCCCTAGGGCGAGGTGGCAGTGCCCGATCGCAGGGTTGCGACAAGTCCGTCGAGTTGGCCGCGGACTTGAGCGGCGGTGAGGTGGTCGAAGTAGTCGCGGGAGCTGACGATCTCACCGTTGCGCACCCGGAGCACGAAGATGCCGGGCAGCGCGAAGGGCTCTCCGGTGTCTGCGACCGTGCCCTGATACTCGAACTCGGCGACGATGACCTCGGGATCGGCCGTCTCATGGATCGTGATGTTCGCTGCTCGACGGTCCAGCCGGGGGCCTGCGCCGGTCGGCCTGAAGTGCTCGCGCAGTTCGTCGCGGGTGCGGAGCGCGGGAGCACGAAGCGGGTCGAACGGGTGGACGACATCGGTCTGTTCCGCGTACAGAGCGGGCAGTTCGTCCCAGCGGCCCTCCGCGACGCCGTTCACGAGCGCGAGGAAAACCTCGCGCGGGCTGAGGATCTTGGTCATGGCAGTCTCGTCTCCTGTCATCGACGCCGACATGCAGGGGCAGCGAACTACTATCCGAAGTGCGGGCTCCGATTATACGGAGTCGCGACTTCGGATAGCGGCAAACAGGCGAAAGAGCGATGAGCAACCGAGAGACCGGCGGCAGTCGGCCGCAACGCGCCGACGCGCGCACCAACCGCGAGCGGATCCTGAACGTCGCCGAGGAGGTCTTCGGCAAGGGCGGCGAGTCCGCGTCGACCGAGGAGGTGGCCCGCCTGGCCAACGTCGGTATCGCCACGGTCTTCCGGCACTTCCCCACCAAAGCGGCGCTGCTGGAGGCCGTACTCGTCAAGCGGTTCGATCGCCTGCGCGAGCAGGCCGAGGCGCTGCTTCACGCCACGGACCCGGGTGCGGCGTTCTTCGGCTTCTTCAGCCACCTCGTCGCCGACGCGGCGGGCAAGATCGCCATAGCCGAGGCCCTGCTGGAGGCCGGCGGCGACCACGACGGCGACGCCGCTCGGGCATCGGACGGACTGCGCCAGGCCGTCGGAGCCCTGCTCCAGCACGCCCAACGCGCCGACGCCGTCCGAAGCGACGTCGAACTCCCCGAGGTGTACGCCTTGTTGGTCGCCACATCACGAGCCGCCGCACACGCCCGCCTCGAAAAGGAGGTACGAGACCGGATGCTCGCCATCGTCTTCGACGGCCTCGCCCCGGCCAAGGGCCCGTGAACCGCCTGCGGTCATGTCACATCTTGGCGAGCCGCTCCGTCAGGGAGGTGTAAGCACCCACGACGGCACAGGAGCTCACCATGGACGCACGCCTGAACCTCTTCGGCAACCCGGTCGCGGCCAAGTTCTTCCGGTACATCAACTCGGCGGGCAAGGTCATCGCGGACTCGACGCTGCCCGCCGCCACGCAGGAGCTGGTGAAGATCCGCGCCAGCCAGATCAACGGCTGCGGCTTCTGCACCGACATGCACACCAAGGACGCCACGGCCGCCGGGGAGACCGCGCAGCGCCTCCACCTGGTCGCGGCCTGGCGGGAGGCCAAGGTGTTCACCGACGCCGAGCGTGCCGCCCTGGAACTGGCGGAGCAGGGCACCCGTGTCGCGGACGCGGCCGGTGGCGTCACGGACGAAGCCTGGGCGAACGCCGCCAAGCACTACGACGAGGAACAGCTCGCCGCGCTGGTGTCCCTCATCGCCCTCATCAACGCGTACAACCGCGTCAACGTCATCGTCCAGCAGCCCGCCGGCGACTACGAGCCCGGCATGTTCGGATGACCGGATGACGAGGGCCGGGCGGGCGTCCACATCATGTGGACGCCCGCCCGGCCCTTTCAGACGTCAGCGGTCCACGTGCTCCACGAACCGCGCCGCCGTCTCCGCCAGCACCTCGCGGCCGTCCCGCGCCCACAGGGCGTCGTTGAACAGCTCGACCTCGATGGCACCGGTGTAGCCCGCCGCCTCGACGTAGCGCTGCCACTCGCGCATGTCGATCGCGCCGTCGCCGATCTGGCCGCGGCCGTTGAGGACGCCCTCGGGGAGCGGGGTGGTCCAGTCGGCGAGCTGGAAGGTGTGGATACGGCCGCTCGCACCCGCCCGGGCGATCTGCTCCGGGGCCTTGTCGTCCCACCAGATGTGGTACGTGTCCACCGTCACGCCCACCTGGTGTGCGGGGAAGCGTTCCGCGAGGTCCAGGGCCTGGGTGAGGGTGGAGACCACGCAGCGGTCGGAGGCGTACATCGGGTGGAGCGGCTCGATGGCCAGCCGTACGCCGTGCTGCTCCGCGTAGGGCCCCAGTTCCGCCAGCGCGTCCGCGATGCGCTCCCGCGCGCCGTGCAGGTCCTTGGAGCCGGCCGGCAGACCGCCGGAGACCAGGACGAGGGTGTCGGTGCCCAGGGTCGCCGCCTCGTCGATCGCGCGACGGTTGTCGGCCAGGGCCACCGCGCGCTCCTGCGGGTCGATCGCCGTGAAGAAGCCTCCGCGGCAGAGCGTCGTCACCGTCAGGCCCGCGTCGCGGACCAGCTTCGCGGTCGCCTCCAGTCCGTACGTCTGGACCGGATCCCGCCAGAGGCCGACACCCGGCACGCCCAACTCCACGCAGGCGTCGACCAGTTCCGGCATCGACAGCTGCTTGACCGTCATCTGGTTGATGCTGAAGCGGGCGAGTTCCGGGGCGGTCACTGGTTCACTCCGTACAGGGCGAGCAGGTTCTTCATCCGCTCCTCCGCCAGCTTCGGGTCCGGGAACAGTCCCAGTCCGTCGGCGAGTTCGTAGGCGCGGGCGAAGTGCGGGAGGGAGCGGGCCGACTGGAGGCCGCCGACCATGGTGAAGTGCGACTGGTGGCCGGCCAGCCAGGCCAGGAAGACCACGCCCGTCTTGTAGAAGCGGGTGGGGGTCTGGAAGAGGTGGCGGGAGAGGTCGACGGTCGGGTCCAACAGCTCCCGGAAGCCGGCCGTGTTCCCCGTGTCCAGGACCCGTACCGCCTCGGCCGCCAGCGGGCCCAGCGGGTCGAAGATGCCGAGCAGGGCGTGACTGAAGCCCTGCTCGTCGCCCGCGACCAGCTCGGGGTAGTTGAAGTCGTCGCCCGTGTAGCAGCGCACGCCCTGCGGCAGGCGGCGGCGCAGGTCGACCTCGCGCTGGGCGTCCAGCAGCGACACCTTGATGCCGTCCACCTTGTCGGGGTGCGCGGCGATGACCTCCAGGAACGTGTCCGTCGCCGCGTCCAGGTCGGACGAGCCCCAGTAGCCCTCGAGGGCCGGGTCGAACATCGGGCCCAGCCAGTGCAGGATCACCGGCTCGGAGGACTGGCGCAGCAGGTGGCCGTAGACCTCCAGGTAGTCCTCGGGGCCCTGGGCGGCCGCCGCGAGGGCGCGGGAGGCCATCAGGATCGCCTGGGCGCCGGACGCCTCGACGAGGGCGAGCTGCTCCTCGTAGGCCTCGCGGACCTCGGCGAGGGACGCCGGGCCGGTGAGCTGGTCGGTGCCGACACCGCAGGCGATGAGACCGCCGACCGCCTTGGCCTCGGCGGCGCTGCGGCGGATCAGCTCGGCCGCGCCCGCCCAGTCCAGGCCCATGCCGCGCTGGGCGGTGTCCATGGCTTCGGCGACACCGAGTCCGTGGGACCACAGGTGGCGGCGGAAGGCGAGGGTCGCGTCCCAGTCGACGGCGGCGGGCGAGTCGGGCGTCACGTCCGCGTACGGGTCGGCGACGACGTGCGCCGCCGAGAAGACCGTACGGGAGGTGAAGGGCGAGCCGGTGGAGAGGGCGAGGGGCTCCGTGCGGGGCTCGTAGGTCCGCAGGCCGCCCGTGCCGTCGGGCAGTTGGATGGTCACAGCGAGATCTCCGGTACGTCGAGACGGCGGCCCTCGGCCGACGACTTCAGGCCCAGCTCGGCGAGCTGGACGCCACGGGCGCCGGCGAGCAGGTCCCAGTGGTAGTCGGCGCCGGCGTAGACGTGCTTGAGGAACAGCTCCCACTGGGCCTTGAAGCCGTTGTCGAAGTCGGCGTTGTCGGGCACCTCCTGCCACTGGTCGCGGAAGACCTCGGTGGCGGGGATGTCCGGGTTCCAGACCGGCTTGGGGGTGGCGCTGCGGTGCTGCACGCGGCAGTTGCGCAGGCCCGCGACGGCCGAGCCCTCCGTGCCGTCGACCTGGAACTCGACGAGCTCGTCGCGGTTGACGCGGACGGCCCAGGAGGAGTTGATCTGGGCGATGGCGCCGCCGTCGAGCTCGAAGATGCCGTAGGCGGCGTCGTCGGCGGTGGCGTCGTAGGGCTTGTCGTTCTCGTCCCAGCGCTGCGGGATGTGGGTGGTGGCGATGGCCTGGACGGACTTCACGCGGCCGAACAGCTCGTGGAGCACGTACTCCCAGTGCGGGAACATGTCGACGACGATGCCGCCGCCGTCCTCGGCGCGGTAGTTCCAGGACGGGCGCTGGGCGGCCTGCCAGTCGCCCTCGAAGACCCAGTAGCCGAACTCGCCGCGGACGGAGAGGATCCGGCCGAAGAAGCCGCCGTCGATGAGGCGCTTCAGCTTGAGCAGGCCCGGGAGGAAGAGCTTGTCCTGGACGACGCCGTGCTTGATGCCTGCCGCGTTGGCCAGGCGGGCCAGCTCCAGGGCGCCCTCCAGCCCCGTGGCCGTCGGCTTCTCCGTGTAGATGTGCTTGCCCGCGGCGATCGCCTTCTTGAGCGCCTCCTCGCGGGCGGAGGTGACCTGGGCGTCGAAGTAGATCTCGACGGTCGGGTCCGCGAGGACCGCGTCCACGTCCGTCGAGACGTGCTCCAGGCCGTGCTGCTCGGCGAGCGCCTTCAGCACGTGCTCCCGGCGGCCGACCAGGATCGGCTCCGGCCACAGCACGGTGCCGTCGCCGAGGTCGAGGCCGCCCTGCTCGCGAATGGCCAGGATGGAGCGGACCAGGTGCTGGCGGTAGCCCATGCGCCCGGTCACGCCGTTCATGGCGATACGCACCGTCTTGCGTGTCACGGCTGTCCCTTCGTAGGTGTCGTACGCAGCGTCGTACGCGGATGTGCCCGCCGCGTACGCCCCTACTGATGAGCGATACAGCAAGCGCTTTCTATCTGATGAGAAGCTAGCCTCTGATCAGCGGTCCAGACAAGACCGTGTCCACTCCGAGTTGTTCGAGGGGGCGAACAGCCGGGGTTCTTGGCCGTAAGGTCTGCTCGACATTGCTTGACACGCCCGGAACCATGCCCGCGAGGCGGCCTGTCTACGTGGGCGTACCAGGGCGTACGACGACGTACGACGAGATGCGCGACCGGAGGACGACAGATGACGGTGACCCTGGCGGACGTGGCGGCCCGCGCCCAGGTCTCCCCTGCGACGGTGTCGCGCGTACTGAACGGCAACTACCCCGTGGCCGCGACCACCCGGGAGCGGGTGCTGCGGGCGGTGGACGAGCTGGACTACGTACTGAACGGCCCCGCGAGCGCGCTGGCCGCGGCCACATCCGACCTGGTCGGCATCCTGGTCAACGACATCGCCGACCCCTTCTTCGGGATCATGGCGAGCGCGATCCAGTCGGAGATCGGCGGCCCGGGCGGCCGCGCGGGCGGGGAGAGACTCGCGGTCGTCTGCAACACCGGGGGCTCCCCGGAACGCGAACTGACCTATCTCACCCTGCTCCAGCGACAACGCGCCGCGGCCGTGGTGCTGACCGGCGGTGCGATCGAGGACGAGCCGCACGCGGCGGCCATGACGTCGAAGCTGCGGAAACTGGCCGACGCCGGGACCCGTGTGGTGCTGTGCGGGCGGCCGCCCGCACCGGACACCCGGGCGATCGCGATCACCTTCGACAACCGCGGCGGCGGCCGCGAACTCACCGAGCACCTCATCGGCCTCGGCCACCGACGGCTCGGCTACATCGCCGGGCCCGTGGAACGGACGACGACACGGCACCGGCTGGAGGGCCACCGTGCCGCGCTGGCGGCGGCGGGCATCGACGAGGACCCCCGGTGGACGGTCCACGGGCGCTACGACCGGCGCTCCGGCTACGAGGCGACACTGGAACTGCTGCGCAGGGACCCCTCATTGACGGCCGTGGTCGCCGCCAACGACTCCGTCGCACTGGGCGCGTGCGCCGCGCTGCGCGAGTCCGGACTGCGGATCCCCGAGGACGTGTCGGTGGCCGGCTTCGACGACCTCCCCTTCAGCATCGACGCGGTGCCTTCGCTGACGACGGTGAGGTTGCCGTTGGCGGAGGCGGGGGCGCGGGCCGGGCGGATCGCCATGGGGCGGGAGGAGCCGCCGCTCGGGGGGATCGCGATGGTTCGGGGGGAGTTGATGGTTCGGGGGTCTTCGGGGGTGCCGCGGGAGTGAGGGCCGGAGCACTGGACGGGCCGAGACTGCCGTGACCGGCATGACAGCGGGCCAGCTGTCAGTGACGCCCCTTAACGTCCCCGGCATGGTCTTCTCACTGCCCGCCGGCCTGCCGCCGGGGCGCTTTCGCCCCCGGGGGACCGCCGAGACATGGCTCTCCGACGAACTGCCCGATGACGTCGAGCAGTTGTTGCCTCGGCTGTTCGGGGAGGCGGAGGTGAGCGGGCTGTTCCCGTTCCTGTGCCCACCCGATTCCCTGGGGCGGCCGACCGACGTGGCGAGGTCGAGGCCGTGCGGCTGGAGACCGTACTGGCGGCTGACTTCGCCGAGTACCGGCGCCGACGGCTGCCCGCATGGTCGGATCCGACGCCGGTGGAGATGCCGGAGGGGCTCGAGCCATGGCCGCATGATCCGGGGCCGCCGTTCGAGAGCCGGCCCGGGTTGGCGGCGGCCGTGAGGGCGGACGACGGCTCGGCGACGCCGACGGAGTCGGCGGCCCATACCGTCGCCCGGCTCATGGGCGAAGGGCCGTACGGTCTGGAGGACTGCGTCCTCGCCCTCGTCCCCGCCCGCCGCAGCGCCGACGTACCCGCGGCCGTGGGCTGGTCGGCCGACGCCCCACTGCCCCTGCTGTGCGCCCTGCTGCGCAGCTGGGAGGAGCGGTTCGGGGCGCGGGTCGTGGCAGGCTTCGGCGCCGAGCTGCACGTGACCGCCGACCACCACGAGCACCGAGACCTCAAGCACCGAGGGGTAGCCGGGTAGGTGTCCGGACGCCTACGCTCGACCCCGATGACATATCTGACTGAGTCAGCTATCGGGGATCGGGGTTGAGCATGACCGTCCAGGACATCCGCGCCTTCAACCGCTTCTACACGAACGTCATCGGCGCCCTCGACTACGGCCGCCACCTGTACGCCCCCTACACCCTCACCGAATCCCGCGTCCTGTACGAACTCGCGCACTCCCCCTCCGGTACGGACGCCGCCGACCTGCGCACCGCGCTCTCCCTCGACTCGGGCTATCTGACCCGCATCCTCAACAAGTTCGAGAAGGACGACCTCGTCGAGCGCGCCCCCTCCGAGAGGGATCCGAGACGCCGCCGGATCGTCCTCACCGAGCGGGGCCGCGACGCCGCGGGGCTGCTCGACGAGCGGGCCCGGGAGAGCGTCGGCGAGCTGCTGGGGAGCGTCGCCGCCGACGACCGGCCGCGACTCGCGGAGGCGATGCGCACGATTCGTACGATCCTCGGTGACAACCGCCGACCGGCGAGCGCCGAGGACGTCGCGCTGCGCGAGCCCGCCCCCGGCGAGCTCGGCTGGATCGTGGAGCGCAACGCGGCGCTCTACGCCTCCGGATACGGCTTCAACGCCGCCTACGAGGGCCTGGTCGCCCGGATCGTCGCCGACTTCGCCGAGGACCACGATCCGCACCTGGAGCGGGTGTGGATCGCCGAGCTCGACGGCCGTCCGGTCGGCTGCGTGATGTGCGTACGGGACGACGCCCCCGGCACCGCGCGGCTGCGGCTCCTGCTCGTCGAGCCGGACGCCCGCGGCCTCGGCATCGGCGACCGGCTGGTCGGCGCGGTCGTCGACTTCGCGCGCGAGGTCGGCTACCGCGACATCGTCCTGTGGACCAACGACATCCTCGGCGCCGCCCGCCGCATCTACCAGCGCCACGGCTTCGCCCTCGTCGCCGAGAAACCGCACCGCTCCTTCGGACAGGACCTGCTCGGCCAGGACTGGCGGCTGGACCTGCACGGCATACCCGAGTGAGAGTAGACACCATGAAACTGGCGTTCTCCACCCTCGGCGTACCCGGCCTCCCGCTCCCCGACGTCCTGCGGCTCGCGACCACGCACGGCTACCACGGCGTGGAGCTGCGCGCACACCCGGAGGAGCCGGTCCATCCCGGCCTCGACCTCGCCCAACGGACCGACGTGGCAGCCGAGTTCAAGGCGGCCGGGGTCGACGTCCTCGGCATCGCGGGGTACGCGCGCGTGGCCGCGCCGGGCGACGACAACCCCGTGATCGAGGAGGTACGCCGGCTCCTCGACCTCGCCCGCGACCTGGGCGCGCCCTACGTCCGGGTCTTCCCCGGCGCCGACCCCGGCCAGTCCCCGGCGGAGGCCGACGCCGTCGCCGCCCGACGCCTCGGCACGGCCGCCGAATACGCCGCCGACCTCGGCGTACGCATCCTGCTGGAGACCCACGACTCACACCGCACGGGCGCCGACGCGATCCGCGTCCTGGGCCTGGTCGGCCACCGGAACGTGGGCTCGCTGTGGGACGTCATGCACACCTGGCTGGGCGGCGAGCAGCCCTCGGAGACATACGCGGCGCTCTCCCCGTACCTCGGCTACATCCAGGTCAAGGACATCGCCTCCGCCGACGACACCACCCCGCTGCCGCTGGGCACCGGCGTCCTGCCGCTCGCCGAGTGCGTGGAGGTCCTCTCCCGGCACGGCTGGGACGGCTGGCTGTGCTGGGAGTACGAGAAGCGGTGGTACGAGGACGCCGCACCGCTGCCCGACCTGCTGGAGAAGGGGCGGGAACACCTGGCGCGACTGCTCAACGACTCGGCGTAGGCGGCGGGGGCCGCTGCGGTAATTCGACGTCCGGAGGCACGCCGGGTGCCACAGCGGCTGAAGCCCGGCGGCCAGTCATTGGAGGATCCGCGCCACCCCAAGCGCCCAACAACCACGGGTAGGCCGCCCAGAAACTGGCCCACATCCGCCAATCCCAACAGCCATCGCCGAAGGCGACGCGAAGCGCCCTTGAGGTGGGCCGTGGAAGCACGACACTGGCCAAGAAGCGGGCGGCCCCCGCGCTCACCTCAAGAACCCCGACACCCGCTCCTCCAACCGCACCCGGCGTTCCGGCCACTCCGTTGCCGTGATGGAGTAGATCGCGGAGTCCCGCAGGTGGCCGTCCTCGCCCGGGGCCCAGGAGCGGGACCAGTTCCTCAGGACGCCCTCGAAGCGGGCGCCGGTGGACTGGATGGCGGCGCGGGAGCGGGCGTTGCGGGCGTCCGTCTTGAGGTCCACTCGCGAGACGCCCCACTCCTCGAAGGCGTGCCGGAACAGCAGCAGCTTGGCCTCGGCGTTCACGCCCGTGCCCTGCGCCGACGCGCCGAGCCAGGTGAAGCCGACCTCCACGGCGTCGAGCTGGTCCTCCGTCAGCCAGCAGCGGGGTTCCCAGTACGACGTCGCCCCCACCGCCTTCCCCGTGGCGACGGACACCTGGGCGTACGGCGCGAGTCGGCCCGTCGCCGCGCGGGCGAGCTGGGCGTCGATGTAGGCGGCGACCTCGTCGGCCCTCGGCACCCAGGTGAACTCGTACGTGCCCCGGTTCTCCTCCGCCGCCACCGCCAGATCGGCCGCGTGCCGGTGCTCCAGCGGCTCCAGGCGCACCAACGCACCCTCCAGAACCGGCCCCTCCAGCTTGTAGCTCATCCCCGCCTCATCCCTCTCCAAGCGCCCGCCGCAACCCCCTGAACGCCTCGTGGAAGTCCGGGAAAGTCTTTCGTACGCACCCGGGGTCGTCGAACGAGATTCCCGGTGTCCGCAGGCCGGTGACCGCGAAGGACATCACGATGCGGTGGTCCCCGTAGGACTTGATCTCCGTGCCCGCGGTCAAGGGCGCCCCCGCACTCGGCCTGATCTCGATCCAGTCCGGGCCCGTCGCGACCTCCACCCCGAGGCGGCGCAGGTTCTCCGCGCAGGCCTCCAACCGGTCGCACTCCTTCACCCGCGTGTTCGCCACGTCCTCGATCCGCACCGGGCCGGAGGCGAAGGGGGCGATCGCTGCCAGGGTGGGCATCGTGTCGGAGACGTCCCGCATGTTGACCGTCACGCCGGCCAGTCGGCCCGTGCCTGCCACCGTCGTGCCGTCCGGCCTCACCGACACCCGCGCGCCCATCCGCCGCAGGACGTCCACGAAGCCCAGGTCGCCCTGCAGGGCCCCCTCGCCCAGCCCGGGGACGGTCACCTCGCCGCCCGTGACGGCCGCCGCGGCGAAGAAGTAGCTCGCGGTGGAGGCGTCGGGCTCGATGGGGTAGGTCGTGGCGCGGTAACCGGTCGGCGGGACGACGAAGGTGTTGCCCTCGCGGGTCACCTCCGCCCCGAACGCCCGCATCATCGCGATCGTGATCTCGACGTACGGCACCGAGACCAGGTCCGTGACCTCGATCCGCAGGCCCTCGCGGGTCAGCGGGCCCAGCAGGAGCAGGGCTGTGAGGTACTGCGAGGACTGGCCCGCGTCGAGCGTCACCTTCCCGCCCTCGACCCCGGCTGCCCGGACCGTCAGAGGATGGTGGCCCTCCGCCTCCTCGTGCCGCAGGTCCACACCCAGGTCGCGCAGGGCGCGGGTGAGCGGGAGGAGGGGGCGGCGGCGCATCTGGGGAGAGGCGTCGAAGCGGTAGGTGCCGTGGCCGGCGGCGGCCAGGGTGGGGAGGAAGCGGGCCGTGGTGGCGCCGTCCCGGCAGTACACGTCGGCCTCCGGCACCGCGGGCCCCTGGGGGCGGCCGTCCACCTGCCAGGCGTCCGGGGTCCGGCCGACCCGGTAGCCGAGGCGTACCAGGCCCTCGGCGAAACCCTCCGTGTCGTCCGAGCGCAGGGGCCGTACGAGGGTGGTGACGCCGTCGGCCGCGGCCGCCAGGAACAGGGCGCGGGCCGTGATGGACTTGGAACCGGGGATGTCGACGAGGACCATGCCCTCATGATCGCCCCACGGCCCCCTCCGGCGCCGTGGAGTCCACGGAATGAGCCACACTCGACCGAAGCCCCAAAGGCCGCGATCCCGTCCGCAACCCCCACCGCGACCCCCGCCGCACTCCCAGCCGCGCCCCCGTCCGCGACCCCCGCCGCACCCCCGTCCGCAAACCCCACCGCAAACCCCGCCGCACCCCCGTCCGCAACCCCCACCGCAAACCCCGCCGCACCCCCGTCCGCAACCCCCACCGCAAACCCCGCCGCGCCCCCGCCCGCGCCCCCGTCCACGACGTCAGCCCCACCCCGCCCACCAGCAGCGCCGCCGCGCACCACCGCAGCGGGGTCACCGGCTCCCCCAGGAACAGCGCCGCGGACGACATCCCGAAGACCGGGACCAGCAGTGAAAAGGGCGCGACCGTGGACGCGGGGTGGCGGCGCAGCAGCCAGCCCCAGGCGCCGAAGCCGAACACGGTGGTGACCCAGGCGACGTAGACGACCGTGCCCGCGCCCTGCCAGTCGAGGGTGCGCAGGGCCTCCAGGTCCCTCGTCGGGCCCTCCGTCAGCAGGGACAGGGCCAGGAGCGGCAGCACGGGGACCGTGCTCACCCACACCATGAAGTTCAGCGCGTCCGGTGGGGCCGCCTTGCGGGTGAGGACGTTCGACGCGCCCCAGCAGGCGGCCGCCGCGACGACCAGGGCGAAGGCGCCGAGTGGGCCCGAGGTGCCCTCGTCGACGGCCGCGACGACGATGCCGGTGAGAGCGAGCAGCATGCCCCACAGGCGCACGCCGGGCAGGCGCTCACCCAGTACCGCCGCCGCGAACACCGCCGTGAACACCGCCTGGATCTGCAGCACCAGCGACGACAGGCCCGCCGGCATCCCCGCGTCCATCCCCACGAACAGCAGGCCGAACTTCGCCACCCCGAGGACGAGTCCCACCCCGACGATCCATGTCCAGGCCACCTTCGGGCGCCCCACGAGGAACACGGCGGGCAGGGCCGCGACGAGGAAGCGCAGGGCCGAGAAGAGGAGGGGCGGGAAGTGGTCGAGGCCGATCTCGATGACGGTGAAGTTGACGCCCCAGACGGCGGCGACGAGGACGGCGAGGGCGAGGTGTGCGGGTCGCATGCGTCGAGGATCACGCCCACGGACCGTGAAGCACCAGCGATGATTGCTGCACGGTTGGATGAAGCATCACTACTCATCGGAGGGCCTCGTGCTCGACCTCCAGCGTCTGCGCGCCCTGCACGCCGTCTCCGTCCACGGCACCGTCGGGGCCGCGGCCGCCGCGCTCGGCTACACGCCGTCGGCCGTGTCGCAGCAGATAGCCAAGCTGGAGCGGGAGACCAGGACCGTGCTCCTCGAACGGGAGGGGCGCGGGGTGCGGCTCACCGACGAGGCACGTCAACTGGCGTCCATCGCACATGAGTTGATGACGATCGTGGAACGCGCGGAGACCGAGCTGGAGGAGCGGCGCGGGGTGCCCGCCGGGCGGTTGAGCGTGGCCGCGTTCGCGTCGGCGGCGCGGGGGCTGATGCCGTCCGTGCTGGCGGACCTGGCCCGGCGTCATCCGGCCCTGGACGCCCGCCTGACGGAGGTCGACCCGCATCTGTCCGTCGATCTGGTCGCCAAGGGGGCGGTCGATCTGGCCGTCGCGCACGACTGGGACATCGCGCCGCTGCCGGCTCCGGCGGGCGTCGAGCAGGCGGTCGTCGGGGACGACCTGTGCGATCTGCTCGTCCCGGCGGGGCATCCCTTCGTGGGGCGTACGGCCGTACGGCGGGAGGAGTTGGGCGGCGAGCGGTGGATCTGCCAGCCGCCGGGGCGGGTGTGTCACGACTGGCTGCTGCGCACGCTGCGGGCGGCCGGGCACGAGCCGGACCTCGTCCACCAGGCCGACGAGAACCCGACGCTGGTCGCGCTCGTCGCGGCGGGACTCGGGGTCGCCCTCATCCCCCGGCTGGGGCGCGGGCCGCTGCCCGAGGGGGTGGTGGAGGTGCCGCTCGACCCCATGCCCGTACGGCGGCTGTACGCGCTGTGGCGGACGGGTGCGGCACGGCGCCCGGCGATCGCCGAGACGGTGCGGGCGCTCCAGGACCACTGGCCCAAGGTCTCGGCCCACACCCCGTCCGGGCCCCTCCCGCACGCACCCCTCACCCCGTCCGGGCCCCTCCCGCACGCACCCCGCACCCCTTGAGTCCCCCGCTCACCGACTTCTGCCGATCCGCCCGGCTGCGGGAACCCACCCCCGCCCCGCCCCGTCCAATCCGCAGGCTGCTGGATGAGTCACCCGGTGCGGTGTCGGCCTCGCTGCTGGCTGCGAACGCTGACGACCCCTCTCCGCCGTACCGCGGCCGGCAGCATGTCGTCATCGGCGCGCCCCCTCCTGAGCGCCGGTGACGGCCCCTCACCCGGCCGCCGCTGTCCGTGCGCGCTCCCTTGACCGGCAGAAACTTCCCGGATATTGCTGATTACTTGGCAGTTTCCTTCAGTGGATCATCTCCGGAAGGAGCGCACGTGCCCTCCAGACGAACCGTTCTCGCCGCCACGGCAGGTGTCACCGCGGGCCTGGCGGCCGGCAGCACCGCGTACGCGGCCGGCCACGACGACAAGAAGCTCCGCGCCCTGATCTCCCGGATGACGCTCGAGGAGAAGGTCGGCCAGCTCTTCGTGACGCGCGTGTACGGCCACTCGGCCACCGCGCCCGACCAGGCCGACATCGACGCGAACCTCAAGGAACTCGGCGTGCGCACCGCCGCCGAGCTGATCGCGAAGTACCACGTGGGCGGGGTCATCTACTTCATCTGGGCGCACAACACCCGGGACCCCCACCAGATCGCCGGCCTGTCCAACGGCATCCAGAAGGCGTCCCTGGAGCGGCCGCGCGGGCTGCCCGTGCTGGTCTCCACCGACCAGGAGCACGGGATCGTGTGCCGGGTGGGAAGACCCGCCACGCTCTTCCCGGGGGCGATGGCCGTGGGAGCGGGCGGGTCGACCGCCGACGCCCGCACCCTCGGGCGGATCGCCGGCGAGGAGCTGCGCGCGATCGGCATCCGGCAGGACTACTCCCCCGTGGCCGACGTGAACGTCAACCCGGCCAACCCGGTCATCGGCGTACGGTCCTTCGGCGCCGACCCGGACGCGGTGGCACGTCTCGTCGCGGCGGAGGTGAAGGGCTATCAGGGGTCCGGCGTCGCGGCGACCGCCAAGCACTTCCCGGGGCACGGCGACACGGCCGTCGACAGTCACTACGGTTTCCCGGTCATCACACACACCCGTGAGGTGTGGGAGGCGCTGGACGCGGTGCCCTTCCGGGCGGCCGTCGCGGCCGGCATCGACTCGATCATGACCGCGCACATCCTGGTCCCGGCGCTCGACGTCCCCCACTCTCGGCTTCGCTCGAGCGGGGGGACCCCCATCGGCGACCCGGCCACCCTCTCCCGCCCGATCCTCACCGGCATCCTGCGCGAGCAGCTCGGCTACGACGGGGTCGTGGTGACCGACGCGCTCGACATGGCGGGCGTGCGGACGAAGTACGGCGACGACCGGGTGCCGGTACTCGCGCTCAAGGCGGGCGTGGACCAACTCCTCAACCCGCCCAAGCTGGACGTGGCGTGGAACGCCGTGCTGAAGGCCGTACAGGACGGCGAGCTCACCGAGGCACGGCTCGACGAGTCGATCCTGCGGATCCTGCGCCTGAAGGCGCGGCTCGGCCTCTTCGACCGGCCCTACGTCAGCCAGTCCGGCGTCGAGCGCACGGTCGGTATCCGCAGCCACCTCGCGACGGCGGACCGGATCGCCGAGCGGACGACGACGCTGCTGGTCAACGAGGGGCCGCTGCTGCCGCTGTCGCGCCGTACGCACCGGAGGATCCTGGTCGTGGGCGCCGACCCGGCCTCCCCGTCGGGCACCACCGGCCCGCCGACGGGAGTGCTCGCGACCGCCCTCGGCCGGCTCGGGTTCACGGCGACGGCCCTGTCCACGGGCACGGCGCCCTCCCCGGAGACCGTCACCCGGGCGGTGACGGCGGCGGCCGACGCGGACGCGGTGGTCGTGGGGACGTACAACGTCTCGGCGACCAGCTCCCAGAGGACGCTGGTGGAGCAACTGCTGGCGACGGGTAAGCCGGTGGTGGCGATCGCGATCCGCAACCCGTACGACGTCGCCCAACTGCCCTCCGTCAAGGCTTACTTGGCGTCCTACTCCTGGACCGACGTCGAACTGCGCGCGGCCGCACGCGTGATCGCCGGTCGGGTCGGGCCCCGCGGACGCCTGCCGGTGGCGGTGCAGCGGGCGGACGACCCGGCTCAGGTGCTGTACCCCCTCGGACACGGGCTGTCGTATTAGACGTATCCGGATGTACGCCCCGCGACGGGCGTACGATCCTCAACGGGCGCAAAGCACCCCGGACCGCTGGCGTGCGCCCGCCGCCACGGGTCACGCTGGTCGGCGTTTGGGGGGATGGCGATGCGCGAGAGACGGAGTGTGGGCGCGGCGTGCGCGCTGCCGCTGCTGCTCGCCGTCCTGCTGACCGGCTGCCAGGGATCGCCGCCCGCCGAGCAGGACCAACTCGGCGAGCGAGCGGCCGCCACGGCCGCCCCCTCCGGCTACGGCGCCGTCTTCCTCGGAGTCGACGAGTGCAGCTCGTTCGGCACGACCAGCTTCAACGAGGTGCCCTGCGCCGGTGAGCGGGCGGCGGCGCGCGTCGTCGCCCGGCACGACGGCACGGTGGGCAACGGTCCGGCCTGCCCCGCGACCACCGACTTCGTCCTGCACATCAGCGAACAGTCCACCGTCTCCGACGAGGACGGCGACGGCGCGATCCCCCAGGGCTACGCCTGCATGCGCAAACTGGCATCCCCACACCCCGGCGACCCCGGCGGCGGAGGCGGCCCCCGCACCATCGTCGGCGACTGCGTCTACGGCCTCGGCGACGGCCGGGTACGGGAGACGGCCTGCGACGGCAAGGGAAAGCACACCCCGGAGTACAAGGTGACCAAGGCCGTGAACACCCGCCCGAAGTGCCCGGTGTCCACGGCCCTGTACGTCCAACTCGGCGGAGAGAAGCCGGTGGGCTGCGCCCAGCGACTGTGAGGCCTGCTAGGGCATGCCGACCATCTGGCTTTGCTGCTTTCGCCTGCCCGTTCACGCGTACGGCTCACTCCAAGATGCGGCATATGCCAGACCCTGCGGATGCTGGCGAGGTCCCTGGAGAGCGAACGCGAGAGGCGGAGGAGGCGTTTTGACACCTCTGACTCGGATTCCGCTGGACGGTGGGGGCTGCGTTCTGATCGAGCAGCCGGGCGTGTGGGACGGGCCGGTGAAGGCCGGCCGCGCCGGCGATGCCGTGCGCGAACTGCCGGGCACCCTGCAAGGGGCACTGGAGCCGGTCACCGACGCCGCGCGCGCCACACTCGACCAGTTGCGCAAGGCCCGCCCCGACGAAATCACCATCGAGTTCGGTGTCGACCTCGCGTTCGAGGCCGGGGCCGTGATCACCAAGAGTCAGGCCAGTTGCCACCTGAAGGTGACCATGTCGTGGAAGAGCGACGACGCCGGTCACCCGCAGGCGGGCGAGAGTACGGGCTGACCCCGGTGACCAGCGGGGAGAAGCAGCAGGGCGACGGCATCGCATCGGATCTGCTCACCGCCGTGGCCCAGGTCCTCGGGCCGGACGGGGCGGTGGCAGGGACGGGATTCCTGGTGGCCGAGAGTGTCGTGGTCACCTGTGCGCACGTCGTCGCGGGGGCCGGGGCCGGGGCCGGGGAGAGGGTCCTGCTGACCTTCCCCCACGTGGACGGTGCGGCCCGGGTGGAGGGGCATGTCCCGGGTGAGCTGTGGCGTGCCGCCGAGGGCGAGGACGTGGCCTTCATCCGGCTGAGCGGTACGTCGGCGGCTATGCGGACGCTGCCGTTGGGCTCCGCGGAGGGGTGCCGGGGCCACCAGGTGCGCTCGTTCGGGTTCCCCGCCCAGGCCCCGCCGGAAGGACACTTCGGCTTCGGCGTGACCGGTGATCTGCTGCCGGGCACGGACGGCAGGGGTCCGCATCTGCAGCTGACCGCCGCCAACGACCTCACCACCGGCTTCAGCGGCGGCCCCGTCCTCGACGAGGTGACCGGCCTGGTCATCGGCATGCTCACCGAGATCACCGCCCCCGACGCGTACGAGCGGGGGCAGGGCATCGCCTACGTCACCCCGACGCAGGTACTGCGGGAGATCCTGCCGGAGCTGGCCGAGCGGGAGGTGTGTCCGTACCGGGGGCTGGAGCCGTTCACCGCCGAGCACGCCCGGTGGTTCCAGGGACGGAAGGACGCGGTACGGCAGGTCGTGACGAACCTCGCCCAGCAGCGGCGGCTGACGCTGTTGCTCGGGCCGTCGGGGTCGGGCAAGTCGTCGTTGCTCCAGGCGGGCGTGCTGCGCGCGCTGGCCGCGGGGGAACTGCCGGGCAGCGACCGGTGGTTGCCCGTGCTCACCCGGCCCCGACAGGACATGATCGCGGATATCGAGCGAGCCGGGTTGCCCGGGGCGGCCGAGGACGGGATCGCCGCGGCGGTGAGCCGGAGGCTCGCGGCCGAGCCCGGCTGTGAGCGCATCCTGCTGATCATCGACCAGTTCGAGGAGCTCTTCACCCAGCCCGGCAACGGCCGGCAGCGGCTCCAGCTGGCCGTCGCCGACCAGATCATCACGGCGGTCGGCTCCGAGGCCCAGCTCAGTGTCATCCTGATCATGCGCGACGACTTCTATCCCCAGCTTGCCGCCAAAGAGCCCGGGTTGCTGGAAGCCGCGATGCCCGGACTCCTCAATGTGCCGGGCACCCTGAGCCAGCGGGACCTGCACGACATCATCACCCTGCCCGCCCTGGACGTGGGGCTCCGCTTCCAGCCAGGGCTGCCCGAGCAGATCATCACCGACGTGCTGGCCACCTCACCCGAGGCGGCCACCACCCGCCAGGCACCCGTCACGGTGCTCCCCCTGCTGGAGATGACCCTCAGCCAGCTCTGGCACCGGCGGCAGGACGGCTACCTCACCCACGAGGCGTACCGCCGCATCGGAGCGGTCAGCGGCAGCGTGACCACGTGGTGCGACAGCGCCCTGAGCGAGCTCTCCCCCGAGCAACGGGCCATCGCCCAGCGGACGCTGACCTCCCTGGTGCATCCCGCCGACCCCAGCCACAACATCACGGCCGTCCGCACCCAGGTCCCCCTCGGCGAGCTGCGCGAACTTTCGGCGGACCCGGGCGACACACCCAACGGCGAGAAAGCGGCCGTCGACGACGTCATCGCCGCCCTCACACGCCATCGCATCATCACCACCCAGACGCTTCACGCCCCGCAACACCCCGGCGCCCCTCCCGGGGAACCGGTGGCCGAGCTGATCCACGAGGCGCTCATCCGCGACTGGGGCGCACTGCGTGCGTGGGTCGACCAGGACCACCGCTTCCAGGAATGGCTCGACCACACCCGCGAACGGCAGGCCCACTGGGCCACGGCGAAGGACGCTGGGGACCTCCTGGGCGGGACATCACTCGCCGAGGGCCTCGAATGGTCACGGCGCCGCCGGCTCCCGGCCGAGATCACGGCGTACCTCGACGCCAGCAAGCAGCGCCAGCGGGCGGTCATCCGCCGCAGCAGGCGGCTCAATGTGGTGCTGGGCGGGTTGTTGGTGCTGGCGCTGGTGGCGGCGGGGGGTGCGGTGTGGCAGTGGCGGACGGTGATCGATGCGCGGGAGGCGGCGTTGTCGCGGCAGCTTGCCGCCCGATCCGACGAACTCATGGACACGAACCCGGAACTCGCCGCGCTGCTGGCCGTGAAGGCGTACCGCAGCAGCCATACGTCGGAGGCCTTCGAGAGCCTGCGAAACGCCGCGGCCTTGCCGGCGCATCGCCGCCTGTCCGGGCACACCGACGAAGTGCGGGCGGTGGCGTTCAGCCGCGACGGCCACACCCTAGCCAGCGTCGGCGCTGACCGAACGGTACGTCTGTGGGATACGGCCACCGGCAAAATCCGCACCAAGCTCACCGGACACAACGCCGCAGTGAACGCCGTGGCCTTCAGCCCCGACGGCCACACCCTCGCCACCGCCAGCACCGATAAAACCGTCCGCCTATGGAATACGACCACCGGCAAAAACCGCACCACACTCACCGGACACAGCAACGCGGTGAACGCCGTGGCCTTCAGCCCCGACGGCCACACCCTCGCCACCGCCAGCACCGACAAAACCGTCCATCTATGGGATACGGCCACCGGCAAAAACCGCACCACACTCACCGGGCACAGCAACGCGGTGAACGCCGTGGCCTTCAGCCCCGACGGCCACACCCTCGCCACCGCCAGCACCGACAAAACCGTCCGCCTATGGAATACGACCACCGGCAAAAACCGCACCACACGCAAAGATCACACCAAGCCGGTGACGTCAGTGGCCTTCAGCCCCGACGGCCGCACCCTCGCCACCGCCGACGACTATGACGTCGACCTGAGGGACGCAGTCACCGGCAAGACACGCAGCACACTCCTCGGCACAGCGCGCCTGGTGGCCTTCAGTCCGGACAGCAAGACCTTCGCCACCGCCAGCGACCGTGTCGTACAGCTGTGGGATGCCGCCACCGAGTCGCCTCGAGCCACCCTCCCTGGGCACGCAAACGTGATTCTTGCGCTGGCCTTCAGTCGGGACAGCCGTACCCTCGCCACTGCCGGCCGCGACAAGACGGTACGTCTGTGGGACGCGGCCACCGGGAACAACCGCACCGCACTCACCGGACACAGCGAGGCGGTGAACGCAATGGCATTCAGCCCCGACGGCCACACCCTGGCCACCGCCAGCGACGACAAGACCGCCCGCCTGTGGGATACGGCCACCGGCAAAAACCGCACCACACTCACCGGACACGACGGCCCGGTTTGGTCGGTGGCCTTCAGCCCCGACGGCCGCACCCTCGCCACGGGTAGCGACGACTCCACCGCACGGCTCTGGGACGTAGCCACCGGCAAGACCCGCAACAGACTCACCGGACACGATGGCACGGTGGAGTCGGTGGCCTTCAGCCCCGACGGCCGCACCCTCGCCACGGGTAGCGACGACTCCACCGCACGGCTCTGGGACGTAGCCACCGGCAAGACCCGCAACAGACTCACCGGACACAACGGCCCAGTGTTGTCGGTGGCCTTCAGCCCCGACCGCCACACCCTCGCCACGGGTAGCGACGACTCCACCGCACGGCTCTGGGACGTAGCCACCGGCAAGACCCGCAAAAGGATCACCGGATACGACCTCGGAGTGACCGCACTGGCGTTCAGTCCAGACGGCCGCACCCTCGCCACCGCCAGCAGCGACGGAACAGCACGTTTCTGGGATGCAGCCACCGATGCAACACGCACTGCTCCGAACGAGCACACCGGATCAGTGGCGTCAGTGGCCTTCAGCCCCGACGGCCGCACCCTCGCCACCGCCGACTTCGAAGGAAAAGTCCGCTTGTTGGAGGCGGCCACCGGAAAGACCCGCACCAGCTCTGCCGACACTGCCAGCGCCAGCGGAATATTCTTGCTGGCGCTCAGTCGTGACGGCCGCACCCTCGCCACCGCCGACTTCGACGGAACAGCGCGGCTGTGGGACGTCGTCACCTCCCCCAAACCCGCCCAGGCGATCAAGCAGATCTGCGGCATCTTCAACCGCGACTTCACCCCGGAGGAGCGCGGGGCCTACCTCCCCGACGAATCAAACGAACCCGCCTGCCCCTCAGACTGACGGCGGGCCCTCACCGGACCCGCCGTCAGCACACGTCAACCCGCCTTTACGGACGCAGCCCGGGCTCCCGCTCCACGTCCCTCACATCCAGCCTCGCGTCGAACTTCGCCAATGGCTTGGCCTTGGCCACAGCTGTAGCCGAGACGCCCGCCCAGTCCAGGATCCGGGCCGTGGCCAGCGACTTCTCGTCGGCGACCAGGCCGGCCACGTTCGCGCCGTGGTTCAGGCCGGGGGCCGTGAAGACGTAGGAGTCCTTCGCGCCCCTGCCGAGGTGGAACGGCTCGGCGCCCCACGGGTCGTTCTGGCCGTAGACGAAGAGCATGTGGTGGGCGTTGTGCTTGACCCAGGTGTCGACGTCGCGCATGGTCCAGGGCTGGAACTTCATGGGGATGGAGCGGGGGACGAAGTTCCGGGGCGGCTGGTAGCCGTAGCGGATGTACTTCTTCTCTATGTACGGGAAGTGGATCGTCGGGGCTCCGAGTTGCGTACCGGCCTGGTAGTAGTACGGGGTGTACGTCTCCAGGCCCTGGTCGGCGTAGGCGGAGAAGCCGGAGATGGTGTCGACGGAGTTCCAGATCTCGTCGTCCGTCGCGGTCGCCGCGTCCGCGGGGACGGAGTCGCAGTCGGAGAGCAGGCTGTACTGCCAGAAGCCCCAGACGTAGTCGAGGACGACTGCCTCGTAGGCGCGGTCGAGGCTGCCGATGGTGGTGAAGGTGTAGCCGTTCTCGGCCGCGTACGCCTCGTACTTCTTCTCCAGTGGTGCGCGGCGCACCAGCGCCTCGCGCTGCACCGCGTTCAGGCGGTCGCGGCACTCCTTGGTGCCGACCTTGGCGAAGAAGCGGTCGTAGGCGGAGTCCTCGTTGTTGACCACGTCGTTGGGGGCCACGTACGCGACCACGCCGTCCATGTCCTTCGGGTAGAAGCGCTCGTAGTACGTGGCGGTCATGCCGCCCTTGGAGCCGCCTGTCGAGATCCAGTTCTTCGTGTAGATCTTCTTCAGCGCCTTGAAGATGCGGTGCTGGTCGCCGGCGGCCTGCCAGATGTCCAGCTTGGACCAGTCGGCCGGGTCGGGGCGCGACGGGTTGAAGAAGCGGTACTCCATGGAGACCTGGTTGCCGTCGACGATCTGGGTCGGCTCGCGGCGGCTGGGGGTCGTGGAGACGTTGTAGCCGCCGGTGTAGAAGACCGTCGGGCGGGAGACGTCCTTGTGCAGCACGGTGATGCGCTGCTGGAACGTGCCCTTGGACGGGTTGTGGTGGTCGACCGGCTGGGTGTAGTTGAGGACGAAGTAGCGGTAGCCGGTGTAGGGCTTCTCCTGGATCAGGCTCATGCCCGGTATCGCGAGCAGCTGGTCCTTGATGTCCGTGGCCTCCGGCTCTGCGGCGGTTGCCGCCCCGGCCGTGCTCAACGTGCCTATGAGCACCGTGAGCGCCAGCAGCCATCTGAGCGCCTTGCGCATGCACCCTCCCTGTGAAACAGATGTGCGCCGGAAGCTATCGGAGCAACTGTCTTCACACCAGGGGGGGGTTGGGATTCAGGAGGTCAGTACCGGGTCCACCCGCTGCTCACCGACCCCTGCCCCACTTCGCCCTTGATCAGCACGCGCCGGTGCCCCACGTGCACGGTGACCGGTCCCGCCCGGTACGCGTACTGTCCCGTGTCCACCACCGGCCGGAGGCCGCGCGCATGCACGCTGACCGTCATCTTGCGCCGGGTGCCGGGGGCTTTGGGGACCGTGAGGGCGCAGAGGTAGCCGGCCTGCTTGTAGATCTGGACCGAGCCGGTGGAGAAGGTGAGTGTCCTGACCTTGCGGCCCGCGCAGTGGGAGGGCGCGGCGTGGGCGGCCGCCGGGGACGCGAGCGCCAGGAGGGCGGACGCGGTGAGTACGGATGTGCCGAGTGCCAGTCGCCGGCGTATCGCCCCACTGTCCACGGTTCGCGCCCCTCCCGTTTCCCGCCGTTGCCGTACTGATGTACGGACGCAGGACATATGTCCGGCGGTTGCGTGATCGTCACCGGGGCGCGGCGACCGGTTCCTCGGACTCTGAACCTCCCGATGTCGCCCTCGCGACGTTCGGCCCTGGCGGGCCTCCCGGCTTCGGGACGACTGGCCGGACTCCGTCCGGCACCTGACGTGGCCGCAGGCCGACAGGCCCCGAGGCCGCCACCAACCGGTCAGGCCACCACAGGAGCGTCCTCCCCCACGAACGTCCGCCACAACGCGGCATACCGTCCGCCCGCGCGGAGCAGCTCCTCGTGCGTGCCGTCCTCCGCGACCCGGCCGTGGTCCATCAGCACGACCCGGTCGGCGCGGGCGGCGGTGGTGAGGCGGTGGGCGACGACGAGGGTGGTTCGGCGGCCAGCGAGGCGGTCGGTGGCCTGGTTGACCTGGGCCTCGGTGGCCAGGTCGAGGGCGGCGGTGGCCTCGTCGAGGAGGAGGATGTCGGGGTCGACGAGTTCGGCGCGGGCGAGGGCGATCAGCTGGCGCTGGCCGGCGGAGAGGTTGCGGCCGCGCTCGGCGACCTCGTGGAGGTAGCCGCCCTCCAGCGTGGCGATCATCTCGTGTGCGCCGACCGCCCGGGCCGCCGCCTCCACCTCGGCGTCGGTGGCGTCGGGGCGGCCGTAGGCGATGGCGTCGCGGACGGTGCCCTGGAAGAGGTACGCCTCCTGCGGGACGACGCCCAGGCGGTGGCGGTACGACGTGATGTCGAGGGCGCGCAGGTCCGTGCCGTCGGCGGTGACCCGGCCCGCGGTGGGGTCGTAGAAGCGGGCCACCAGCTTGACCAGGGTGGACTTGCCGGCGCCGGTCTCGCCGACGAAGGCGACGGTCTGGCCGGCGGGGATGCGCAGGTCGATGCCGCTGAGCGCCTCTTCCTCGTCGCCGTACTTGAAGTGCACGTCCTCGAAGGCGATGTCGCCCCGCAGGGAGAGCACGTCGAGGGGCTTGTCGGCGGCCCCGGTGGACGTCGGTTCCTGGAGCAGCTCCTGGATGCGGCCCAACGACACCGTCGCCTGCTGGTAGCCGTCGAAGACCTGGGAGAGCTGCTGGACGGGGGCGAAGAACAGGTCGATGTACAGCAGGTACGCCACCAGCGCGCCGGTCGTCAGCGTGGCCGCGTCGATCCGGCCCGCGCCCGCGATCAGCACGGCGGCCGCGGCGACCGACGACAGCAGCTGCACGAAGGGGAAGTAGATGGAGATCAGCCACTGACCTCGGATCCGCGCCTGCCGGTAGCTGTCGCTGCGCTCGGCGAACCTGCGCCCGCCGTCCCGCTCACGCCGGAACGCCTGCACGATCCGCAGCCCGGACACCGACTCCTGGAGGTCGGCGTTGACGACCGACACCCGCTCGCGGGCCAGTTCGTACGCCTTCACGCTCGCCCGGCGGAAGAAGTACGTGGCGATGATCAGCGGGGGCAGCGTGGCGAAGACGACGAGGGCGAGCTGCACGTCGATCACCAGCAGGGCGAGCATGATGCCGAAGAAGGTGACGACCGAGACGAACGCGGTGACCAGGCCCGTCTGGAGGAACGTCGAGAGGGCGTCGACGTCCGTCGTCATCCTCGTCATGATCCGGCCGGTCAGCTCCCGCTCGTAGTAGTCGAGCCCGAGCCGCTGGAGCTGGGAGAAGATCTTCAGGCGCA
Source organism: Streptomyces sp. NPDC002888 (assembly GCF_042888465.1). NCBI lineage: Bacteria > Bacillati > Actinomycetota > Actinomycetes > Kitasatosporales > Streptomycetaceae > Streptomyces > Streptomyces sp. NPDC002888. Next base: position 88,768 of record NZ_JBIAPU010000027.1, on the reverse strand, counting down.
GGGAGTACAGGACGCGCTCACCGGTGCGTCCGGTCATCCGGGTCTCACCGATCTGCGCCGTCCACTGGACGAGCACGGTGAGCAGGCCGAGCAGGGATGCCGCCCAGACCGCGCCGAGGGCGACCTGGGTGACGCCCTGGTCGATGCCGTGCCGGATCAGGACGGGCAGGAGGAGGCCCATGCCGGCGTCCACGGCGACGAGGCCGAGGCTGATCAGGAGGGGGCGTCCGAAGCCGCGCAGCAGCCTGCGCAGGCCGTACGACTCCTCCGCGGTGACCGCCCGTGCCTCGTCGACGTCCGGGGTGTCGGTGGCCGGGGGCAGCGCGTCGACCTTCTCGAGGAGGTCCGGGGTGGCCGGCATGCCGGAGAGCGCGGTGTCCTTGGGCTCGCGGTCACCCGTCCACAGCCGAGGAGTCACCCCACGCTCCGCGTCGAACTCGGCGTCCAGCTCGTCGCGTACGGAGGTGTCCTCCGGGGGCGCGGCGGGCGTGGCGTGGCCCGGGGAGACGCCGCCCAGCTCGTCCGGGTCGGTGAGCAGGCGCCGGTAGAGGGCGGAGCGTTCCTGGAGCTCCTCGTGGGTGCCGAGGTCGGCGAGGCGTCCGGCGTCGAGGACGGCGATGCGGTCGGCGAGGTTGAGGGTGGAGCGGCGGTGGGCGATCAGGAGGGTCGTACGGCCCTCCATGACGTGCTTCAGCGCCTCGTGGATCTCGTGCTCGACGCGGGCGTCCACGGCGGAGGTGGCGTCGTCCAGGACGAGCAGGCGGGGGTCGGTGAGCAGGGCGCGGGCGAGTGCGACGCGCTGGCGCTGGCCGCCGGACAGGGTGAGGCCGTGTTCGCCGACCGTGGTGGCGTAGCCGTCGGGCAGCTCCGCGATGAAACGGTCCGCCTGGGCGGCGCGGGCGGCGGCCTCGACCTCCTCGTCGGTCGCGTCGGGGCGGCCGTACGCGATGTTGTTGCGGACGGTGTCGGAGAAGAGGAAGGAGTCCTCCGGGACCAGTCCGATCGCGGCCCGCAGGGAGTCGAGGGTGAGCTCGCGGACGTCGTGGCCGCCGATGAGGACGGCGCCGCGTGTCACGTCGTAGAAGCGCGGGAGGAGGAGGGAGACGGTCGACTTGCCGGAGCCGGAGGAGCCGACGACGGCGAGGGTCTCGCCGGAGTGGATCTGGAAGCTGAGCCCGTCGAGGACGGGGCTGGTCCTGCCGGAGGCGCCTTCGTAGCCGAACGACACGTTCTCGAACTCGACCGTCGCCGGGGCGTCGGCCGGCAGGTCCTTCGTGCCCTCCTTGATCGACGGCTCGGTGTCGATCAGCTCCAGGACGCGCTCGGTGCCCGCGCGGGCCTGCTGGCCGACCGTGAGGACCATGGCGAGCATGCGGACCGGGCCGACGAGCTGGGCGAGGTAGGTGGAGAAGGCGACGAACGTGCCGAGGGTGATGTGCCCGCGCACGGCGAGCCAGCCGCCCAGCGCCAGCATCGCGACCTGACCGAGGGCGGGGACGGCCTGGAGGGCGGGGGTGTACATGGCGTTCAGCCGGATGGTGCGCAGCCGCCCGGCGAAGAGCCGGCGCCCGACCTCCCTGAGCTTCCCCGTCTCCTGGTCCTCCTGCCCGAAGCCCTTCACCACGCGTACGCCGCTGACGGCGCCGTCGACCACGCCCGCGACGGCGGCGGCCTGGGCCTGGGCGTACCAGGTGGCGGGGTGCAGCTTCGTACGGCTGCGCCCCGCGATGTACGCGAGCGCGGGGGCGACCGCCAGGGCGACCAGGGTCAGCGGGAGCGACAGCCAGGCCATCACGACCAGGGAGATCAGGAAGAGCAGGAGGTTCCCGATGGTCATCGGGAGCATGAAGAGCAGGCCCTGGATCAGCTGGAGGTCGCTGGTGGCGCGGCCCACCACCTGGCCGGTGGACAGCTCGTCCTGGCGGCGGCCGTCGAGGCGGGTGATCGTCTCGAACATCTCCGTCCGCAGGTCGTGCTGGACGTCGAGGGCGAGGCGGCCGCCGTAGTAGCGGCGGACGTAGGTAAGGGCGTAGACGAGGACGGCGGCGGCGATCAGGGCGCCCGCCCAGGGTGCCATGTCACGGGTGTGGTCGCCGATGACGTCGTCGATGATCACCTTGGTGACCAGTGGGACGACGGCCATGACGGCCATGCCGCCGAGGGAGGAGCCGAGGGCGAGGACCACGTCCTTGGGGTAGCGCCAGGCGTACCCGGCCAGTCTCCGCGCCCATCCCGGCTGCGCTGCCACGTCGGTGCCCTCCGTTTTTCGATCTGGTGTTCCGGAAGGCACCAACGCGGGTGGGAGCGGATTTCATCCCGCCGTAACAATCGGAGATTGCGCTCTCGGAGATTGCGCTCAGACACGTACTCGCAAGTAATAGAACCGCGTCGTCTGTACGGCGTTCTGGTTGTCGTCGCTGACCAGGAGGACCCTCAGGCGGCCGCCGCTCCTGCCCGTGATCACCATGCCCTCGATGTTGTCGAGGAGGGGGTTCGGCTGAGGCTGCTCGGCGGTGGCGCCCAGGGCCGGGCAGTCGGCGATGTCGGCCAGGAGGGTCTTCTTGATCAGGCGGACGCCGGACTGGCCCGTGAGGTTCTCGATGTGGCTCGTGTTCGTCGCGTGGCGGGGATCGGCGATGTACAGGCGGATCGTGTTGCCCACGCCCGCCGTGAAGCCGCGCTCCAGGACCAGCAGGCGGCCGTCGGGGGTCGCCTGGATCTCGGGTACGCCCAGGCCGCTGTCGGTGCGGTAGGCGTACTGGGGGCCGAGGCGGAAGTGGCCGTCGTACGTGCGCTGCCAGGTCTGGAAGCGGACGATGCCCGCGGTGTCGCCGGCGAGGGCGTACTCCATCGACGCGAGCAGGGTGTGGCCGCCGGGCAGCAGGGTCAGACCCTCGAAGGTGCCGTTGGACTGGGCGCGGCCGGCCGGGGCGACGCGGAGGGCGTCCGGTACGGGGAGGCGGTCGAGGATCTTGCCGTCGCGGGAGTAGCGGCGGATCGACGGCTCGGTCTCCGAGGTGATCAGCCGGGTGCCGTCGCCGTCGACGACCAGGCCCTCGGAGTCGAGGGCGGCGCCGTTCTCGTCCGCGAGGGGGACGACGGAGCGCGGGGCGAGCGTTCTCGCGTCCAGGTCGAACAGGGCGGAGCGGTCGGAGAGGGCCGCGAGCGAGCCGTCACCGTTGATGGCGAGCGCGGAGAGGTTGCCGACGAAGGTGCCGTCGTACGTCGTCTTGTCGAGCGCGTCGGAGAAGCGGTCGATGGAGACGGAGGAGGAACAGGCGTTGTCCCTCTGGACGGCGTCGGCCGGTCCGGCGGCGGAGAGGCAGGTGGCCGCCGCCAGGCCGGCGGTGACGGTGGCGAGTACGGTTCGCAGACGCATGGACGTCACCGTAGGACGGGTGGATGACAGCGGGTGGGCCCTTCAGTGAAGGATCAGGAGGCCGCCAGGTCCTTGTGGATGACCTTGGCGACGCCCTCGATGGTCGCAATGCCGTAGTTCATGGTGCTGTTGCCGTGGGTGAGGACCGTGATCACGTAGTCGTGGCCGCCGCCCTTGAACGCGCCGAGGCTGTGCACGCGCCAGCCGTTGCTGGCGCGCTGCAGCCAGCCGTTCTTGAGGGCCACGGTGACACCGGACGGCACGCCGGACGGGGTGCCCCACCGCTGGGACGAGACGACCTGGCTCATCAACTTCAGGATGTAGGCACGGGAGTTGTCGCTGAGGACCGTGTTCTTGGCGGTGATGAGCTTGAGCAGCTTCTGCTCGTCGGTGACGGTGATCTGGGTCAGGCCCCAGTAGCCGTCCGCGCCGGGCTTGGTCTGGGTCATGCCGGCCGCGGTGAGGAAGCCCTTGATCTTCGTCAGGCCCAACTGCCGCCACAGCGTGGAGGTCGAGTCGTTGTCCGACTGGGTGATCATGGCCTTGGCGAGGGTGGCCTCGCGGTCGGTGAGGTAGCGGTTGTGCTTCTTCGCGTCCCACAACAGCGTCGCCAGGACGGTGACCTTGACGGTGCTGGCCGAGTCGAAGGCGGTGGAGGCGCGCAGGGTGCAGTTGGTGTTCGTCGTACGGTCGTAGAGGCCTACGGCGATGGTGCCCTTGCGGCCCGCGAGCGCCGCCGTGATGTCGGTCTTCAACTTGGCGGCGAGGGCCGCCTTCGTGGACGTACAGGCGACGGTCGGCGTGGGGGCCGCGGCGGCGGGCGTGGCCACGGCGACGCACGATATACACGCTCCGGCGGCGAGCCCGGCGCCGAGCAGGCGAGCGCGATGTGGTCTGCGGCGAGTCATAGGGCGAGTCATACGGGTTTGACTCGCCTGAATGACCGAAAGTTGTACACCTGTTCCCACTCTTCACGCGGGGGTCGCGCCTCCTTCACAGGTGGATGCTCCGGCGGTGAGCGCGGCACCGATGAGGCGGGCGCGGTGAGGGCTGCGGCGAGTCAGGCGGGTTGACTCGCTCGGGTGGCCGAACGTTGTACGCCAGTTCGTTATGCGGGTCATCGTCTTGCCGCGGCGTGCCCGGTCCGGCAATGCTGGGCCGATGCCAGGGCAGCGGAAGAGAAGGCGGCAGCGCCACGACGAGAGGCAGCGGGCCGCCGCCCGCTTCGCGCCTGGAACGGGTCACTGGGAAGTGCTCTTCGAGACCCAGGACGAGTCGGAATGGCGTGCTCACATCCAACGTCTGCGCGCGTCGGGCCAGCGGATCGACTGGACGGCGGTCCGGTTGGACACGCTTTGCGGGCGTCTGACCCAGCCGACCACCTACCGGCTGAGCCTCTTCAGATCGGGCCCCGTGTGAGGGTTGGCGTCAGGCCAGTCCCCTGTCCGCCCCGGCTCAGCCGGTCGTTCGACCTGCACCGCCATGCCCCGCGCCTTCCGCCCGCCGCCCCTGCCCGTCCAGTTGATCCAGTCTGCGGGGAGGCAGGAGGAGGGGATCCGACCGGACGGGGCGGGCAGCGAGCGGCGGTATGCCGGTGCGCGAGCCGCTCAGGACTCCGGTGCTGGGAGGTCGTCGCCGTCGGAATCGTCGCGCCCGTCGGGATCGTCGTGATCGGGCGCGGGAAGGCGGGCACCACGGCTCTCCGCGATGCGGTGGACGTCGCGCAGCGCCTCGGCCATACGGGCCGCGAGGAAGCGGAGTTGCGCGGACGTGGCCTTGGGGTCGGCGAGCATGTCCGCGGCGTGGCCGAGGAGTTCGCTCGCCATGCCCAGCTGTACGGACTCGACTGTATCGGCGAGCCGTGAGAGACGCCCGGTTCCGTCACCGACGAGGTAACACGGCTTGCCCTCCGGACTGGCCCACGGCAGCAACCGCATGACTCCTTCCTGACTCCAGATCACGCGGTCACCTCCACACCGTGGATGACCCGCGGGCCGATGTCGATGCCGTGCACGGCGAACCACAGAGCCCGACGCCGGGCCCGCTGCCGCCGGGCTTCCTCCTGCCGCTCGTGGGCGACGAGATAGGGGCGGACCATCGCGTTGTCCTCGGCTCGCAGGAGCGGCGGGCCGACCGGGCGGGCGGGAAGGGCAGGGCGCTCCTCAGCGCACGAGCAGGTGGGACACGCACACGCACCGGCCGGAACGGTGGCCGTACGGCGACGGCGTCCGGTCCCCGGGAACAGGAGTTGTAGCAGCGGTTCGAAGAGGCGGGCGATACGGTGACTCATGTCGTCAACTCCGTAGCTTTCGTTGATGGCCACGCCCCCGGACCGGTCGCTCGGTCGCGGGGGTCTCGCGTTCTGTAGCGATCCACTTACAGAGTGAGACGGTGCGGTCTAGGCTCGCCAGAGGCTCGGGTGTGACCAGTCATTTGTCACAAAGGGGTGGCCATGACCAGCACGTACGGTGACTGGCTCAAGCAGCAGCGGGAAGCGGCGGGACTGACGCAGCAGCAGCTGGCGGACGTGACGGTGATGACGCGTTCGCATATCGCCCACATCGAGGCGGGCCGCCGCATCCCCTCCAGGGAGGACGCACGGCGCCTCGACACGGCCCTGAACACGGGCGATGTACTGAGCAGCTTCCTGCCGGCGCAGGACGTGGCGGTCGCCGACTACTTCGAGGCGGCCCGCCAACTCGAACAACAGGCGGTGATGATCAGGGAGTTCGCCCTGTCGTTCGTACCGGGCATCCTCCAAACGAGGGCGTACGCGCGTGCGGTTCTGGGGACGGCGTTCCCTCGGGTGAGTGAAGAGGAATGTGACAGGCGCCTTGTCACACGCCTTGAGCGCGCGGAGATCCTGGACGATCCGGTGACGCCGGTAGTGTGGGCGCTCCTGGACGAGGCGGTACTACGTCGCCAGATCGGCGGGCCGGACGTCATGGCCCAGCAGCTCGGTCATCTCGTGCAGCTCGGCGAGAGCGGCCGGATCCAGGTGCATGTGATGCCATTCTCCTTGGGCGTCCATCCGCTCCTGAGCAACATGCTCACCCTGATGTGGTTCGAGGACCAGCCGCCTGCTGCGTACGGCGAGGGCCTTCACATGGGGAAGCTCCATGACACCCCGTCCGTGGTCCAGGACCTGCAACATCGCTACGATTTCGCGCTGGGCAACGCACTACCGCTCAAGGAGTCACTGGTTCTACTCAGAGCAACAGCAAGGGGCTACGAACGCCATGGCTGACCGAAGCATCCCGAACGCCGCGATCTCGAAGGGCTGGCGGAAGTCGTCGTACAGTAATGATCAGGGCGGCAGCTGCCTCGAAGTTCTCGACGGGCACCCCACTGGAATTCCCATTCGGGACTCAAAGAACCCGCACGGGCCCGCCCTGGTTATCCCGGCGGCATGCTGGGCGTCTTTCGTCAGGGCCATCAAAGCCGAACGCCCCCACTTGGCTCGGTAAACACTGCCGCCGTCCAAAGTGCTCAGCCAGCGCCCAGAAGCAGGTCAACTACGATACCCTGCTTCATTTTTCGCAGCTTGCACAACTTCCGCTCCTCGTCCGAAATACGGGAATCGTACGCAGCAAGCGAGCAACCGATCATTCTCGCTCCGAAAGATCTGCGGGCATAGACCTGGCGCAGCAGGACCAACTTGATGTTCGCCGCATCATTGAGAACCTTCGCGAACGGCAGTCTGGTCGTCACCTGGCCACAGATCCCTCCGAACATGCCTGTGACCGTCTTGCGGTGCAGCAACTGCCAGACCCCAAAGCAGGGCGGAGAAGGCGATCCTGGCATCCCGTTCCCGGCCCTGCTTCAGCGCCGTCTTGATGTTCTCGTGCCCGTTCCGATTGAAGAGGCACCAGATCTGCGGCAGAAACACCTTCTCCAGGCCACTGCACCGGCGCGCTGCTCGCCCCTCATCAGCCTGTGTGATTCAGCTGGCTATCGCCCTCGCACTGAGAGGCAGTCACGGCTGACGATTCGAGGCCAAACGAGAGAGTTACTGCCCCCTGCGCCACAGCGGCACGGCACCTTCATCACATGTCATGAATTTTCGCCGACTAATCCGTGACGGAGCGTATCCACATCTGCCTCGCTCGGCAGGATACGGATCTCAGGATCGATAAAGGGCCATGCGACATTTGAGTTCCTTCGATGGAATACGGAGGACCGCCCTCCAGCGAAGGTTAAAACAGGCACTGGCGGCCGGATCAGCAAGAGCGATCATACGGCTGGAGACATGGAAAACTTCCATCCCTGCAGGCCAGCAGGATCTCCTCCCGACCAATTTCCCGAGAGTCAATATGTCACATTGCAGAGCCAGATTGACTATCATCAGCCCTGTCAGCTATCTCGCGCAGAAGATCGCGGCAGAGGCGGAGCCGCCGCAGGCCACCAATGTCGTAGACCTCATGTCGGTCCTGCAGGGCAGCATCGACCAGGCCGCGGCGGCCGCGAGGCGGCTGCCGAGCCGCAGCAGACGAAGCCGGCTCCGGCGCGCAAGGCGGCTAGCCTCGATCGTTCATGAGGGTCCGTCAGCTTGTTGACGGGCCCTTTGTGGTGGGTGTTGGTGAGGATTTTCGGCGTATGGGCAGGCTGATGGCCCGGTTGTCGCGTCGGGTGTGCGCCGGGTTCCACGGTTCCGGTGGGCTGGTGCTGTTCGCAGGGACGGGAACGTGCTGGTCAGCCGGGGTTCGGGAGGGCGTGGAGCCGGTCCAGGGCATCGGTGATCACGTCGGTCCAGGGCCAGTGCTCGGCGAGGCGGAGGTAGCGGCGGCGGCCGGTGGTGATGAGCTGGGCGGCGGTGGAGAACAGCCGAAGCCGCAGTCGGCGGGGCTCCCAGAGCCGGGCTTGGCCGGTCAGGGCGAGCAGGGGCATCCAGGCGAGGAGATCGAGGGCGATCTGGATGATCTCCAGCCAGATCTGGTTCTGTGCGGCGTCGTGCAGGGGGAGGTTGCGGAGGCCGGTGGCGCGGGCGGCGCGGATGCGGTCCTCGGCCCGGGCCCGATGCCGGTGGCGTAGTTCGAGGGTGGCGATCGCCTCGCTCGCGGTGTTGGTGGCGAAGCAGGTCAGCCGCATGCCGTCGGCGTCGGTGAAGCGCAGTTGGGCGCCGGGGTGCGGCCGTTCCTTGCGGACGATCAGCCGCAGCCCTTTCGGCCAGCCGTTCAGGCAGTCGCCGGCGAGTTCGGCGACCCAGGCGCCGTCGCGGATCTCGCCATCAGGTTCCACGGCCGGTGTCCAGGCCGGGGCCGGGACCTTCAGGACGGCCTGGTGGATGGCGTCGGTGATGGTCATGCCGACTGAGTACGATAGCCACCTCCCGCGCTGGGCGAGCCAGGCGACGAACTCGTGGGTGCCGCCGCCGGAGTCGGTACGGATCAGTGAGCTTCTTCAGCGTTGCCGCTCCAGTGTGAGGATGGCCTTGGCGATTGACGTCATGCAGTTGGGGCTGCATCGGGACCTGCGGAAGATTCGCCAGGACTTCAGCCGAGCGACGCCGCGTTCGACAGGCGCTCGCGCTGCGGCCAGTGCTTGATTGAGGGTCTTTTCGGTGGGGGTGAGTTCCTGCAAAGGCCTGCGTTTGATGCCGGTGGTCAGCCACGGGCCGGCGCCCTGGTAGGCGAGATCGGCCAGGATGGGAACGCCCTGGCGCTCGCAGATCCGGATGATCCGGTGGGTGCGGGCCGCGGTCAGGTCATGGGCGCGGCCCGGCAGGGCGGGCGAGAGCCACAGCAGCCGGCCGCCGGGGTCGGTGACGACCTGCACGTTCACACCATGGCGCCGGTGTTTGTGGGAATAGTCGGCCCGGCCGTCGCCGACCCTGTCGCACTCGGCGAGGGTGCCGTCGAGCAGGACGAAGTCGGGTTCGTGCTCGCGCAGCGTCTTCAGCAGGCCCGGTGCACGTTCGGCGAGCAGGTCGACGACCGCGCTGGTGTAGGCGTGGGCGGTGGACTCGCTGATCCCGAACCCGGCAGCGATCTTCGCGAGAGTGGTGTGTTCACGCAGGTACACCAGTGCCACCATCGCGCGCTGAGACGGACGGAGCTTGCAGCGCCGGTCGCCCTCACGGGTGACGATCAGCATGGTGAGCCACTCCACGAGTGCATGCGGCAGGTCGAGTGCGGCAGGATGGATGACCAACGAGGCCCCCGAGCAACGTGATTGAGACGTCAGACATCTCGATCAACAGCCCGGGGGCCTCGCTCGTTGCGCTTCACGGCCCATCACCCGATCGGTGGCCACCTCGAAGAAGCTCAGTGTCTGACGTCCGCGCCGCAACCGCTTCGGCAGCTGGGCCAGGGCCAGTTTCGTGGCCTCGATGTGGTCGGCGGCGGTGTTGGAGCCTGCGTTGCCGGGCCGCAGCAGTCCCACGACCGGCTCACCGGACCCGCCGCGGCCGTGGTCGACGAACCCCATCAGCGGGTGGTGGCCGAACGTCTTCTTCCAGGTCGCGGCGGCGTCCTGTTTCTCGGAGTGGGCCAGGACGAGGACTCCGTCGATGTCCACGATCACCTGCCCGCCCGCGTCCGGCGCTGCTTCACCGGCCAACCGCCACACGTGTTCACGTACTTCGGCACGGGCGGTGCGCAGCGCGGCCAGGACCCGCTGTCCGCCCGACGCCAGCGTGCTGATCAGCCGGGAGACCGTGGGGTCGGAGGCCACCGGCCCGAACACGGCCGGTTCGGCTCGCAACATGCCCACATCGGCCAGGCAGTCCCCGCCCAGTGCCACCGCGAGCGCGACATCCAGCAGGATCTTGCCCGGATTGTGCACCGCCCGCGGTCTGCGCCAGGGCACGAGCGCCGCTGATATCGCCGCGTCGAGACCGGACTTGCGGATCGTCTCGACCAGCAGCACGGCCCCGGCCTGCGAGACGACTCCGCGACCGCCGCCCTCGACGCGGACACGCGGGTAGGACCCGATACGCTTCTTCACCTGGAAAGTGCCTCCGGCGGTGGCGGGAACAAGGACCTCAGCAATCCTCATTCTCGCTGGTCAGAGGCACTTTCTGCTTGCTTGATCACCAGCCGGACAGCACGCCTCGTGAAAGCGCGAGGCTAGTACTACAGCCGGTGGTTTCACGGTGAGTGAGCGCGGGCGGCTCGGGTGCGGTAGTGGCTGGTTCGGGCTCGGGCTTGGTGGCGGGTGCGCCAGCGGTGCCAGTGCATGGCCAGCCAGGTCCGGGCGGTGCGGGCGGGAGCGAGCACGATCCGGTCGTACAGGCGGCGGATCTCGTTCACGGTCGGGGGCCGGGTAGTTGGCGGGGCTGGTATAAGCCGGCTCCGGACGGTGACCAGGAAGACCATGGCGAGCATGCACACGGTGGTGTGCCGGTACCACGAGCACCATTTGCGTACCTCGTGCTCGTCCAGCCCCACCTGTCCCTTGGCTACCTGGAACGACTCCTCCACCATCCAGCGCTGTCCGGCGGCGACGACCATCTCGGCCAGGGTCGTGTCCGGGTGGGTGTGGCACAGGAAGTAGGCGATCTCCCGGACGAGTTCGCCGGTCCTCTTGTCCTTCTTGTTGGGCACGGTCGAGCGGCGGATCAGCAGGTGACGCTCCAGCCCCGTAGACACGGAGGCGAGTTGGACAGCGGCCCAGTCGTACTCGCGAGGGCCCTTGGCGCCGTCCGCACAGGACCGGCGCTCGAAGGCATCCTCCGGCACCAGCGCCCGCAGCTCGCGGGCCTGCCGGGTGCGCCCGTCGGGCAGCGCCAGCACCTCGTTCTTCGGGATGGCGAGCACGTAGCGGACCTGGTGTTCCTCCAGCCAGGCGCGCAGCGCACGGCACTGCCCGTAGGCCTCGTCGGCCAGGAAATAGGTGAACGGCACCGAGGCCGCCAGCGCGCGCTCCAGCATCCGCCGGGCCAGCTCCGGTTTGGTGGCCACCGCGCTCGCGCGTTCGGGCGGGATGCCCTGCTCTGCGCAGCGGCGTTCGTGCTCCGCGGTGGTGCCGGCCCAGTTCCTGCCGAGGTTGAGCTCGCTGTCGACCAGGGTGCGGCCCTTACTGGATCCGTACGACAGGTGCACGCTGACCTGGGCGTTCTCGACCCTGCCCGCAGTTCCGGTGTACTGACGCTGGACACCGGCGGTCTTGGTTCCCTTCTTGATGTCGCCGGTCTCGTCCGCGATCAGCACCGCGTCGTCGGCGGCCAGCGCTGCGACCGCGAAGGCCCGGACCCGGTCGCGCAGTTCGTCCGCGTCCCACGCGGCCTTGGCCAGGAAGCCCTGCAACCGGTCCGGGTTGGGGTGGCCGGCAGCCTCCGCGAGCTGCCACAGGTTCTTGCGCGGCACCTCGCTGAGCAGCCCGCGCACCATCGCCCGCAGGTTCTCCCGGGAGGCCGGGCGCGCGAACACATCGTCCACCGAGGCACACAGCGCCTCCAACTCCCCCTCCAACGCCCGGACTTCAGCCTCGCTCAACTCATCCGTCCGCATCACACCAAGCGGCAATTTCAGTCCCACGAACGAAGCAACGAGCCAACCGCCACCACGTCACGTGAACAACCGGCTGTAGTACTAGGAAGCCGACCATCATCGGCCGCTCCGTTCGACTCATCCCTGGCGGCGCTTGCGGTGGCGCGCGGGCTGCCAAAGAGCTCGTAACACGATCATGCGACCCAGTCCCAGTAGTCGTGTCGTGGTGGAGCGTGGGAGCGTGGCCCTGGATTGTGGGCGATGGCCTGTGTGGGGAAGCGGGACTGGATGAGCGTGGTGTGGGCGGCGACGTCGCCGGAATCGGGACTGTTCGATCCGGTTGAGAGACGCACGGAGGTGAAGGATCTGTCAGATCGCTTCAACGACCTGCGTTCCTGTGGCCAGGGATACGTCGAGGTTCGGTCACCGAACAGGGAGTTCCCGGTGCTGACCCTGGCCTTCCGAGATGATCACGCGGTCGTTCACCTGATGAGTGACACCGAGCGGATGTCTCTGCTCGTAGGAGACGGCACTGCGCCCTCAGGTGCTGAGGTCGAAGTCCCGATCATGGACGACCTCGCCGCGTTCACGGGCGACTTTGTCCTGGATACAGATCGGGCGTGGGACCTGGTGCACGACTTCACGCAGACGCGGGCGGCCGGCCCCCTGGGTGAGTGGTGTGAGTTGTAGCCAAAAGCTCGTGACGCGATCATGATCGGATTTTCTTGAGGCGTCTCCAGCAGATGAGGCTGCAGGCCAATGAGACGAAGGCGTCGTGGAGTTCGGTGCGGCGTTCCCAGCGGACGGCGAGGCGTTTGAACTGGTGGAGCAGGGCGAAGGTCTGCTCGACGACGTAGCGGAGTTTGCCCAGGCCCTTGATGTTCGGGTCGCCTTTGCGGGAGATGACCGGCAGGATCCGCCGCTTGCGCAGCTCTTTGCGGTGGGGGTTGGAGTCGTAGCCCTTGTCCCCGAGCAGCGCATCGGGGCGGCGGCGTGGCCGGCCGGGGCGCCCGGCCACCGGCGGGATGCCGTCGACCAGGGCGAGGGTCTGGGTGACGTCGTTGACGTTCGCCGCGGTGGTGATGACCTTGAGCGGGGTGCCGCGTCCGTCGCAGATCAAGTGGTGCTTGCTGCCCGTCTTCCGGCGGTCGACCGGTGACGGACCGGTGTCGGCTCCCCTTTTTCGCGCGGATGTGGGAGCCGTCCACACACGCCCTCGACCAGTCGAGTTCGCCGGCCGCATTCAGCTCGGCAAGCAGAATGCGGTGCAGCCGGTCGAAGACCCCAGCCTGCTGCCACCTCTCCAGACGCCGCCAGCAGGTCTGTCCGGAGCCGAACCCAGCTCCAGGGGCAGCAGTTGCCAGGCTATGTCGTTGTGGAGCACGTACAGGATGCCCTGCAGACACAGCCGGTCCGCCACCGGCCGAGGCCCCGGAGATCGCTCCGGCCAGGGCGGCAACAGCGGCTCGATCAGCGTCCACAAGTCGTCATCCACGATCCACGGCCGAGTACTCACACCCTCCCGAACGGCCGAATCGTCACATCGGTCACGCCCGGCCAGGACAGCTCAACAAGATCGTGTTACGAGCTCAAAGGGGTTTCGGCCGGCCACCGGGTACTGCCGCGAGCGGCGACGGCGCTGCGGCGGCTTCGGAGGCGGGTACACCGCTTGGCGCCGCCGGATCTCCTCAACGAGGTGCCGGATCTGTTGCAGCGGCTCCGGCGACATTTGCGCTGCGGCGGACTTCGGCTTCGCGGGTGAAGGCGCGAGCCGGTTGCTGCTGACTGCACCCAGCGCCCCTGCTCCCCACAACCGGGCTGCCGCCAGGGCCCCCGCTCACCCTCTCTGTGATCTCCGCGGCGCAGACTGGGGCCGTGGCCAGGCACTCCTCGCCCAATGGAACGGCTACTGGGGCGGTGGTCACGCCTATCGCCCGAATCGTCTGGAGTTCGATCTCTTTCCTGCTGGCCCGCCACTCGACGGGCCAGCAAAAAAGATGGCTGCTAAGAGCCCTTCCAGAAGGCCCGCTCCTCCAACTCGCCGAATCGGGCTTGCCCTGTGGATAGATCGACCAAAATTGGCCAGCAGTCCAGCAATTGATGCTCGTAGTTTCTACTCTTCAAGAATTGAACAGAATTGTACGGAGCGATAAGAATTCCCTCTTTCACCCGCACTCTATTCCAGTCGATCGCCAGTTCAGGTTCGCTGGTCTTTCGGCTCGCTTGCAGAAATGCATCTGCAACCAAGCGGCCCTCTGCTTCTGAAAGCATCAGTTTGTCCTCATCCACTGATAGCCGTCCCATGTGGGGGCGTGGCTTGCATTCCCAGACTGCCCGTCCAGAAACGTCACCCTCCCTTGGATGTTAAACACGTTGAACACATGGCCGCCTTCATCGTCCTGCCCCCACACGATACCTCGGGCCCCAGGCCCGGCCTTCTGCATGTCGCTCACGATATTCGAAAAGCTTCTGCCTCGGAACTTTCTACCGTAGAACTCTTCGATCGGTTTCAAAGAACCGCGCTCGAGCGTGGGGATGGCGTTCGAATGAGCCCCGCCAGCCATGAGTTGATCGAGTGAGATCACACATCCCCGGCAATTCGTCTCTCCTCTGCCTGGGTTAATAAGACCCTTAAGGCCCGTTTCGGGGGTGAAGTACTTTCCGCCCAGGATTGTAGAGCGGGCCGCACTATAACCACCCGCGGCGGCCGCGCTGCCAACTGTCAGGCTTCCGCCGGACGCCCCGCCGGTCACCATCTCTGCGATCTCCGCGGCGCAGACCGGTGCGGTGGCCAGGCACCCATCGCCCAGTGCAACGGCAACTGGGGCGGCGGTCACGGCTATCGCCACGACTGCGACAACGCCCAGTACAACCTTCTGCCATGTCGCGAGCTTGCCGGTGTCTGGAAGGTCGTCGGCCTTCGGGTTGTAGTGAGGGTTCGTTCCCATAGCCCAACAGGCTCGGCACTGCCATCCTTCTCTTTGCTGAGGCTTCGGGTCGGGTCCCTTCTTGAACACGACCTGCGCCGACTTGTGGCCCCCGTCCGTGCGGACAGTGACGGTCATGGTGCCGCTTCCGGTACCGCCGCCCGCCTTCTGGTACTGGAACGTCTGGGTGTAGGTCTGCGTGGAGTGGTAGGTCCAGCCGCCGTTGCCATTGGGAGAAAGGTGGTCCCGGTAGGAGCCGCCCTTGCCGTCGCTGCACCCGTACTCGCAGGCCGTGATGGGCCTAAGGCCGGTGGGGTCGGACTTGGTGACGGGGGTGTTGTTGGCGTAGGCGTAGCCGTTGAGGGACTCGTGGTCGTCGGGGGCGAGGACGGGGTCGACGGAGAGGAAGCGACCGCTGGCCGGGTCGTACTCGCGGGCGCCGATGTGGGTGAGTCCGGTGTCGATGTCGGCGGGTTTGCCGAGGAAGCCCTTGTCGTCGGGCCAGGTCGGCGGAGTCGCGCCGCGTGCCTCGCCGAAGGGCTTGGTGTAGCGGCGGGTGACGGCCTGTGTGGTCGCGTCGACCGTCATGGAGGCGGTGCCGTGGTGGTCGTCGACCATCCAGGACAGGCCGGTCTCGGTGCGGACGGCGGTGGCGTCGCCGACCGGGTAGTAGCGCTGGGCGGTGAACTTGTTGGCGGCGGTGTCGTAGTGGAGTTCCTGGCCGGCCAGGTAGAGGACGGTCTTGGCGGGGCCGCGGCGGATCAGCAGTTCGCCGTTGGCGTCGTAGAGGTAGTCGGTGGTCTTGGTGCCTTCGGTGAGGTGGGTAAGTTCTCCTTCGATGTCCCAGACGAGGCTCTGCGCGGTGCCGCTGGGGCTGTACCGCTTGGCTGTGTTGCCCTGCTCGTCGTAGGTGTAGGTCTTGGCGGTGCCGCCATTGACGCTGACGGACGTCAGGGTGTGGGGCTGGCCGGCGCCGGAGGCGTTGACGGCGGGGTAGCCGTACGCGGTGCTGGTGTCACCGGCGGCCTTGTGCTCGGTCTGCGTTTCGCGCAGGCCGCCGGGCTTGTAGGTCCAGCTGGTCCAGTACGGCGCCGGGCCGCCGAGCGCGCTCGCCGAGCGGGCGGTGGTGCAGTCGTTGGAGGACGGGGTCCAGGCTTCGGTCAGGCGGCGGTAGCCGTCGTAGGCGAAGCACTGGGTGTCCTTGCCGCCCGCCTTGTCCGTGATCGACTTGACGTTGCCGGTGGCGTCGTAGACGTAGTCGACGTCGCTGGTGTAGCCGGTGTTGGTCTGGTCGACGGTGTGGCTGTTGGCCAGGCGACGGGTGCCGTCCTCGAAGCGGTTGAGGATCTGGAGCTGCTTGGCCCCGGTGGAGGTGCCCAGGCGGGTCTCCTCGATCTCGCCGTACGGGGAGTAGCCGATGTTCTGGACGTAGTCGGTCATGCCGTCGGTGCCGGTGACCATGCCGAGGCCGTTGTAGCTGTTGGTGACGGTCTCGGCGGGCAGGCCGGCCGCCGCGGGCATCGAGGTGGACTGGACCGTGCCGTCGATGTTGTAGGTGGTGGAGGTGGTGGAGGTCTGCGGCGCGCCGGCGACGACCAGGGGGTCACTGGCGGCGATGACGGTCTTGGTGCCCTTGGGGCGGCTCAGCGCGTCGTAGCCGGTGACGACCTGTGAGTAGATCTTGCCGGTGGTTCCGCCGATGTAGCGGATCGAGGCGGTCGGCTGTCCCTTGGCCAGGGAGTCGTAGGTGAACTTGGTGAGCTGGTGGGCGTTGTCCTTCGCGCCGTCCCAGGTGCCGGTCTTTCGGCCGAGCTCGTCGTAGTCGGTGATCAGTGTGCGGGAGGCGCCGTTGAGGGTGGTGGTGACCGTCAGCGGTTGGTCGAGGTCGTTGTAGATGGTGTCGATACGACCCTTGTCCGGGTCGGTGGAGGTGGTCTTGCGGCCGCGCAGGTCGTAGCCGTACGTCCAGACCGCCCCGTCGGGACCGGTCAGCTTCTTGAGCTGGCCGCCGGGCGTGTACTCGTACTGGGTGCGGGTGTAGGCGGTGCCGGTCGGGACGGGGCCGCCGTACTCGCGGCGCTCGGTGACCCGGCCTCGGGCGTCGACGATCGTCAGCGTGCCGGTGCCGCCCTCTGCGGCGGTGACGGCGGTGCGGTCGCCCTGGTAGTCGGTCTTGGTGCGCCACTTCTCCTGGTCGTAGACCCGGAAGACCGATTCGGTGGCGCGGCCGGCCGCGTCGAAGACCGTCTCGGTGGAGGCGGGGACGGAGCCGGGGAAGGTGTTGGCGAGCGTGCCCGAGGGGGAGTTGTCGTCGTGCACCTGGCTGTTGGTGATGTAGGCCAGGCCGCGGTCGTCGTAGAGCGTCTCGGAGATCACCCGGCCGCCGTTCGGCGCGGGGGCCTGCTTCTGGCGGGACCGCAGCAGGCCGTCGAAAATCT
This sequence comes from Streptomyces sp. NPDC002888, assembly GCF_042888465.1. Classification (NCBI taxonomy): domain Bacteria; kingdom Bacillati; phylum Actinomycetota; class Actinomycetes; order Kitasatosporales; family Streptomycetaceae; genus Streptomyces; species Streptomyces sp. NPDC002888. The sequence goes on along the minus strand of NZ_JBIAPU010000027.1, from coordinate 71,595 downwards.
CGTATGCGCTGTTGTAGGTTTTCCCGTCGGCCTTGAGGGCGTCGGTGCGGACCCAGGTTTCCTTGTCGTTGTTGATGCTGTAGGCGTAGACGATGCTCGCAGCGTCGTTGAGCGTGCGGGAGCGGTCCGGCTTCCAGACCGACCGCAGGCGGCCGAGCGCGTCGAAGGACCACTCGGTGACGTTGCCGTTGGCATCGGTGGTCTTGGTGGCCGTGCCCCAGGCCGGGTCCACCTCGGTGGTGGAGGTGTACAGCTTGGGATCGATGGTGGTCTTGGACGTCAGCGGGCCGTAGCCGGTGTCCTCGGGGACGTAGGTGGTCTTGACCGTGCGGTTGCCGGCGTTGGTCGCGGTGAGCGGGCGGCCCAGCTTGTCGTAGGTGGAGCTGGAGACCTGCTGGTAGACGGGGGACTTGTCCACCGCGTTGTAGCTCGCGACCCGGTGTGAGGCCGTGATCTCGCCCTTGGTGGGCGCCACCCCGACCGCCTGGCCGTCGTAGGCCGTGGTGACGTCGGAGACGACGTCGTCGGGGAGCGTCGGGATAGTCGCGCAGGGGACCGAGTAGGTCTCGGTGCGCGAGACCGCGTTCACCAGCCAGGCCGAGGTGTTGCGGGCGTAGCTGGTCCGCACGCAGGACTCATCGCCGGTCTTGGCGGCGTCACCGCTGTCCTCCACGGTGAGCGGCATGCCGTACGTGGTGTCGTACGTGGTCTTCTGCTTGACCGTGCGGGTGCCGGTGGAGGTCTTGGTACGGGTGGCGGTCTCGTCGGCCTGGACGATCCAGGACTCGGTGGTGCCCCAGCTGTAGGTGTGGCTGCCGTTCCTGTGGGACCAGGGGGTGTTGATGGTGCCGCTGAGTTCCTCGGCGCCGTTGTAGACGATGGTCTCGCGGACGAAGCCGGCGTACTGGCGGGAGTCGTCGATGGCGGTGCCGGTGGAGTCGGTGACCTTCTCCACGCGGGCGGTGCCGTCGAGTTCCTTCTCGCCGTTCAGGCCGCGCATGTAGAGCGTGGACTTCTTGGAGCGCGGGCCCTCGGAGTCGCCGGAGGTCTCCACGACCTTGCCGTACCCGCGCCACTGCGACCAGGTCCGGTTGGACGGCTTGGTCAAGCCTTCATCGTCGGCGTAGGCCCAGCCGGCGTCGCCCTGGTAGTCGTAGTACTTCTCGCCGGTGTCGCCGTGGCCGTAGGGATCATCTTGGAAGACGGAGCTCACCACGTACTTGTGGAACCAGTCGGTGACCGGGGTCGCTCCGGACTGGGACCACTTGACCGGGAAGCAGCGGCGGGTGTTCTTGTCGACCTTCCCCGGCATGCTTGAGCCCCAGACGCAGTCCGGGTCGTAATAGTTGACGGTGAGGGTGGAGCCGGTCTCGGACTTGATGGTGCGCACGCGCCACTTGATGTAGCGCAGGGTGTCCGGGCCGCTGCCCTCGACGTGGTTGGGCATCTGGATGCCGCCGAAGACGACCGGCGGCATGGCGGCCGCGGTGCTGTTGGCCTTGCCGGTGTTCTGGATGGACTTCAGCCACAGGCTCGCCGAGGAGGCGTCACCGGTGTTGGGGAAGCTGTGCTCGAGGTGCCAGGTGTCCACCTCCCGGCGAGTGGTGCCGCTGCCGGTCCACACCGAGGTGGTGACATCGCTGAGACGCTTGCGGGTGAAGAAGGCCGGGCCGATCTGCGTGGTGCACTTGGTCGACGCTGCGCAGATCATGTCGAAGGGCACGTCCGGCCAGTTGGCCTTGGTGTCCTTGGTCAGACTGGAGCAACCGCCCGAGACGACGCAGCGCTCGGCGTAGGTGAAGCGGACCTGCTGGGCGGCAGGCCTGGCGTAGATCAGGTCGCTGCGGAGACCGTAGTCGATGCGGTTGAGAATGCCGCCGCGGGTGTAGACGGTGCCGTTGACCGTGGTGTCGGCGTTCTTGGAGTAGTAGTTCGTCTCCCGGCCGTACCAGTAGGTCGAGGCGTTGCCGTGAGGGTCCACCACGTAGTCCAGGTTCCAGCGCCAGGCCTGGAAGCAGGCGGAGTCGGCGAAACCGGTCGACTTGTGGCAGGGCTCGCCGGAGTCGTCGCCGAAGACCGGGACGGTCCACACCGAGTTGGTGACCGGGTCGTCGTCGGCGGTGTCGGTAGTGCCCTTGTCGCTCCAGCCGGGCAGCCGGTGCTTGCCGAAGAAGTACTGGATGCCAGCCGCGTCCGTGACCCTCCAGTACTCGGTGTTGTTGTCGCCGTTGGCCGTGGCGCCGGTGAGGTGCTCGACGCGTGTGCCGTCCTCGTTCTTCACCTTCCATGAGCCGCCGGACGCCTCGGACAGTGCGGCGGTGTCGCAGGCCGCCTTGTCGGTGCAGGTGTTGACTAGCTCGACGGCCTTGCCGTTGAGGACCAGGGTGGCGTTGGCGTACTTCCAGCACAGATCGCCCTTGCCTGACTGGCCGTCGTCCTTGCAGGAGCCGTACTTGCGCTCGATGTAGGACTCGGTGATCGAGAAGCCCTCGCCGATCACCGAGGTCTGGTTATTCTCCCCTGCCGTACGGCCGTCCACCGAGGCGGAGTTGTAGGAGATCGAGAGATTCGGCGCGGGGCCGGCGGTCGCCGGAGGGACGCGCAGCGGATAGTTCCAGGTGAAGTCACCCGTGCTGCCGCCGGCCTCCCAGGTCGCGGTCGGGGACAGCGGGGTGGCGCTGTAGTCGCTGCCGCCGCCCGAACTGTCGGCTGCCGCCGCCAGCAGCATCGGGGTGCCGGCTGCGAGGGTGCGGGCGGAGACCGTGCCGGTCAGGGTCTGGGACCCGGCGTCGTTGCCCGCGCCGGGCACCGGGCTCTGGGTGCGGCAGGACTTCTTCTGCGGGGTGGTCAGCGCGCACGCCGGGAGCGTCACCAGGCGCAGACGGGGGCCGAAGTTGCCGCCGTAGACGTCGTTGAAGGAGGAGTAGTCCAGGGAGACCCGGAGCTTGTCGGTGTCACCGGCGGAGTTTCCGGAGGCGGCTCCGGCCGGGTCGACGGTGAGCAGGACGCCATTGACGCCCGCCTTCTTCGTGACCGACTGGGCGTGGATGCTGAGCGCCACCTTCTCGGCCGGGCCGGTGGCTTTCGCCTTCTTCTTGCTCTTCGTCAGCTTGGAGGCCGGGGTGGCAGGCTCCTGGGCCAGCTTCACGCCGAGTCCGCCGACAGTGACGGCGGCCTCGCCGTTCGCCGCGACCTCGGCGGTGGCCTTGCCGGCCTTGGGCCATGCGGATTTCTTCAGCCGCTCACGGGTCTCACGGGAGGCGGAGGCGGCCTTGTCCTTCGGGGCCTTGGACGTGCCGGGCTTGAGCACGCCCACCTTGTCGATCTTCGCGTCGGGCCGTTCCTCTAACTTCTTGCGGGCCGCCGCGGACTGCGCTTGGGCGGCGAAGTCGTAGCCCGGCGGAGCCACGACCTGGGGCAGGAGGGAGAGAGAGGCGACCAATGCGCCACGGCCGAGCCAGCGGCGTATGACCGCCCCTGGCAAGCGTGTGCGAAAAGGTGATGAAGGCACGGTGTATTCCCGGTTCTCGGATATGGGCAGGAGGCGCTCGGGCGCGCCGGATCTCGACGGCGCATCCGCAGAGACGCGCAGGGTGTTTCGAACAGGACTGGACAGGACGGGCATGCAGGCCCGCCCTGTCCCCTCCCGTTGCTACTGCTGCTCGGTGTTGTGCCGGTTGGCGATCGTGTCGGTGGAGGTGGCTCCCGCCCAGACGCGGACGCTGTCGATGGTTCCGGGGAAGTAGCGCGTGGCAGCGCCGTTGATCTTCGCCCGGCCGATCTCGAACGCTCCGCTGCCCTGCCAGGGGGCCGGGTACGGCACGCCGTCCTCGTCGCCCATCTGGGCGCTGTCGACGTAGAGTTTGAGTGCGCCGAGCTGGGAGGTGTCGTCGGGGTCGGCTGCCGCCTGCGCGTCGTAGACGACCGTCAGCATGACCGGGACGCCCAGCTTGGCCGTGGTGAAGGCGGTGGACTCGCTCTCGGTCCACGCTGCGCCGGTGCCGTCCTTGTCGGGACGGCCGAACGTCCACCGGCCCTGGGTGCTGCCAGCTGGCTGTTCGTACCAGACGCCCCAGGAGGACTGGCTCGTCCCCGACTGGCCGAACACCTGCACCGCGTACGACTTGCTGGTGTCGGCGAGCCTGGCTGGGTTCAAGGTGGACCAGGCGGTCGCTGTGAACGAACCTGAGTCGTCGACGACCGGACCGGTGGCGGTCGCATACCCGCTGGTGCCGTTCAGGGCCATCGTCTGCGAGGTCGTCACCTCTTCGCCGCTCTCCGCATCACCGGTGGTGTACTGAGTGAGGGCGGCTCCGTTGAGCGTGAGGTTCCGGCCGAAGCCGCTGGTGTCCTTGACCGTGGTGCCGGTCGCGTTAGCCATGTCGGTGGCGTCCCATTTGCCGACGAGTGCCGGGACGGGGTCGCCTGCGGTGCCGTCGCTGAGGTCCTCGTCCTCCAGCCAGGCCTCGTGCGCGACCTCGGTGTCCGCCAGGGCGCGGGACCATACCTTCACCTCGTCGATGGTTCCGGCGAAGTTCTCCTTGCCGGCCGCAGCATGCCAGACCCGCCCGACCTGCAGGCCGCCGGACGCCTTCCACGGCGTTGCGGTGAACGGCACCGGATCGCCCTGCGGGACGCCGTTGACGTAGAGCTGGATGGTCTGCCCGGCCGCGTCGTAGACGCCCGCCAGATGGGTCCAGACGTTCAGGACCGGCGGCTTGGTGCCGACCGAACGGGTGATCACGGGGTCTGCGACATCGGTGTGGTGGCGGTTGAAGATCCAGGCGTTGTAGGAGCTGGAGTAGTACAGATGGAACCCGGAGGCGTTCGTGCCCGCCTGGGACAGAACGGCGTAATTGGCGTCCTTCTTCGTCAGACGCGCCCAGGCCGAGACGGTGAAGGACTTGGTGGTGTCCAGGACCGCGCCGGAGGTGGAGAGGTAGCCGGTCGTGCCGTTGAACCTCACTGCGCCGGAGCCACTGCGGGCCAAGGTGTCCCAGGTGGCCCCCGTGGAGGTCAGCGGGTGCTGGGTCGCGGTGGTGGAGTCGGTGAGCGCCTTGTCCAGGTGCCAGGTCCCCGAGGGCTTCTCGGCGCCCTTGACCAGGAAGCTGTAGTAGCCGGTGAGCGAGCTGTGCCCGGCCGCGTCGTAGCCCCAGACCTGAAGGGTGTTCTCACCGGCCTGGTTAGGCGTGATCGTTTTCGTGGTGGCCGTGCCCTTGGCGACGTTGATCGGGGCGGAGAGCGCGCCGCTGTTCAGCTTCCACTTGTAGCTGACGACGTCCGACTGGATGCCGGCCGTACCGGCGTTGGTGTCGGCGGGTGTGAAGGTGAACTTGCCCGGCGTGCCCACGCCGCCCGCGGCCGGGTCGGTCTCGGCCGGCTTGTAGAGGCCGTCCGTGCTGGTCACGATCGGAGGTGGCGGCGAGTCGGTGTCGACGCGGAAGTAGCACCAGGACGACCAGGCCGAGTCCAGGACACCGGTCGCGCCCCGGTCGGTCTTGTAGTAGGCCTGCGTCTTGACCCGCATCCGGTAGTTCGTCTGCGCCGGCAGCGTGCTGGTGGACGCGTCACGGACGGCATTGTCGGCCACCCAGGCACTGCTCGGCGAGGCCGCGGACCAGGCGCGGCTGGAGCCGTCGGCCTTCCACACCTCGAACGAAGCGCGCAGCTGCGAGTTGGAGCCGTCGGCCGACTGCACCGTGGCCAGCATCTTCGGCGTGGTGTCGCTGGTGGCGAGGGGCAGCGTGGAGGCGTTGCAGGCCCGACCGGTGGTGCCCTGCTGCACGCCGTACGAGGTCGGCTTGCCCGGGTAGGACACGTAAGTCACCGACAACTTCGCGTCGTTGCGGAACCGCGCCCAGGCCCCGGCATCCGACTCGTCGTGCGCGGTCAGCGAGAAGGTGATCTGCGACTGCTTGTTCGAGGCGTAGGAGGCGAGGGTCGTCGTCAGGTTCTCGTTCGTCTCCTCACCCACGTTGTCGCTGAAGCGCACCCAGTTCGCCGGCTGCGACGGGCTGCACAGAGTGCCCCGCCCGTAAGCCACGTTCCGGTCACCCATCAGATCCACACCGGTAGGGCGGGACGACCAAGTGGTGCTGGAGGAGATGCCCTTGTCCACGCGGCTCAGGTCGTACCAGTGCGGATCACAGGAGAACGTCCACACCTGGTACACCTCGAGCGTCGCGTCCAGGACCTTCTTGCCGTGGATCGACGACAGGGGGTACTCGAAGTACATGCGCTGGGTGTACGGGCTGTTGGAGCAGAGGTAGCCGGCGTAGTTGGAGCAGCGCCCTACGCCCTTGTCCTTGTCGAACTCCCAGTACTTGGTGCCGTTGGAGGCCAGAGCCGTCCAGTCGCCCCGCGCGATGCCCTTGGTCGGCGGGTCGATGTAGAGCGGGAAGACGGTGTCCTCACCGTGCAGCAGGGCCAGATCGGGCGTGATCTCCAGGGTGGTGCCGGTGACCTTGAGCGGGAGCTTGGCCGCCGCGTCACCGCTGCCGGGTGCCTCCCCAGAGGCCGGCTCGCCCTCAGCGGCGGGCAGCGGAGCCGCCTCCGTCACCTCCAGCTCACCCTCGGCTGACGAAGCGGTGCGGGCGAGTTGCGTGGTGACGCCGTAAGTGGGCGGGTTGGTGGCCTGGGTGTCACCGGCCGAATCCCACATCCGCCCCGCCGGACTCTCGAAGACCGGAGTGCCGTCGCCGTTGCGCGCGACGAAACCGCCGTCTGCCGTCGGAGCGATGTCCATGCCGCCGCCGGAGACGGTCATCCTGATCGTCGCGAGCGCCGGGTTCTTCGCCGCCTCCGCAGTCTTGACCACGAGCACCGAGGTGTAGCCGGAGCTCAGCGCGGTCAGTTCCAGATCGACGTCCGGGAGGACTTCGGCGTAGGTGGCGGTGTCGCCGTCGAGCCGGGGCTTCGGAAGCGTGGTGGGCCAGCCGAGCTTCAGCTCGTGCCCTTCCCCCTCCAGCGTTACCAGCCCGTCTCCGCTGCCGCCGCCCGAGAAGGTGAGACCGGCGGTCGTGTTCTTTGGCCGCACAGAGCCGTCGGCCTCGGGAACCAGAGTGGTGTCGAGGGGGGCCCAGGTGCCGTCGTCCTGCCGGGCGCGGACGGGAGCCGCGTTCATCTCCTGGGTGAAGGTACCGTCAGGGTTGGCGAAGACTTGAGACGACTCGGTGGTCGCCGCGTCCACGGCCACCCGCTCGCTCATCTCCGCTGCGAGAGCACTCGCTTCCGACTCCGGAGTCCTGTCAGCCGCTACCGGGACCACTCCGTCATCGGCGAATGCTGGCGTCGCCCCGGCCCCGATCACCGGAACTGCAGTTCCTAAGAGCGTGACTGCTATCGCCCCGCTCAGGACCGCCTGACGCCAGCCCTGCCGCCGTATGTGCGTGAACACGCCCCACCCGTCCCCTAGTTCTCCATGTAAAGAAGCTGTGAGGATCATGTGCTGGTCGATCATGTAGGTCAACGGCGGCCCAACACATTGGCCTTTTTTAATCTTCCCGGCAGCGCGTACTGATCGGCCTGGTGACCGTTGACGAATGTTGAGTCAGCATCGCCCACCCTGGCTGTTGACCAGCTTGGAGACGGCACCCACCCACAGGCTGCCCCCAGGTTGAGCACAGCCCTCACTCATCGGCCGTCTGCACTGTGCACGGGTGACATCTGCCACCAATCCACACCCCCACACAACCGTGTCCCCCGACCGGCCGCCGCAGACAACCTCCGCGACAGCCCCCCAACCGCCCCCGCCGGACAAGGCGCCGCGTTGGTCGTTGCCCGCGCTGATCGCGATCCTGGTCCTGGCGGCAGCCCTGTACTCCTGGAACCTGTCGGGGTCGAGCCTCAACAGCTTCTACAGCGCCGCCGTGCTGAGCGGCACGGAGAGCTGGAAGGCGTGGTTCTTCGGCTCGCTGGACGCGGGCAACTTCCTGACCGTCGACAAGCCGCCGTTCGCCCTGATGGTCATGGGCCTGTCGTGCCGGATCTTCGGCTTCGGCACCTGGCAGATGATGCTGCCGATGGTCCTGGTCGCGCTGGCCACGATCTGGATCCTGCACGCGTCCGTGAAGCGGGTCTGGGGGCACGGCGCGGCGACGGTCGCCGCGCTGGTCCTCGCCCTGACCCCGATCACCGTCGCCATCAACCGTGACAACAACCCCGACACCCTGCTGGTCTTCCTCATGGTGGCGGGCGCGGCCCTCGCCCTGCGGGCCGTGCGGGGCGGCAGGCTGCTGCCGCTGCTCGGCTCGGCGGCCTGCTTCGGGCTCGCCTTCAACACGAAGATGCTCCAGGGCTACATCGCGCTGCCCGCCGTCTTCGCGGTCTATCTGTACGCGGCCAAGCCGAAGTTGGTGAAGCGGATCGTCAACCTGCTGCTGGCGGGCGTGGCCCTGGCGGTCAGCAGCTTCTGGTGGGCGGCGGCCGTGTCGCTGGTCCCGGCGTCCGAGCGGCCGTACATCGGCGGTTCGACCGACGGCAGCGCCTGGAACCTGATCATGGGCTACAACGGCCTCGGCCGGATCTTCGGTGGCGAGGGCAACGGCGGGGGCGGTGGGGGCGGAGGCGGCGGCTTCTCCGGAACCGCGGGCATCGGCCGTATGTTCAACGAGATCCTCGGCGGCCAGATCTCCTGGCTCATCCCCTTCTCGGCGATCGCGCTGGTCGGCGGCCTGGTCCTGTGCGGACGCGCCCCGCGTACCGACCCCACGCGGGCGGCGCTGGTGATGTGGGGCGGCTGGACCGCCCTGCACTACCTGACCTTCGCGATGGCCGAGGGCACCATGCACCCGTACTACACGACCGCGCTCGCGCCCGGCATCGCCGCCCTCTGCGGAGGCGGCGGCCTGATGCTGCTGCGCGCCTTCCGCGCCGACAAGCGGTGGGCGTGGGTGCTGCCCCTCGGGCTCGGCGTCACGGCCGTCTGGGCGATCGTGCTGCTGCGCCGGGCCTCCGGCTGGAACACCTGGCTGTGGCCGGCCATCGGGGTCGTGATGGCGCTGGCGATCGTGGGGCTGTTCGTCTTCCGGTCGGGCAACCGGCTTCGTCTGCTGGCGGCTTCGGTGGCCGCGGCGGTCCTCGCAGCGGTCGCGGGGCCGGCCGCGTACGCCTGGTCGGTGCCGTCCGGTGCGGGATCGGGCGGCGGCATGGGCGGTACGAACCCTACGGCCGGGCCCTCGACGGGCGGCGGCATGGGAGGGCCCGGCGGTGGCGGCGGCCGGGGTGGGTTCCCTGGGGGCGGGAACGCGGGCGGGCCCGGTGGTCAGCAGGGCCAGCAGGACGGTCAGGGTCAACAGGACGGTCAGGCTGGCGGTCAGCAGGGCGGGTTCCCCGGTGGCCAGCAGGCGGGTGGCGGCCAGACGACTCCTGGTGGTGGGAACGGTGAGCTGCCGGGCGGCACGGGCGAGGCGGGCGGTACGCCTCCCAACGGCGGCGCCGGGAACGGCGGTACGGCCCAGGGCGGCACCGGCGACAGCGGGCAGCAGCCCGGCGGTGGCGGCGGCACGGGTGGCGGCCCCGGCGGCGGCATGGGGGGCGCGAGCAGCGAGCTGATCACCTACCTGAAGAAGCACCAGGACGGCGCCAAGTGGCTGCTCGCGGTGTCCAGTTCACAGAGCGCCGCGCAGCTCATCCTCAGCAGCGGCCAGCCGGTGATCTCCATGTGGGGCTGGTCGGGCAGCGACAAGGCGATGACCCTCGCCAGGCTCAAGGAGCTGGTGAAGGCGGGCGAGCTGCACTACCTCCAGATCGGTGGCGGCGGCATGGGCGGCGGCCCCGGCGGCGGGTCCAACGTCAGCTCCGAGGTCACGGCGTGGGTGCAGAAGAACGGCACGGCGGTGAAGGAGAGCGAGTACAGCGGGAGTTCGTCGTCGAGTACGTCGAGCTCGTCCAGCACGTCGAACACGTCGGACAGCTCCTCGCAGGGCACGGCCAACCAGTCGACGATCTACCGCCTGGACGCGTCGGACATCAGCTGACACCGACGTAACACGCAACGGCCCCTGACTTCCGGTCAGGGGCCGTTCTGCCGCGTCAACTCGCGTAGACAAGCCCCGATTTGCCGTTTCCCGTCACCCAATGGACACGTCGACTCCATGGACATGGCCGCATGTCCATGTCACTCTCCCGATTGCCGCCTCCATTCAACCCGCGTAGATGGGACCCCCTTTATGCTGGCGACACGCACCCGCCGCCGCTGGAAGCCGGTCGCGCTGACCACCGCCGCCGTCCTGGTCGGCCTCGCCGCTCCCGCCCTGACCGCGAGCCCGGCCGCGGCCACGACGACGGCGTACGACTCGACGTACTACAAGAACGCGATCGGCAAGACGGGCACGAGCCTCAAGTCCTCCCTGCACACCATCATCAGCAGCCAGACGAAGATCTCGTACTCCGCGGTCTGGAACGCCCTCAAGGCCACCGACCAGGACCCGAACAACAGCAGCAACGTGATCCTGCTGTACAGCGGTGTCTCGCGCAGCAAGTCCCTCAACGGCGGCGACGTCGGCGACTGGAACCGCGAACACACGTGGGCCAAGTCCCACGGCGACTTCGGCGAGGCCACCGGACCCGGCACCGACCTGCACCACCTGCGCCCCGCGGACGTCAAGGTCAACAGCATCCGAGGCAACCTGGACTTCGACAACGGCGGCAGCGCGGTCACGGGCGGCGGCGGCAGCCTCGTCGACTCCGACTCCTTCGAGCCGCGCGACGCCGACAAGGGCGACGTGGCCCGCATGATCCTCTACATGGCCGTGCGCTACGAGGGTGACGACGGCTGGGCCAACCTGGAGCCCAACGAGAAGGTCAACAACGGCAGCAACCCGTACATCGGCAAGCTCTCCGTGCTCAAGCAGTGGAACGACGAGGACCCGCCGAGCGCCTTCGAGGAGAAGCGCAACCAGGTCATCTACGACACGTACCAGCACAACCGCAACCCGTTCATCGACCACCCGGAGTGGGTCGAGGCGATCTGGTAACGCACGAAACAAAGGGGCCCTGCCGAACACGTCCGGCAGGGCCCTTCATCCATCCCGGTCACCCGAGACGCACGAGGTCATCGGGCAGTGCTGACCGGTGGCCACCGGTCAGCACGTCGTGCTCGAAGACCAGGACGTACTCCCGGTCCTCGTCGAGCCCGCACGTGCCGCAGGCCTCCTGATACCCGATGACCTCCGCCCGCCCTTGCCCCGGCGTCCCCTTGTCGTTGCCTCCCCACCGCAGGCGCTCGCCGATGCGGTAGGTGTCCTGGAACGTGTGCCCGAAGTGGAACTGCAGGGTCATCGCCCCTTCGTCCCCACACCCCGGGCAGCCGTGCAGCCTCGGCACGACCGCCATGTTGAACGCCCCCACTCAGCCCCCATCGTCGTCTTCGAGACACCAGCCGTGTCCGACCATGCGTTCCTTCAGCCGCTCCACCTGTCCGGCGGGGGGCTTCCGGACGGACAGGGCCGCTGCGGCATGATTGCGGACCACATGCCGGTCGAGACCGAAGGCGGCCTCGACCACCACGCCGAGGTTTCGTTCCGACAGGAGCTCCGAGAGGATGACCAGAAGCGGCCCGTAGTCCTCGTCGTCCCCGCCGTCCTCCCGGAGACCGGCAGGAAACGACGTGCGCAGCTGCTCGACGAGCTCGGCGAGGTGGGGTTCCAGGTTCACGATCCCAGACCCAGCCGGTTCACGTCGTCGTACCTTTGGCACAGCTCCCCGACCCGGGCCTCGACGAAGGCGAGTGCCTCGTCGAGCACGAGGCCGTCGGCGCGTTGCCGGTACGGGATGTGGACCCCGGCCGGCCACTCGCCCATGTCCCGCTCCAGGTCGAGCCGGACGAACGCCTCCACCGTGATCCCCGCCTCGGCGAAGGTGAGGGTCACGGCGAGGCGGTACTCGCTCAGCTCCTGGTCCCGGGTCCGGTCCATCCAGGTGATGGCATGGTCGAGCGTCACCTGCGGCGCACCGTCCACGACATCGAGCCGTACCTGCGGGCTGAGTGTCGAATCGCCGTCATCCCCAAAATCGCCGCCGAAGTCGCATGCCAGGTAGGCGCCGAGCATGAACGCGTCGAGCTGTTTCTGGAACCGGTCCAGCGACAGCAGGAACCGCGCGATACCGGCCGCGTCCAAAGGGGCAGGAGGAGAGACCCGCCGCTCCCTGGCCTTGCGCAGGCGTTCCGCGAGAGGTAACTGTCCCGGGGGCCTCAGGATGAACTTGTTCTTCATCTCGTCAAAGCCGTCGAGGCAGCAGGACACACGGTCGCCCACCTCATAGTTGTCGTCATCGTCGATGTAGAGGACATCGATGAGGCCGTCCCGTGACAGGCCCAGATCCACGATGACTCCCCAACGGAAGACGGCCGTGGCCTCTCCCTCGACGATGCTCCCCACGAGGCCCGTCTCGGCCTCGCTCACCTCGGCGTCGGTCATTGCTCCATCCTTGCCGAGACAAGTGTCACTGGTCAGCCCAGGTGCGTCGGCGCGAACATCCGCAGGACCGCCGGGAGGACCACCACCGAAGGCCCGGGCGCGGCCAGCGCCTTCGCCAGGTCTGCCTCCAGGGTCTCCGGGGACGTCCGTACGCCGGGCACCCCGAACGACTCGGCCAGTGCCACGTAGTCCGGGCGGGTCAGCTCGGTCGCCGTGGCCTCGCCGAAGGCGTCGGTCATGTACGCGCGCAGGATGCCGTAGCCGCCGTCGTCCACGATCAGCCAGGTGACGTTCAGCTCGTACTGCCTGGCCGTCGCCAGCTCGGCGATGGAGTACAGGGCCCCTCCGTCGCCGGACACCGCCAGCACCGGGCGGGTCGGGTCCGCGGCGGCCGCGCCCAGCGCCGCCGGGAAGCCGTAGCCGAGGCCGCCGGCACCCTGGGCGGAGTGCATGTGGTTGGGACCCTTGGGGTCGAACGCGGGCCAGGCCCAGTAGGTGAGGATCGTCATGTCCCAGAAGGACGGGGAGTTGGCGGGGAGCGCCTTGCGCACCGACGCCAACACGTCCTGTTCCAGGGTGAGTTCCTGGGCGGCGATGCGTGCGGCGACCTTCGCGAGGAGTGCGCGGACGCGCTCCGGCGCGGTCGGGTCCTGCCGCTCGGAGACCGTCTCCAGCAGTGCCTGCAGTGCGAGTCGGGCGTCCGCGTGGATGCCGAGTGCCGGGTGGTTGGACTCCAGCTTGCCGAGGTCCGCCTCGATCTGGATGACCCGGCCGCGTGGCTTGAACGTGTGGTAGTTCGAGGAGAGTTCGCCGAGGCCCGAGCCGACCACCAGGAGGACGTCGGCGTCCTCCAGGAAGTCCGTGGTGTGGCGGTCCTCCAGCCAGGACTGGAGCGAGAGAGGGTGCTTCCAGGGGAAGGCGCCCTTGCCGCCGTAGGTGGTGACGACCGGCGCCTGAAGCGTCTCCGCCAGCTGACGCAGCTTCTTCGACGCGTCCGCCCGTACCACTCCCCCGCCCGCGATGATCGCCGGACGGGACGCACGGGACAGCAGGTCGGCGGCGACGGCGGTCAGTTCGGGGCGCGGAGACAGCTCGTCGGGGAAGGCGTCGCCCCCGGTCACGACCGGGATGTGCGTCTCGGCGAGCAGGACGTCCTGCGGGATCTCCACCCACACCGGTCCGTGCGGGGCCGACAGCGCCGACTTCCAGGCCGCCTCGATCGCGGACGGGATCTGGGACTGCGTACGGACCGTGTGAACCGACTTCACCACGCCCCGGAACGAGGCGGCCTGGTCGGGGAGTTCGTGCAGGTAGCCGTGGCGGCCGCCGCCCAGTCCCGCGGTCGGGATCTGACTGCTGATCGCCAGGACGGGGGCGCTCGCGGCGGCCGCCTCGTGGAGCGCGGCCAGCGCTGTCAGCGCGCCCGGGCCCGTCGACAGCAGCAGCGGCGCCGCCTCACCCGTGATCCGGCCGTACGCGTCCGCCGCGAACCCCGCGTTGTTCTCCACCCGCAGGCCGATGTACCGCAGGTCGGAGCGGCGCAGGGCGTCGAACACGCCGAGGGCGTGCTGGCCGGGCAGGCCGAAGACGGTCGTCGCGCCGAGCCCGGCCAGGGTCTCCACGACCAGGTCTCCGCCCCGGCGGCCGGGCGGAGGGTTCAGCGCGGCCTCCGTCTGGGCCGGCGTCGGGCGGAGCACCAGGTCGTGGTCGTGAGTCACTTCGCGCGGGCCTCCGCAATCTGCCGGGACATGATCGTGGTCAGTTCGTACGCCGTGTGGGACGCGGCCACCGACGTGATCTCCGCGTGATCGTACGCGGGCGCCACCTCGACGACATCCGCCGAGACCAGGTTGCAGGACGCGAGGCCGCGCAGGATCTCCAGGAGTTCGCGGGAGGTCATGCCGCCCGCCTCCGGGGTGCCCGTGCCGGGCGCGTGCGCCGGGTCCAGGCAGTCGATGTCGATGGAGATGTACAGCGGGCGGTCGCCGATGCGCTGGCGCAGCTGGTCGGCGACCTCGTCGGCGCCGCGGCGGTAGACGTCCGCGGAGGTGACGATGCCGAAGCCCATCTTCTCGTCGTCGGTGAGGTCCTGCTTGCCGTACAGCGGGCCGCGGGTGCCGACGTGGGAGAGCGCCTCGGTGTCGAGGATGCCCTCCTCGACCGCGCGGCGGAACGGCGTGCCGTGCGTGTACTCGGCGCCGAAGTAGGTGTCCCAGGTGTCGAGGTGGGCGTCGAAGTGGAGCAGGGCGACGGGGCCGTGCTTCTTCGCGACCGACCGCAGCAGCGGGAGCGCGATGGTGTGGTCGCCGCCGAGGGTCATCAGGCGGGCGCCCGTGCCCAGCAGCTCGTCGGCGGCCGCCTCGACGGTCTCCACGGCCTCGTTGATGTCGAACGGGTTCACCGCGATGTCGCCGCCGTCCGCGACCTGCGCGAGGGCGAAGGGGGAGGCGTCCTGCGCCGGGTTGTACGGCCGCAGCAGCCGGGACGCCTCGCGGATCGCGTTGCCGCCGAAGCGGGCGCCCGGCCGGTACGAGACACCCGAGTCGAACGGCACACCCACCACGGCGACGTCGGCGCGCCCGACCTCGTCGAGCCGGGGCAGCCGGGCGAAGGTCGCCGGTCCGGCGTACCGCGGGATGCGGGAGGAGTCGACGGGCCCGCGGGGCGTCTCGCTGCTGCTCATGGCCGGATGCCTTCTTTCCTACGCTTCATGGCGTATGTACTGCTTCTTGTACGACTCTAGGTGGCGGCTGACGGAACCTGACCCTAGGTGGCCGGAGCGCGGCAGCGAAGTGTACGTTTCATCCACTTGCAGCCGAGTGGATGGAGGAAACATCCACCATGCCGGACCCTGCCGTTCCGCCCACTCCGCCCGTGCCCCTGGCCGTGCTGCTGGCCCGCGAGGACCTCGGCCTGCGCCGGATCGCCGGGCCGGCCGCTCCGGGCATCGCCGTCCACGGGGCGCACGCTTCGGAGATGGCCGACCCGTACCCCTATCTGCTGGGCGGCGAACTGCTGCTCACGGCCGGCGTGCACATACCGGAGGCGGCGGGTGCGGGGACCTACTTCGACGACTACGTCTCCCGGATCGTCGCGGCGGGCGGCGCGGCCCTCGGCTTCGGTCTCGCCCCCGTGCACGACACAGTGCCGCGCGCCCTGGTGGCGGCCTGTGACGCGTACGGGCTGCCGCTCCTTGAGGTCCCGCCCCGCACGACCTTCTCGGCTGTCGCCCGCGCGGTCTGGCAGCTGATGGCCCAGGCCCGCCACGCCGAACTCCGCCGCGTCACGGAGGCCCAGCAGAGCCTCGCCGCCGCGGCCTCCCGCCCGGACCCGGTGCCGTCGGTCCTGGCCCAGCTGGCCCAGCGGATCGGCGGCTGGACCGCCCTGTACGGCCCCGAGGGCACGGAGATCGCGACGGCCGGGCGAGGGCCGCAGGACGCGGTGAGGGGCGCGCTGGCGGAGCTGGCGACGGTGGTGCGGCCGACCGCCGTGGCAGCGGGGACGACCGGCGCGACGCCACGGGCGGACGAGGCCCCCCGAGCCGATACGCCGCGGCGCCGAGACCAGCCGGCGGCCGGGGCGGGCAGCCCCCGGCCGACCGCCGGTCCCGCCCACGCCGCCGACCGCGCCGGAGCGCCCCCAGGCCGCACGGCCCTCATCACCGGCACTCCCGGCCCTCCTGCCGCCGACCGCCCGGCGGCGACGGGCCGCACGACCCCGCTCACCAGTACCCCCGGCCCGCCCGCCGCGGACCGGCCCACCCCCTCCTCCGCCACCGACACCGTCGCGGGCGTCCATCTCGCCGCCTACGCCCTCGGGGCCGGTCAGGGGTTCGTGCTCGGGGTCGCGGCGCCGGGGCGCGAACCGGGTGACCACACCATCGCCTCCGTCGCCGCCGTCCTGCTCTCCCTGCTCACCGGGGAGCACCGGAGCGGCGCGGGGGCGGCGCGTTCGTCGGCGCTGGTGCGGCTGTTGCTGGGGAGCGCGCCGGAGGACGTGGCGCCGTTGCTGGGCGGTGGGCGGTGGGTGGTCGTGCACGCCGTTCCCTACGCCCAGCCGGTCGACGCGCTCGCCGGGTCCGCGCTGGGCGCCGCCCTGGGCTCGCCGCTGGTCGACCTGGCTCAGGACGTCGTACGGGTTCTCGTGCCGGACGGGCGGGAGGTGGCCCCGCAGGCCGGGTGGACGCTCGGGGTGAGCGCCCCGGCGGACTCCGGTGAGTGGCCGGCCGCGGACTCCCAGGCGGCCCGTGCCCTGGCGCGCGCCCGGGCCACCCGCACCCCTCTGGTCCGGCACGGCGGGCGGCCCGCGCTCGCGGATCTGGTGCCGCCGCAGGAGGCCGAGACGCACGCCCGCGCGCTCCTCGCCCCGCTCACCTCCGCGAGCCCCGCGCTCACCGAGACGCTGCGCACCTGGCTGTCGCTGCACGGCAGTTGGGACCGTACGGCGGTGGCGCTGTCGGTGCACCGCAACACCGTGCGGCAGCGCGTCGCCCGGTGCGCGAACCTCCTCGACGCCGACCTGGACGATCCGGACGTCCGCATGGAGTTGTGGTTCGCTCTGGGGCGGCTGTAGATCATGACGTGACCCACGTCCCAGCGTGCGGGACGCCGAGTGAACCCACAGACCGCTGCCTCACAATGGGTGGCATGCCGATACCCGGGACACCCAGCCGCGCCGAGCTCGTCGATCACCTCGTGAGGACCCGTATCGCGGGTGCCGTCGCCACCCCGCGTGAGAACAACCTCTCGCACTACCGCAAGCTGGCGAACGGCGACCGCAACTACTGGCTCGGCCTGGAGCTCGGCGACCGCTGGAGCGACGAGCAGGACGTGCTCGCGGTGATGGCGGAGCGGGTCGGCGTCAACGACGACCCCGAGTACCGGTACGGGCAGGACACCATCGACCCCGAGCTGACCCTCGCGGCCCTGGAGCGGCTGGCGGGCCGGCTGCGCAAGGCGGCCGACGGGCGGCAGCGGGTCCTCTTCGCGACGGGCCACCCGGGCGGCCTGCTCGACGTGCACCGCGCCACGGCCGCCGCCCTGCGTTCGGCCGGCTGCGAGGTCCTGGTGATCCCGGACGGGCTGCAGACGGACGAGGGGTACGTCATGCAGTTCGCGGACGTGGCGGTCCTGGAGCACGGCGCCAGCCTCTGGCACACCCACTCCGGCGAGCCGATGAAGGCCATCCTGACCGGCCTGGAGCGCGCGGGCCGCCCGCTGCCCGACCTGGTCGTCGCCGACCACGGCTGGGCGGGCTACGCGGGACAGCACGGCGTCGACTCCGTCGGGTACGCCGACTCCAACGACCCGGCGCTCTTCCTCGCCGAGGCGGAGGGGACCGTGCAGGTGACGGTCCCCCTCGACGACCATGTGATCAGCCCGCGCTACTACGACCCGATGACGGCGTACCTGCTGGCGGAGGCGGGTCTCGCCGAGGAGTGATCAGCGCGGGACGCGGACCACGCCCTCCTGGATCACCGAGATGGCCAGTTGGCCGTCCTGCGTGTAGATGCGGGCCTGGCCGAGACCCCGGCCGCCGTGTGCCGACGGGGACTCCTGGTCGTACAGGAGCCACTCGTCGGCGCGGAACGGCCGGTGGAACCACATCGCGTGGTCCAGGGACGCCCCGACGACGTCACCGACGGCCCAGCCGCCGCGTCCGTGCGCGAGCAGGACCGAGTCGAGCAGGGTCATGTCGGAGACGTAGGTGGCGAGGACGACGTGCAGCAAGGGGTCGTCGGCGAGCTTGCCGCTGGTGCGGAACCACACCTGGGAGTGCGGCTCGCGCGGCTCACCGAACTTCCCGTACGGCGGCTCGTCGACGTAGCGCAGGTCGATCGCCTCGCGGGTCTCCAGGAACTTCTCGACCACCGCCGCGTCGAGGTGGTCGTAGCCGCGCAGCCGCTCCTCGGACGTGGGCAGCGTGGCCGGGTCCGGGGAGGGCGGCATGGGCGTCTGGTGGTCGAGGCCTTCCTCGTACGTCTGGAAGGACGCCGACAGCGTGAAGATCGGCCTGCCGTGCTGGACGGCGACCGCCCGGCGGGTGGTGAAGGAGCGGCCGTCGCGGATGCGCTCGACGTTGTAGACGATGGGCGCGCCCGGGTCGCCCATGCGCAGGAAGTAGGCGTGGAGGGAGTGGGCGTGCCGGTCCGCGGGGACCGTACGCCCGGCGGCGACCAGCGCCTGGGCCGCGACCTGCCCGCCGAACACGCGCGGGACGACGGCGGACCGGGACTGGCCGCGGAAGATGTTCTCCTCGATCTGCTCAAGGTCGAGCAGATCGAGGAGATCCTGAAGTGCCTGGCTCATGGCGTCTAGTTGTACCGGGCAGTAATTGCCGGGACCTTACAGACCCATGTCCTTCGCGATGATCGACTTCATGATCTCGCTGGTGCCGCCGTAGATGCGGTTGACGCGGTTGTCCGCGTACAGGCGGGCGATCGGGTACTCGTTCATGAAGCCGTAGCCGCCGTGCAGCTGGAGGCAGCGGTCGATCACGCGGTGGGCGACCTCGGTGCAGAACAGCTTGGCGCTGGCGGCCTCGGCGGGGGTCAGCTCGCCCGCGTCCAGGGCCTCCAGGGCGCGGTCGGCGACGGCCTCGGCGGCGTCCACCTCGGCCTGGCAGGCGGCCAGCTCGAACTTGGTGTTCTGGAAGGCGGCGACGGGCTTGCCGAAGACGGTGCGCTCCTGGACGTACTCCTTGGCGAACCGGACGGCGGCCTTGGCCTGCGCGTAGGCGCCGTAGGCGATGCCCCAGCGCTCGGAGGCCAGATTGTGGCCGAGGTAGTAGAAGCCCTTGTTCTCCTCGCCGAGGAGGTCCTCGACGGGGACCTTGACGTCGACGAACGCCAGCTCGGCGGTGTCGGAGGTCTTCAGGCCGAGCTTGTCGAGCTTACGGCCGACGGAGTAGCCCTCGGACTTGGTGTCCACGGCGAAGAGGGAGATGCCGAAGCGGCGGTCCTCGGCGGTGGGCGCGGAGGTGCGGGCGCAGACGATGACGCGGTCGGCGTGGACGCCGCCGGTGATGAAGGTCTTGGCGCCGTTGAGGACGTAGTGCGTGCCGTCCTCGGAGAGCTTGGCGGTGGTCTTCATGCCCGCGAGGTCGGAGCCGGTGCCCGGCTCGGTCATCGCGAGGGCCCACATCTCCTCGCCGGAGACGAACTTCGGCAGGAAGCGCTTCTTCTGCTCGTCGGTGGCGAGCATCTTGATGTAGGGCAGGCCGAGCAGCACGTGCACGCCGGAGCCGCCGAAGGAGACGCCCGCGCGGGCGGTCTCCTCGTACATCACGGCCTCGAACTTGTAGGAGTCGATGCCGGCGCCGCCGTGCTCCTCGTCGACGCGGATGCCGAAGACGCCGAGCTCGGCGAGCTTGTAGTAGAAGTCGCGCGGCGCCTGGCCGGCGGCGAACCACTCGTCGTAGACGGGGACGACCTCGGCCTCGATGAAGGCCCGGAGGGTCTCCCGGAACGCCTCGTGGTCCTCGTTGAACACCGTACGGCGCACCGTAGGCCCCTCTCTGCGCCTGAACCGGCGCCGCTCTCGCGGATGTGGCTGCTCGCCGTCGGGGTTGCCTCAATCAATGGTTGCGGCCCCATGGCTAAGCGCTTGCTCATCAACCGTACCGGCGAGTAAGCGACGGCGTCCACGTAACGCTCATCACGCTTCGGGCAAGGCGGGCCGACTCACTCCTGCCCGGCCGCCGCCAGCGCGCCCCGTGCCATGCGGTGCAGCAGCTCGGCCGTGGTCCCCCGTCCCGGGAGGGTGCCGGCGCGGCCGAGGTGGGGGGTGGAGTTGAGCAGGCCGAACACGGAGTGCACCGCCGAGCGGGCCGCCGGTTCGCCCAGGTCGGGGTAGACCTCACGGACGACGCCCACCCACAGCTCGACGTACTGCCGCTGGAGCTGCCTGACGAGCTTGCGGTCGCTGTCCCGGAGGCGGTCCAGCTCGCGGTCGTGCAGGGTGATGAGGGGACGGTCGTCGAGCGCGAAGTCGATGTGCCCCTCGATGAGCGAGTCGAGGACCGCCCCGGGAGCCACCCCGTCGGCCTCCTTCAACCGCTGCTTCGCCCCGGTCAGCAGCTGGCCGCTGATGCCGACCAGCAGCTCGGCGAGCATCGCGTCCTTGCCGGGGAAGTGCCGGTACAGGCCGGGGCCGCTGATGCCGACCGCGGCGCCTATCTCGTCGACCCCGACGCCGTGGAAGCCGCGCTCGGCGAAGAGCCGGGCGGCCTCCTTGAGGATCTGCTCACGGCGGGTGGGGGCGTCGGTCCGGGTGCTCATGAAGACAATTCTAGACAGGGAGGTTAGCGGTCGTTAACCTGATGGAAATGCGTTAACGCTCATTAACAATTGAGGGGACCGCAGGATGCACCAGGCACCGGAGCTTCAGAGCGCGGCAGATCCCGCGTCGGAGGCCTGGCGGGCCAACGAGGAAGCGCACCGCACGCTCGTCGAGGAGCTGCGCGGCAAGCTGGCCGCGGCCCGCCTCGGCGGCGGCGAGAAGGCCCGCGCCCGCCACACCGCGCGCGGCAAGCTGCTCCCGCGCGACCGCGTCGACACACTGCTGGACCCGGGCTCGCCCTTCCTGGAGCTGGCGCCCCTGGCCGCCGACGGGATGTACGAGGGGCAGGCCCCGGCCGCCGGGGTCATCGCCGGGATCGGGCGAGTCAGCGGCCGCGTGTGCGTGATCGTCGCCAACGACGCCACCGTCAAGGGCGGCACGTACTACCCGATGACGGTGAAGAAGCACCTGCGCGCGCAGGAGGTGGCCCTGGAGAACCGGCTGCCGTGCGTCTACCTCGTCGACTCCGGCGGGGCATTCCTGCCGATGCAGGACGAGGTCTTCCCCGACCGCGAGCACTTCGGGCGGATCTTCTACAACCAGGCCCGCATGTCCGGCGCCGGCATCCCGCAGATCGCGGCCGTGCTCGGCTCCTGCACGGCCGGCGGGGCGTACGTCCCGGCGATGAGCGACGAAGCCGTGATCGTCCGCAACCAGGGCACGATCTTCCTCGGCGGCCCGCCCCTGGTGAAGGCCGCCACCGGTGAGGTCGTCACCGCCGAGGAGCTCGGCGGCGGCGAGGTCCACGCGCGCGTGTCGGGTGTGACGGACCACCTCGCGGAGGACGACGCGCACGCGCTGCGGATCGTGCGGGACATCGTCGCCACGCTCCCCGCGCGCGGGCCGCTGCCCTGGGAGGTCACCGCGGCCGTCGAGCCGAAGGTCGACCCCTACGGGCTGTACGGCGCGGTGCCGGTCGACTCCCGCACCCCCTACGACGTCCGCGAGATCATCGCGCGCGTGGTCGACGGCTCCCGGTTCGCCGAGTTCAAGGCCGAGTTCGGGCAGACCCTGGTCACCGGCTTCGCCCGCGTCCACGGCCACCCGGTCGGCATCGTCGCCAACAACGGCATCCTGTTCTCCGAGTCCGCCCAGAAGGGCGCCCACTTCATCGAGCTGTGCGACCAGCGCGGGATCCCGCTGGTGTTCCTGCAGAACATCTCCGGGTTCATGGTCGGCAGGGACTACGAGGCCGGTGGCATCGCCAAGCACGGCGCCAAGATGGTCACGGCCGTGGCGTCCACGAGGGTGCCGAAGCTGACCGTCGTCGTCGGCGGGTCGTACGGCGCGGGCAACTACTCGATGTGCGGGCGGGCGTACTCGCCCCGCTTCCTGTGGATGTGGCCCGGCGCCAAGATCTCCGTGATGGGAGGCGAGCAGGCCGCCTCCGTCCTCGCGACCGTCAAGCGGGACCAGTCGGAGGCGCGCGGGGAGTCCTGGCCCCTGGAGGAGGAAGAGGCGTTCAAGGCGCCGATCCGCGCGCAGTACGAGCGCCAGGGCAACGCCTACTACGCGACCGCCCGCCTCTGGGACGACGGCGTGATCGACCCGCTGGAGACCCGGCAGGTGCTGGGCCTCGCCCTGACCGCTTGCGCCAACGCCCCACTGGGTGACCCCCAGTTCGGCGTCTTCCGGATGTGAGGGACCTGACGACGATGTTCGACACAGTGCTTGTGGCCAACCGGGGCGAGATCGCCGTCCGCGTCATCCGGACGCTGCGGTCGATGGGCGTGCGCTCGGTGGCCGTCTTCTCCGACGCCGACGCGGACGCCCGGCACGTCCGTGAGGCCGACACGGCGGTACGGATCGGACCGGCACCCGCGGCCGAGAGCTATCTGTCCGTCGAGCGGCTCCTGCAGGCCGCGGCGCGCACGGGCGCGCAGGCGGTCCATCCCGGGTACGGCTTCCTCGCGGAGAACGCCGGCTTCGCCCGCGCGTGCGCCGAGGCGGGGCTGGTGTTCATCGGTCCTCCGGCGGACGCCATCGCGTTGATGGGCGACAAGATCCGCGCCAAGGAGACGGTGCGGGCGGCCGGGGTGCCGGTGGTGCCGGGCGGCCGTGACCCCGAGCTGGCCGAGGCGGCCCACGAGCTCGGGGCGCCCGTGCTGCTCAAGCCCTCGGCGGGCGGCGGCGGCAAGGGCATGCGCCTGGTGCGGGACCTGACCGCGCTGGAGGACGAGATCGCCGCCGCCCGCCGCGAGGCCCGCGCCTCCTTCGGCGACGACACGCTCCTCGTGGAGCGGTGGGTCGACCGGCCCCGGCACATCGAGATCCAGGTCCTGGCCGACGGCCACGGCAACGTCGTGCATCTGGGCGAGCGCGAGTGCTCCCTGCAGCGGCGCCACCAGAAGGTCGTCGAGGAGGCGCCGTCCGTCCTCCTCGACGAGCGGACCCGTGCCGCGATGGGCGAGGCGGCGGTGCAGGCGGCCCGCTCCTGCGGCTACCGGGGCGCGGGCACGGTGGAGTTCATCGTCCCCGGCGGCGACCCCTCCTCCTACCACTTCATGGAGATGAACACCCGCCTCCAGGTGGAGCACCCGGTGACCGAGCTGGTCACGGGCCTCGACCTGGTGGAGTGGCAGCTGCGGGTGGCGGCGGGCGAGCCCCTGTCCTTCGGGCAGGACGACATCGCGCTCACCGGTCACGCCATCGAGGCCCGTATCTGCGCCGAAACTGTGTCCATTAAAGAGGGCTCACGCGGGTTCCTGCCGTCGGGCGGCACGGTCCTCAGGCTGCGCGAACCGCAGGGCGACGGCGTCCGCACCGACTCCGGGCTCAGCGAGGGCACGGAGGTCGGCAGCCTGTACGACCCGATGCTGTCCAAAGTGATCGCGTACGGCCCCGACCGCGCGACCGCCCTCAGGAAGCTCCGGGCGGCCCTCGCGGAGACGGTCACGCTGGGGGTGCAGACCAACGCGGGGTTCCTGCGCAGACTGCTGGCCCATCCGGCGGTCGTGGCCGGGGAGTTGGACACCGGTCTGGTGGAGCGGGAGGTGGAGGGGCTCGTGTCCACCGACGTACCGGACGAGGTGTACGAGGCGGCGGCGGCCGTACGGCTGGATGCGCTGCGGCCCCCCGCGGCCGAGGGCTGGACGGACCCCTTCTCGGTGCCGAGCGGCTGGCGGCTCGGCGGTGAGCCGCGGCCCGTCGGCTTCCACCTGCGGGTGCAGGACCCGGTGGAGTACGTGCCGCGCGGCACCCACACCGTCACCGACGACCGGGTCCTTGTCACCTTGGACGGCGTCCGCCACACCTTCCACCGCGCCGCCGACTGGCTCGGCCGCGACGGCGACGCCTGGCACGTGCGCGACCACGACCCCGTGGCCGCGTCCCTGAACCGGGCCGCGCACTCCGGCGCCGACTCGCTGACCGCGCCCATGCCGGGGACGGTGACGGTGGTGAAGGTGGCCGTCGGCGACGAGGTGACCGCAGGTCAGAGCCTGCTGGTGGTGGAGGCGATGAAGATGGAGCACGTCGTCTCCGCCCCGCACGCGGGCACGGTCACCGAGCTGGACGTGACACCGGGCACGACGGTCGCCATGGAGCAGGTGCTCGCGGTCATCGCCCCGGTGGAGGCTCCGGAGGAGGAGAAATGACGCTCCCCATGGCCGTACCGGCCCAGGACCTGCCCGCCCGCGTCCGCATCCACGAGGTCGGCCCGCGCGACGGCCTGCAGAACGAGAAGTCGGCGGTGCCGACCGAGGTCAAGGCGGAGTTCATCCGCCGGCTGGCCGACGCGGGCCTGACGACGATCGAGGCGACCAGCTTCGTGCACCCCAAGTGGGTGCCCCAGCTGGCGGACGCCGAGCAGCTGTTCCCGACGGTCAGCGAGCTGCCGGTCGCGCTGCCGGTCCTCGTGCCGAACGAGCGCGGCCTGGACCGGGCCCTGGCGCTCGGGGCGCGGCGCGTCGCCGTTTTCGCCAGCGCCACCGAGTCCTTCGCGAAGGCCAACCTCAACCGCACGGTCGACGAGGCGCTCGCGATGTTCGAGCCGGTGGTCGCCCGGGCGAAGGCGGAGGGCGTGCACGTGCGCGGCTACCTCTCCATGTGCTTCGGCGACCCGTGGGAGGGCCCGGTGCCTCTCGCCCAGGTGGTGCGGGTCTGCGCGGCCCTGACCGGCATGGGCTGCGACGAGCTGAGCCTCGGCGACACGATCGGGGTGGCGACCCCGGGGCACGTGAGCGCCCTGCTGACCGCGCTCGGCGAACGGGGCGTTCCGGTCGGCGCGCTGGGCGTGCACTTCCACGACACCTACGGTCAGGCACTCGCCAACACCCTGGCCGCCCTCCAGCACGGTGTCACCACCGTCGACGCCTCCGCGGGCGGACTGGGCGGCTGCCCGTACGCCAAGTCCGCCACCGGCAACCTCGCCACCGAAGACCTCGTGTGGATGCTTCAGGGGCTCGGCATCGACACCGGAGTAGATCTCGGCCGTCTCGTCGCCACCAGCGTGTGGATGGCCGACCAACTGGGCCGACCCAGCCCGTCCCGCACCGTCCGAGCCCTCTCCCACGAGGACGCCCAGGGCACCGAGGAGCACTGACCGACATGGACCACCGACTCTCCCCCGAACTGGAAGAACTCCGCCGCACGGTCGAGGAGTTCGCGCACGACGTGGTGGCGCCGAAGATCGGCGACTTCTACGAGCGGCACGAGTTCCCGTACGAGATCGTCCGCGAGATGGGCCGCATGGGCCTGTTCGGGCTGCCGTTCCCGGAGGAGTACGGCGGCATGGGCGGCGACTACCTGGCCCTCGGCGTGGCCCTGGAGGAGCTGGCCCGGGTCGACTCCTCGGTGGCGATCACCCTGGAGGCGGGTGTCTCGCTCGGCGCGATGCCGATCCACCTGTTCGGCACCGAGGAGCAGAAGCGCCGGTGGCTGCCGCGGCTGTGCACCGGGGAGGTCCTCGGCGCCTTCGGGCTGACCGAGCCGGACGGCGGCTCGGACGCGGGGGCGACCCGGACGACGGCCCGGCTGGACGCGGAGACGGACGAATGGGTGATCAACGGCACGAAGTGCTTCATCACCAACTCGGGCACGGACATCACGGGGTTGGTGACGGTCACGGCCGTCACCGGGCGCAAGCCGGACGGCCGGCCGCTGATCTCGGCGATCATCGTCCCCTCGGGCACGCCCGGGTTCACGGTGGCGCAGCCGTACTCGAAGGTCGGCTGGAACGCCTCGGACACCCGCGAGCTGTCCTTCGACGACGTGCGGGTCCCGGCGGCCAACCTGCTGGGCGAGGAGGGCCGCGGCTACGCCCAGTTCCTGCACATCCTGGACGAGGGCCGCATCGCCATCGCGGCGCTCGGCACCGGCCTCGCGCAGGGCTGTGTGGACGAGTCGGTGAAGTACGCGAAGCAACGCCATGCCTTCGGCAAGCCCATCGGCGCCAACCAGGCGATCCAGTTCAAGATCGCCGACATGGAGATGAAGGCCCACACGGCCCGCCTCGCCTGGCGTGACGCGGCCTCACGTCTGGTGTCCGGCGAACCCTTCAAGAAGGAGGCGGCGCTGGCGAAGCTGTACTCGTCCACCGTCGCCGTGGACAACGCCCGCGACGCCACGCAGATCCACGGCGGCTATGGCTTCATGAACGAGTATCCGGTGGCCCGGATGTGGCGCGACTCCAAGATCCTGGAGATCGGCGAGGGCACGAGCGAGGTGCAGCGGATGCTGATCGCGCGGGAGCTGGGCCTGACGAGCTGACGTCCGTCCTCGTCAGGGGAGGAACAACGCCGGGCCGGTCAGCTCGGTGCCGCGATCATGAGGTGTGTCTCCAGGGGAAGGCCGTGGAGGGACTCCACCGTGAAGCCGGCCTTGTCGAGGAGCGTGCGGTACTGCGTCTCGTCCCGCTCCCGGCCGCCCCCGAGCACCACCAGCATGTGCATGTTGTAGCCCTGGGTCAGCGAGGAGCCGGTGCCCCGGGTCAGTACGCGTTCAAGGATCACCAACCTGCCGCCCGGGGCCATCGCACGACGGCAGTTGGTGAGGATCCGATGGCACGCCTCGTCGTCGAAGCAGTGCAGGATGCGGGAGAGGAGGTAGACGTCCCCATCGGAGGGGACCGACTCGAAGAAGTTCCCGGCGACCCGTTCGCACCGGTCCGCGTGGTCCGTGGCGATCGGGCGGTCCCTGGTCTCCTCGATCACGTGCGGGGCGTCGAACAGGACGGCGTGCGGGCCCTGGTTCGCGTTCAGGATCTCGTTGAGGAGTGCTCCGTGGCCGCCGGCGACGTCCACGATCCGCCGCGCCCCGGAGAAGTCGTAGGCGCCGCTGACCTCGGCGAAGAAGGGCGTGCCCGCCACCATGGCCCGCTCGTAGGTCAGCGAGACCTCGGGGTTCTGGTGCAGGTAGGAGAACAGGTCGGAGCCGTAGACGTGCGCGAACGCCGAGCGGCCGGTGCGCAACGAGTGGGACAGCGCGCCCCACGCCGGGTAGAAGTGCGAGCCGTAGATGCGCACATGGTCGCGCATCGAGTCACGGGTGTCGGTGCGCAGCAGCTCGCCGACCTCGGTCAGCGCCCAGCCGCTCGCCTCGTCGCCGTCGACCACGCCCAGGCTCTCCAGGAACAGCAGGAGCCGCCCCAGCGCGTCGGCGTCGGTCCTGGTCTCGATGGACAGGTCGATGGTCGGGGCGCGGCCCGCCGCCGCGATGGCGTCGACGATGCCGGACTCGGTCGCGAGGTATACGGCCTGGGTCTTCCAGAACCCGGCCATGAGCTCGAACAGTTGACTTCCTGCGGTGTCCTTCATGGTCACGCTCCCACCGTGGTGTCCGACGTCTGGTCCGGCTCGGTGGGCGGCGGATGCCCTTCCCGTACCAGCCGGGCCAGCTCGGATCGCTGGACCTTCCGGGTCGAGGTGCGTGGCAGGTCGTCGAACCCGAGCTGGCGGAAGGGGCTCATCAAGGGCAGGTCGAAGGTCGCCCGCCGCCACCGCTTCTCGTCGAGGGGCACCTCGCCCCGGGTGGCCACGACCGGGATCGGCTCGCCCTGCGGGCCCGCCACGATCACCACTTCGCGCAGTTCTTCGAGGCGGCTCATCAGGAGGTCCTCGACCGCGAGGTTGCTGTCCACGGCCTCGATACGGTCCACCTCGCGGTCCATCAGGTGCAGCAGGCGCCAGCGGCTGAGGTAGCCCATGTCGCCGACCCGCCACCAGCCGTCGTGCAGCTGGCTCTCGAACCGTTCGTCCTCGCCCAGGTAGGTGAGGATCCGGGTGCGGCTGCGTACTTCGAGGTGGCCGGTCCGTCCGGTCCCGAGCCGCCGGCCCGTGTCGTCGACGACGCGCATGGAGATGAAGCCGGGCAACGGCATCCCGACGCAACGGCCGTCGGCCTTGTGGGCGGTGTGGCGCGTGTACCAGCGTCCGGCCATGGGACCGATCTCCGACTGCCCGTAGAACTGGACGAAGACCGGCCGCTTGTGTCGTGAGGCGGCGAGCATCCGCTGGATGGTGCGCGGGTGCATCGCGTCGAACGTGGCGCCGAAGACCCGGACGCTCGACAGGGGAGCGCCCGGCGCGTCGTCGAGTTCCTCCCAGTCGACGTACGTGTTGGGGTGGGTCTCGATGTATCCGGGGCGGGTGCGGACGAACAGCGGGCCGATGCGGTCCGGGTGCGGATCCACGGCGATCACCATCGGGTTGCCGTGGCTGAGGAACATGGCGAGCCCCTGGTAGAAGCGGGAGTGCACGAACGTCATGCACAGCGCGGCCGTTTCCCGCTCCCGGATGGGCCAGGACACCAACCGCTGCGGCACGAGCCGGTGCCAGCCGGTCTCGGGACAGTGCACGGCCAGCTTCGGGATGCCGGTCGTACCGGAGCTGTGTGTGATCAGTGACGGCTGGCGCGGGTGGAGGAACACCGGCTCGCGCCGGGGCGCGTCGGCGTACTCGGCGAGCGCGGTCACCTGGGGGGTCCGCTCGGAAGCCTTCGCGGCGAGGTCGGCGGGGGCCGTCCCGGCGGACAGCAGGACCCCCCGCACATCGTCGGCCGACGGCACGCCGCCCAGCTTGCCCGCCAT
This sequence comes from Streptomyces sp. NPDC002888, assembly GCF_042888465.1. NCBI lineage: Bacteria > Bacillati > Actinomycetota > Actinomycetes > Kitasatosporales > Streptomycetaceae > Streptomyces > Streptomyces sp. NPDC002888. The sequence goes on along the minus strand of NZ_JBIAPU010000027.1, from coordinate 42,811 downwards.
GGTGTCGCCGTCGGTGAGCAACCACGGCTTCTCCAGCCGGACGAGCAGTTCGTGCGCCACCGCGCCGTCCAGCGCCGGTGACAGCAGCGCGGGCACGGCGCCGATGCGCGCGGCGGCGCAGGCGAGCAGCGCGATGTCGAAGTTGTCGGTCTTGTACAGCGCCACCCGCTCGGTGGGCCTGACTCCGGCCGCCCACAGGCGGGCCGCCAACTCGTCTATCTGATCGGCCAGTTGACCGACAGTGAAATGCGTACCGCGGTCGGGGGCCCACTGCGGCGGGCGATCGAGCGTCACTTGGGTCGTGGCGTCGCGGCGCGCGGCGGCATGGAAGATGTCGCCGATGTAGAAACCGTTCCCGCGGGTGACCCGGCTCAACAACGTGTGCAGCACTGGTTCTCCTCGTAGGTCAGGGGCGATGGGTGAGACGCGCGACCGCGGGCTCCCGCCCGGATGCCGGTTCCGGGCCCGGGGCCGTGGCCGCCGCCGCGGCGTCGTGGCCGTACAGCCAGTCGAAGTGCTCCAGGCCCTGCCGCGCGCGCATCTCACGGTCGCGCCGCTCCTGGTGCGCGCCATCGGGGAGGTGGAACGTCCGCCCCAGTGCGCGGGCGCGCCGGTGAACGTCGGCGGTACGTGGCATGCGGAGCTGCTCGTAGCGGCGTACGGCCCCGGTCAGTGCGCCGGGGCCCGCGTCCTGAAGACAGCGCGCGAGGACCAAGGCGTCCTCGAGCGCCTGGTTCGCCCCTTGCGACAGATAGGGAAGGGTGGGGTGCGCGGCGTCGCCGAGCAGCACCACCCGGTCGGTGGCGTACCGGTCGGCCATGTCACGGTCGAACAGGTCCCAGCGGGTGACCGACGCGGCGGCGGTCACCACCCGCCGGACCTCCTCGTGCCAGCCGGTGAACGCCGCGTCGAGGTCCTCCACCGTGCCCGGCGACGACGAGGAACCGGAGCGTGCGTCCGGGCTGACGCCGACGGCGCTGAAGTGGACCGTGTCGCCGCCCACGATCGGGTAGTACGTGACGTGCCGCTCGGGGCCGAGCCAGAACACGACCCGCGGATCACGCGAGAAGGAGGGCACCACCTCGGCCGGGAGGAGACCGCGGTGCACCGAGTAGCCCGAGAACCGCGGCTCGTCGTCGACGACCGCCTTGCGGACGACGGAGTGCACACCGTCGGCCCCGATCACCAGGTCGGCGGTGGTGACGGAGCCGTCCGTGAGATGGAGCTCGACCGTGTCGGGCCGTTCCACCAGGCGGGCGCAGCCCTTGCCGAGTTCGACGATGCCCTCGGGCAGGGCGGACACCAGACAGCGCTGCAGATCCGCGCGGTGGATCAAGTAGTACGGGGCGCCGAACCATGTGTCGCACTGGGCGCCGTGCGGGACCCGGGAGATCAGGCTTCCGTCGTCCCACCGCCGGGTCTCGATGGCTCCGGCCCGCACCCCGGTCCGGGCGAGAGCGTCCGCGAGCCCGAGCCGGTACAGGATGCGCACCCCGTTGGGCGAGAGCTGGATGCCCGCGCCCACGGCCCCGAGCACCGGTGTCTGCTCGAAGAGCCGGACGTCCATGCCGTGACCGTGCAGAAGCGTGGCGGTGACCAGGCCGGCTACGCCACCTCCCACGATGGCTACCTGTGCCTTCGACGGGGCCATGCGCATCCTCTCGACCAGGGGGACGTTGGGGCCGGGCGACGCCGTGAGGGCCGGCGCGTCGCCCGGACCGCAAGGTGCCGCCAGCGTCGCAAACACCTGTCGAGGTCGAGCCGAACCTCTGTCGAGGTCGAGCAGTACGAGCGCTCAATGCCATGGGCAGGGGCGTGGAAAGAGGCAAGGAGCGTGAAAAGAGGCAGGAGCCCACCCGCGGGGGATTCGGATGGGCTCCTGCCGGTCTGTGGTCCGGGCGGTCCGGTTCGGCCGCCCGGCGTACGGTCCGTGAGCGCGACCGGTCACGACGGTCCCGCAGCCGGCACACCGGGGAGCGCTCAGGCGGAGGTGTGCTGGTCCTTCTCGATCTGGCGCGGTGACAGCCGGGCGATGGGGGCGAGCATGAGCAGGGTGACGGCGGCGAGGAGACCGAAGGCGAGGCGGTAGTCACCGGTGGCGTCGCGCAGGCCGCCCACGGCGACCGGTCCGACGGCCGCGCACGCGTAGCCGACGAAGAAGGCCATCGCGGCGAACCGCCCGGCCTGGGCGGCGTCACGGCTCGCCGAGACGGGCAGCGTCAGCACCAGCGTGAACAGTCCGCCGTGTCCGACGCCCATGGCGAGGACCCAGAGCCAGGTGCCGGTGCCCGGGCTGAAGGCGAAACCCAGGAAACCCACGGCGGTCAGCGCCGTCGTCACCGCGAGTCCAAAGCGTTTGTCGGCGCGCTCGCCGAGCAGGACGGGAACGCCCAGCATCGCGACGACCTGGATGGAGATCATCACCGTGAGCATGAAGCCGGCCCGGGCCTCGCTCAGTCCACCGTCGTCGTGCAGCAGCGGCGCGATCCACGCCAACTCGCAGTAGTAGAGGGCGGAGTTGCCGGCGGAGATCGCGGTGATCCGCCAGGCCAGGCCGGAACGCCAGGGCAGGCCGGTGGTGGCCGGGCCCTTGGGGCCGTCGACGTGGGCGAGGCGCAGTGGCCCCTTCGCCGCCGACCAGAGCACGATGCCGGCGACGGCGAGGACGGCCCACGACGCCAGGGCCACGGGCCAGGAGTCGACCGCGTCGGCGAGGGGTGCGCTGGCGCCGGCCGCCACCGCGCCGCCGAGTCCGAGCCCTGCCGTGTAGATCCCGGTCACCAGGCCGGCGCGGTCGGCGAAGCGGGTTTTCACGACGGCCGGCAGCAGCGTCTGGGCGATCGCGATGCCGGCGCCCACGACGGCGGCACAGCACAGCTGCAGCCAGGTGGCCCGGCCCAGACCTCGGGCCGCGGTCGCCACGGCGACGACGGTCAGACCGATCAGCACGCCGCGCTGCAGTCCCCACCGGCGGCCCACCGACGCGGCCAGCGGAGCGCACAGGCCCATGGCCAGGGTCGGGATGGTCGTCAGCAGCGACACCGCGGTCGCCGACAGGTCCAGGTCCGCGCGGATGCGGTCCACCAGGGGAGAGACCGCGGCGATAGCGGGACGGAGGTTGGCCGCCGCCACAAACAGGGCGACGGCGGCGAAACCGAGGGCAGCGCGCGCCTGGCCGGGTGAGGGAGCGGCGTCTTCCGAGCGGCCACCAGATGCCGCGACGGCGGGTGACGCCGAGGATAAACGATCTTCAGTCTCGCTCATGACCTGCACCTTCGTCTATCTCGGATATTTACTGTCCTCGTTTATATCAGGGATCTCGGATATTCGGAGTCCGAGATTGCTATCCTGGCGTCATGAAGCTGTCCAACGGAGTCGAGTGGGCCCTGCACTGCTGCGTCTCGCTCGGTCAGAGCCAGGCACCCGTACCGGCCGCACGGCTCGCGCAGCTGCACGGCATCCCGCCGGCCTACCTCGCCAAGCACCTGCAGTCGCTCTCCCAGGCCGGCATCCTGCGCTCCACACCGGGGCCGGTCGGCGGGTACTCATTCACCCAGCCCCCCGCACAGGTCTCCGTCCTGGACGTCGTACTGGCGATCGACGGGCCGAAACCGGCCTTCCGCTGTACGGAGATCCGCAGGCAGGGCCCGCTCGCGCTGGGCCCCGAGGAGTGCGAGAAGCCCTGCGCCGTGTCGCGGGCCATGGCCGCCGCCGACGCCGCGTGGCGGGCGGCGCTGAGGGGCATCACGATCGCCGACCTCACCCGGGACATCGAGGCCGACAGTGCGGGATCGGCCATGGGGTCGGTACGGCAGTGGCTGGCCGGGACGGGATAGCCCGCCGCTCGCCTTGCCCGCGCCGCCCCCTTACTGGATGTCTCCGGAGGTGCACCGAGCAATGAGCCCCGACGAGTGCCTGGCACCCACGTTCGGCTCCGAACTGTCCACCGTGGAAGTCGTACCGATCGCCTGTCTGCTGCCGGCCGACTCACCTCGGCAGGGGGGCGAGGACGACGAACACGTCCGTCTGCTCGCCGAATCGGAGGCGCCGCTGCCGCCGATCATCGTGCACCGTCCGTCCATGCGCGTCATCGACGGCACGCACCGGCTGTTGGCCGCCCGGTGGCGCGGCAGCCGCGAGATCCAGGTGCGGTTCTTCGACGGGCCGGCCAAGGACGCGTTCCTCCTCGCGGTCAAGGCCAACGTCAGGCACGGACTGCCGCTGTCCGCGGCCGAGCGCACCGCCGCCGCGATCCGCATCATCCGCACACACCCGGAGTTGTCCGACCGCGCCATCGCCTCCGCCACCGGTCTGTCGGCCAAGACGGTCGGCTCCCGACGCCTCAGGGTCCTTGCCGATGCCGGCCGACCGGCCCGCATCGGCAAGGACGGCAGGGTCCGCCCGCTCAGCAGCGCCGAGGGGCGCAGGATCGCGGCCCGGCTCATCGCCGAGGACCCCACCGCGTCGCTGCGCAGCATCGCCAAGAGGGCGGGGATCGCACCGGGGACCGTCCGCGACGTGCGCAACAGGCTGGAGCGCGGCAAGGATCCTGTGCCGTCCAGACGGCGGCCGGCGTCGGCGACACCGGCGACCGCGCCGAGGTCACCGCGTCCCGCGCCGCCGCACCTGACTTCCCACCAGGACCCGGCGCCCCTGTCGGCCGAGGCGCGTGAGGCGATGTTCCGCAGCCTGTGCCGGGATCCGTCCCTGCGGATGACCGAGACCGGGCGTCTGCTGCTGCGGATGATGGAGGTCCACATGGCCGCGGACCATCGGCATATCGCCGCGGCGGTGCCGGCGCACTGCGCGGACTCGATCTCCGCGATGGCCACGGCCTGCGCGGAGGTCTGGCAGGAGCTGGCCACCCTGGTCAGGACATCCGCCCCGGCCCCGTCATTCCAACCGGCGACCCCATGGAGCACCGCCCCTGCCGTCTAGAACCCTGTCCGGCGGCGACGGCCCGCGGCACACGCGGCCCGCGAACGGTCGTTCCGGGGCCTCGGGTCGTCGTCGGCGAAGTGCCTCACATGGTGCCGGAATCCGAGTTCAGGATGGCCAGTTGGAGGTCCTGGAGCGGGGCTCCGGGTTCGATTCCGATCTCGTTCACGAGGCGCACCCGCAGGCCGCGCAACACCCCCAGGGCCTCGGCCCGACGGCCACCGAGCGCGAGCGCGCGTACGTACTGGTGGTGCAGGCCCTCGTGGAGCGCGTGCTCCCGGGTGACGGCGGCGAGCTGGGTGATGGCCCTTTGATGCAGTCCGGCCTTGATGTGGGCCTCGGCCCGCATCGCTATGGCGTCGAGTCTGGACTCTTCGAAGAGCCTCCGTCTGGAATCGAGTACGGGACCGGCCGGCGCGTCCGCCAACGCATCCCCCTGCCACAACTCCAAGGCCGCATCAAGCAGTCCAATTCCCTCAATTGTCTCCCCTTCGCCCAGCGCTTTGCAGCCGAGCTTCGTCAGCTGCTGGAACTCCAGCCAGTCGAGCTGGAGCTGGTCCCCTTTCAAGCTGTAACCACCGGATCCGGTCACCAACATCTCCTGGGAGATCCGGGCGGCCGGGCGACCGGTGACTCGCGCCAGCATTTTGCGGCAATTCAGGATGTACGTCTGCAGGGTGCGCAGACCCGTTACGGGCGGGTTCTCCTGCCACAGTTCACGCACCAGGACCTGGACCGGGACCACCTGATCGACATGGACCAGCAACATGGCCAGGACCGTTCGGATCTTCGGTGCGACCGCGACGGGTTCGACCGCCCCCTCGACACCGATGTGCAGGGCGCCCAGGACCCTGGCCTGCACACGGGGGTGAGTTCTCTCGACCCGGGGGGCCTCACACGCGATGTGGAAATCGAGGCCGAGTTCGGTCGAATACTTCGACTGGTACACATTTCCCCCATCACTCGAAATCCGGTCATCAATTGCCAGTGAATCGGCCACAAGGATTGGCTGAAACGATCTAAATGTAAGAGCCTCCGCTCGTCAACAAGGCCGGTTTCGGCCGACCTGGCTTTAAATATACGAAAAAGCTCGACCAGCCGGTTTCCCACTGTGCAACCGAGGAACTTCCTCGGTTGCACGGACAACCGCCGCGACCTGCGGTTCAAGTGGCGCGAGGCGGCTCTCCCGCAATCCCGAGCTGCAATTCAACGGTTCCTTCAACCGTTTCTTGAACGCCTTCTGTGACGCTGCAAGCGCCCCGCCGAAACCAACCTCCGCCTGTTCCATATCAACCGGCAGAAGGAGCACCCGATGGCGCGCGGACCGTTAACCGGAAGATCAATACGTTTAGCCAGGCTGTCCGGTCATGACGACGGACGTCTTCTTCTCGTCCCTCTGGACCACTCGGTGTCCGACGGCCCCATCACCACGGCCGCCGCCTTCGACGACCTGATACGCGACATCGTGGACGGCGGAGCGGACGGCATCGTCGTACACAAAGGCCGGGCCCGACTGCTCGCCCCTCGCCTGTTCACCACCTGCTCGCTGATCGTGCACCTCAGCGCCGGCACCGCGCTCGGCCCCGACAGCAACGCCAAGGTCCTGGTCGGGGACGTCGAGGAGGCGATCCGGCTGGGAGCGGACGCGGTCAGCGTCCACGTGAACATCGGCGCCGACACCGAGTCCGCACAACTCGCCGACCTGGGCGCGGTGGCTGCGGCCTGCGACCGGTGGAGCATGCCGCTGCTCGCCATGGTCTATCCGCGCGGCCCGAGACTGACCGGCCCCGCCTCCCCCGAGCAGGTGGCACACGTGGCCAACATCGCCGCCGACCTCGGCGCCGACTTGGTGAAGACGGTCTTCGCGAGCCCGGCGGAACGCATGGCCGAGGTCGTCGCCGCCTCACCCGTGCCGATCCTGGTCGCGGGCGGTCCCGACAGCGAGCAGAGCCTGACCGAATTCGCCCGTACCGCGCTGACCACCGGTTGCCGAGGCCTCGCGGTGGGACGGCGCGTCTTCTCCTCCCTGACTCCGGGCCAGGTGGTCCGGGAACTCGCCGACATCGTGCACGGCCCGACCGAAACCCCCGCCCCCCTCACTTCCCGACGTATGGCAGGTGTGATGTGAAGCTCAGCTGGATCGACATTCGTAACGTCGGCTCCGCGAAGGAAGCCATCGTCCAAGAAGCGGTTCACGCGCGCGTCGGCGGCATCCTCGCCGCGGTCCCCGAGGACCTGGAGCATCTGCCGCCGACCGTGAAGAAGATCCTGTTTCCCCAGGACCGCCCGCTGCCGGAGGACTTCGGCACCGCCGACGTGGTCGTGGTCGACCCGGCCAAGCACGGGGACCCCGCAGAACTGGCGGTCCGCCACCCGGACGTCGAGTTCGGGCGGTACGTGGAGATCAAGGATGCCGCGACTCTGGAGGACGCCTGCCGGTCCGGCCGCATGGACAAGTGGAGTCTGCTGTTCTTCCGCGATCCCACGAAGATCCCGCTGGAAATCGTGATCGCCGCGGCGGCCGGGGCGAAGGGGAGCCTGATCACGGTCGCGCAGGACGTCGAGGAAGCCGAGATCATCTTCGGCGTGCTGGAGCTGGGCTCGGACGGAGTGCTCATGGCCCCGGCGCGCGTCGGCGACGCCACGGCGCTCAAGCAGGCGGCCGAGGCCGGCGTACCCGATCTGGAACTCGTCGAACTCGAGATCACGGCGACCGCTCACGTGGGGATGGGCGAGCGGGCCTGTGTGGACACCGCCACGTATTTCCGCGAGGACGAGGGGATCCTCGTCGGCTCGCACTCCAAGGGCATGATCCTCTGCGTCAGCGAAACCCATCCCCTGCCGTACATGCCCACCCGCCCGTTCCGCGTCAACGCCGGGGCGATCCACTCGTACACGCTCGCCAAGGACCAACGCACCAGCTATCTGAGCGAGTTGAAGTCCGGCAGCAAGGTCACCGCGGTGGACATCCACGGCCGGACCCGGCTCGTGACCGTGGGCCGCGTCAAGATCGAGTCCCGTCCTCTGCTGTCCATCGACGCCATCGGGCCCGACGGCCGCACCGCCAATCTGATCCTGCAGGACGACTGGCACGTGCGGGTCCTCGGACCGGGTGGATCGGTGCTCAACAGCACCGAACTCAAGCCCGGCGACAAGGTACTCGGCTACCTGCCCGTGGAAGACCGTCATGTCGGTTACCCGATCGACGAGTTCTGCCTGGAGAAGTGAGTCCACCCGGCCGGGGCGCGACCCCCCTCGCCCCGGCCGGGTCCGCCCCGCACCGCACGGAAGCCACAGGGAGAGTGACTCATGCTCGGCACACGCACTTCCCCGCATCCGGCGGGCCCGCGGCCGGCGCGGCGACCGGCGGCGTTCGAACGGCGCGGTCTCGCCCTCCGGTTCGTCATGATCATCGGGGACCGGCGGCTGGCCGAGGCCCACCATGTCCTGTGCGACCAGGACACCGTGGTGGTGGACTTCTCCGAGTCGTCCGTCCGCATCGGCCTGTCCCGGCTGCTGCACGAGCCGGACGGAGGCATCGTGCTGGACTGCCGAGTCGACCACCACGCCGAGGACGGCATCCCGCGCGGGTCCACATCCACCTCGTGGCAGCGGGTACTCACCGGCCGACCGGGCGCCCTGCACCAAAGGGAAGCGCTCCTGCGGGAGGTCCTGGCGGCCAGAAGCCGGGCCCCCGGACGAGCCGTCGCCCGCCCGGAACTGGCTTCACTGCGTTACCTGGCGGCAGCGGTGTGAACGAAGCCCCAGTGCGCCCGGGCCCCACCGGTCGGTGGGGCCCGGGCGCACTGCGAACCACAACTCTGCGGACAGGCACCCCGCCTATCCGGACAGGCCGTTCTGGTCCCCGGCGCGGTTCTCGAAGCGCAGCACGCCGGGCACGGTCAGGCACAGGAGGCTCGACGCGGCGACCACGGCGCCTCCGGCGAGGAGGGTGCCGGTCATGCCCAGCCAGGCGACCAAGGGGCCGACGAGCGCGAATCCGACGGGCAGGAGCGCGTACGCGCCGAGCTGGTCCAGTGCGAATACCTTGCCCAGAAGTTCGTCGGGGAAGGCGCGTTGCAACGCGGAGATCCAGTAGACGAAGTAGAGCTCGACCACGAAGCCACCCAGCGCGAAGCAGAGGATCACCACGGGCAGCGGGAACGGCGCGGCCAGACTCAGTGGCACCAACGCGTACCCGGTCAGCGCGAGCATCGACACGGCGCCTCGTGCCCTGGGCTGCCAGCGCCCCGCCAGCACGATGGCCGGAAGAGCGCCGGCCCCCATGGCGGCCAGCACGGCGCCGTACGCCACATCGCCGCCGAAGTCGCGCCGCGCCACGATCGGCAAAAGCGTGAGCGCGGTCGCCGAGCCGGCGAACAGGTGCAGGCACACCGTTGCCATGACGGCCATCACCCAGGGGCGTCGGCGAATGGCCCGAAGCCCGGAGGCGGCCTCACCGAGCACGGACGCGCGGGCGGCCGCCGCGGGCCTGGAGTCCGACACCTGCAGCACACAGAACGCGGCCAACGCGAACACGGCGCTGGTCACCAGCAACGCGGACCGCACCCCGATCACCGTCACCGCGGTCACCCCGACCAGCGCGCCGCAGACGGCAGCGCCCCGCTGCGCCGCGGAGACCAGGGCGTTGCCGCGCTCAAGGAGGGCGTCGGGCAGCAGGTTCGGCAGCAGTGAGCGCGACGCCGGCCGGGACAGGGCCTCGCCGGCCCCGACCAAGGCAGTGACCAGGGGCAGCAGGCCGAGCGGCAGCCAGGTGAGGAACAGCGCGGTGGCGAGCAGGACGGCCGCGCGGAAGCCATCGGCGGCGATCAGGATGCGGGTGCGGCGCAACCGGTCCGCGATCACACCGCCGATCAGCAGACACACGACCAGGGCCACGGCCCGGCCGGCCAGCACCAGGCCGACCTGCGCCGCACCGCCTCCCTCGTGCAGGACGTACAGGCTGAGCGCCACCGGGAACACCTGGTCGCCCACGGCCCCACTGGCCTGCCCCGCCCACAGCCGCAGGAATTGCGGGTGATCCCGCAGCTTCCCGGCGGATGACGTGCCCCGCCCGGCGTCCTTGTCGACACGGCCGGCCGCGGTGGTGTCTTCCGTCATGAGTCGTCCGGGTCGCTTTCTCTTCTCGGTGCGCCGTTCGGCAGCACAGCCTCTTGCGCTGCGGCGGCATGCCAGGGCGCGGCGGAGGGTGGCAGCAGCAGACCGATGTCGACCAGCGCCGCGGCCACCTTTCGCGCGTTGTCCTCGCCCAGGGCCGCGGTGAGCCCCGCCATGTCCGCGACCTGATCACGGTGCAACGCCGCCAGGAAGGGCGACACCGCCGCGGGCAGCCGCACCCGGCGGTTTCCCACCGACAGCTGAACGTCATCCTTCACGGAAGCCGTGTGAAAGTACACGCCCGCTCGCAGTCGGTGAACACCCTGTGGCCGTAACCCGTCCGGCATGGGCAGAATCGGCACGGGTTCCGGAGTCTGCTCCCGGAACGCCGATCTGCGCAGCGACCACAACACCTCTTCCGGAGCCGCGTCGGCGGCCAGCGCCGCGAGCCGTTCGCCGGCTTCCTTGAACAGGTCCCGCGCGAGCTCGGAGTCCGCGACGAGCCCGTCGGTGTCCACACCGACGCGCATCCAGTCGTCGTCGACCGCTCGGCGCACGAGTTCGGTGAGCAGATCGTGACGGGTGATCGTGGAGACGGCGACGGTGAGATGGATGGACAACGTCTCCCGTGCCATCGGTGAGTGCATCGTCCCCCGCGGCAGGTACAGGCTGTCGCCGGCCCGCAGCACCAGATCCGCGAGCGGTCGGCTGGCCGCGCGCATTTCCTCCCGCCGCCGCGCCGGAACGTCGAACCAGGCATGGGCCGACAGGGGGTCGGGCAGCGGCGGCGTACGCAACAGCCACCGCTTGTCACCCGCGATCTGCAGCACCAGGACGTCCTGGACGTCGAAATGCAGATCCACCCCTTGGGACCCCGGTGGGGTGACGAACGCGTTGACCTTGACGGGGTGCCCCATTTCGGCGGCGAGTTCCTGCGCGAAGCGCCGTATCGGCGGGTGAAAGCGGTGCAGGGAGCGCACGATCAGGGTCTGTCCGGCGGCGAGCGCGTGACGAATGCCATCGGTGTCGGGGAACGGGGCGGTTCCGGGAGCGTCACCGGACTCGGGAATGCAGCCCTGGGTCACGTCACGTTCCACACCGTCACGCACCAGTCGCAGAGAAGAGGTGCGCAACCCTCCCGAGACCAGTTCTTCCAGGGCCTGTGGGGAGAACAGGTCGGTGAAGTCGCCCGCCAGATCGGCGGCCCGGGTGTGCAGGTACCTGTGACCGAACACCGACGCGCGGAACTCGTCCGGCGGCAGTGCGACACAGCGCTTCAAACTCATGGCCCACTCCTGCGGCAGAAGGCCCGGTGCGGAAGACGAACCGCTGTGAACCGCTGTGTCATCGCACCGCTCCCGGGCGTGGGAAGGCGAAGTCGGCCGGGAGCAGCGAGGCGGGCTCCTCCGGTACCCCCGCGGCCAACAGATAGACGGCGAACTCGTCATCGGGTTCGACGCCCAGGAACCGCTCCACCCGGCTGTCGGCGAAGGCGACGGTCTGGAAGGGGCCGAGGCCCAGAGCCGTGGCGGCCAACGCGAAGGTCTGGCCGTAGTGCCCGGCGTCGTACATCCACAGGCGATAGGCGCGTGGGTGACGGTACTTCCAGGCCAGACGATTGGCGACGGCCGTGGTGATGACGGTGAACGCGCCCTGGTACGAGGCTTCCTGGTGATAGGTCAGGTCGGCCAGTCGCGCCCGGTCCACCTCGGCGTCCAGGAGTTCCAGCGCATGGCGCACCACCGAGTAGTGGTACAGGCCGGGCGGGACACCGGTGACGTTGTGGACGACGACATACGCCTCGACTTCATGGCGGCCACCGGCCGAGGCGCTCACCCGGCACTGCTGTACCCCGAAGTCCCCGCCGTCGATGAACCGGTGCGGCGCGAAGCTGTGGAAAAGCAGTGTCCCGAGCTGGTCGAGGGAGACGGGAACGTCCGCGAACCGGCGATGGGTACGCCGTCCGGCGAAGACATCGTCCACAGGCGTCGTCAAGGGCAGAGGCCGGCGCGGCAACAGCACCACAGGGCTGTCCGCGTACTCCTTGAACGCCGAGGGGGCGTCGCCCTCGGCCAGGATCGCCTCCGCCTCGTCGGCCCGCCGGGGTGAGTCGACGAGATAGTCGACATCCCGTGCCTCGATGTGGAACCGCTGCGCCAAGCCGCCCCAACGCTGCCACAGGGGCGGTACTTGACGGGTCTCGTCCACGGCGGCGAGCACCCCGAGCCGGAGCAGACCGGTCACCGCTCGGCGCACCTGCGCCTCGTACTCCGAGCCGAACCCGCCCGCCAGATCATCCAGGTCGATTCCGTCCCCGGCCCGGTCCAGCACCTTGCGCAGATCGTCCGAGAGCCTCACCCACTGCGCCCGCCCCGGGACTCCGACCTCCAGTCCTTCGGGAAGCCACCGCAGGACCAGGTTTGCGGGACGGCGGACCTTCATTCACGTCTCCCTCTCAGCGACTGCGCTCTCAGGTGTGGTCCGGCTGTGATGCCCTGAGGCATCACAGCCGGACTTACCGTTCGTCCGCGCGGGACGATCAGGTGGACGGGTGGTGCAGCAGCACCTGGCCGTCCTCGACGATCTCGATGTCGAGCTCCATTTTTGTCACCTCCGCTTCCTTGGTTCGCAGTTCTCCGACACGCCGGCCATGAGAGAAGAGAAGCCCCTTTGCAGCCTGGGTTCCTTTTCGCCCTGCCGACTCATTGGACATTAGGTCCGGTGTTTCGGATCCGGCAAGACACTCAACGATTCCTGGCTAAAAATGCGGCGATCACCGCATCGACCTCATGGAGAAACCGCAGGTGAGAGCCAACTAGAGTGGCGCAACTCCACCGCTCATCGCTTCTTGAATCAGCCTTCGCCACATCACGAGGCAGGCCTTGAGCGATTCTCGACAGGGTGCCACTAGGATCCCCGCCAAGAATTGACCAGAGTCTTGCTCTTTCCCCGAATCAGCCATTTTCTGCAGGCGTCGGGATTTTTTATGAGCGCGGGATTCGACGTCGCGGAGCGTTCGAGTCCACCTGCGATCTGCGATTCACACGCAACTCAAGGATCAGGGCCCCCTCGACCTGGGCACTCCCGCTACTTGGACCCACCCTCTGGGACGGTCAGTGAGGTTAGGCTAACCTACCTTCGAACCTGTCCGGCGGGCGCTCCGCCCCGTTCGAAAGCAGTCATACCCATGTCCAACGCCCGTGCCATCCACCTCACCCGTCGCGGCATCCTCGCCGCGGGCGGCGCCCTCGGCCTCGGTGCCGCGCTCGCGGCCTGCGGTGACGAAGAGAAGAAAAGCGGGGACGCGGGCAGCGGTGAGACGGCGGCCAAGAACTCCGGCCCCTTCTCCTTCAAGGACGACCGCGGCCAGACCGTGAAGGCCGACAAGACCCCGTCCGCCATCGTCGCGTTCACCGGTGTCGCCGCCGCGCTGTACGACTACGGCGTCCAGGTCAAGGGCGTGTTCGGCCCGACCAAAACCACGGACGGCAAGGCCGACGTCCAGGCCGGCGACATGGACATCAGCAAGGTGGAGATCCTCGGCAACGTCTGGGGCGAGTTCAACGTCGAGAAGTACGCGGCCCTCGCGCCCGATCTGCTCGTCTCCACGATGTTCGACGACGCGGGCACCCTCTGGTACGTGCCGGAGGAGTCGAAGAAGAAGATCGAGGCCGTGGGGGCGCCGAGCATCGGTATCTCCGTCTACGACCGCCAGCTGACGGAGCCCCTGCAGCGGATGCTGGAGCTCGCCAAGGCCCTGGGCGCGGACGTGACGTCCGCCAAGGTGACGGACGCGAAGAAGCGGTTCGAGGACGCGGCCGCCCGGCTGCGGGCCGCGGCCAAGGCCAAGCCCGACATCAAGGTCCTCGCGGGGTCGGCGAGCCAGGAGCTGTTCTACGTCTCCGGCACCAACCTCTCCATCGACCTGGAGTACTTCAAGGCGCTCGGCGTGAACTTCGTGGAGCCGCCGGAGTCGGCGAAGAAGCAGGGTGGCGGCTGGTTCGAGTCGCTGAGCTGGGAGAACGTCGACAAGTACGGGGCGGACATCATCATGATGGACAACCGGACGTCGGCGATCCAGCCCGCTGACATCTCTGAGGCGACGTGGAAGAAGTTGCCCGCGGTGAAGGCGGGGCAGGTCATCGCGCGCAACCCCGAGCCGATTCTGTCCTACGACAAGTGCGTGCCGTTGCTCACCAGCCTTGCCGAGGCTCTGGAGAAGGCCAAGAAGGTCAGCTGAGCAATCGGGTGAGCTGCGGGTCCGTTGTGGCTGGTCGCGCCCACGCGGCGGAGCCGCAAATCGAAACAGCCCCGCGCCCCTTTGGGGCGCTTCCCTGACGTCGATTCAGGAGTTACCCCATGACTACGGCCGTCGCCGCCCCGTTCCGGTTCTTCTCCCTGCACGTAGTGCGGACTCGGCGGCTCGGGCCGTCTCTGGTCCGGGTCACGTTCGCCGGAGACGAACTGCGGTACTTCTTCTCGGAGGGGCGGGACCAGTCGCTGTCCCTCTTCCTGCCGCATCCGGGGCAACGGGAGCCGCAGGTGCCGCTGGAGCTCGGGGACGGGTGGTGGCAGGGGTGGCGTGAACTGCCGGACGACGTACGGGCCGTGATGCGGTCGTACACCCTGCGTGCGCTGCGTCGCGACCCGGACGAGATCGACATCGACTTCGTGCTGCACACTCCGGCGGGGCCCGCCTCGCGGTGGGCCGCGCAGGCGAGTGCCGGGGACCGGGTGCTGCTGCTCGGGCCCGCCGTCGCCGACAACCGCGCGATCCGGTTCCGGCCGCCGCAGGACACCGATCTGGTGGTGCTGTGGGGCGACGCGTCCGCATTGCCGGCGGTCTCGGCGATCCTCGAATCGCTGCCGGCCGGGCAGCGGGTGCGGGCCTGGCTGGAGGTCCATGACGCCGGGGACATCCAGGACCTGCCGACCGAGGCGGACGCAGAGGTCACCTGGCTCATCCAGGACGAGACCCGCGGCGAGGGATCCCCCATGGCCCTCGCCGCGCTGCGGGAGGCCCGACTCCCGCACGCCGAGCGGCCGTACGTGTGGATCGCCGGCGAGTCGGGGTGCGTGAAGCAGCTGCGCCGGCACTTCGTGGGCGAGCGCGGGGTCGACCGGCGCCGGGTCACGTTCGTCGGGTACTGGCGGCAGGGCCTGACGGAGGAGCAGCTGCGGGCGCAGGAGTGACAGCCCTTCCTACTTAGGTTAGGCTAACCTAAGTTGAATTGAGGCCCCGCTCCTCGCTCGTCTCCCCCACGGACCGTCCCCACCGGAGGACCCTCACCATGCGCTCGCACCTGCTCAATGACACGACCGCGGAGCAGTACCGCCGCTCCGTGACCGAAGGCGTAGAGCGGGTGGCCGCCAAACTCGCCGCCACCGACCGTCCGTTCACCGGCGTCACGGTCGACGCCCTCGCTCCCCGCATCGAGCGGATCGACCTCGACCAGCCGCTGCACGACACCGCGGCCGTCCTGGACGAGTTGGAGGAGGTCTACCTCCGCGACGCGATCTACTTCCACCACCCCCGCTACCTCGCCCACCTCAACTGCCCGGTCGTCATCCCGGCCGTGCTCGGCGAGGCGGTCCTGTCCGCCGTCAACTCCTCCCTCGACACCTGGGACCAGTCGGCCGGCGGCACCCTCATCGAGCGCAGGCTCATCGACTGGACCGCCGAGCGCATCGGCCTCGGCCCGGCCGCCGACGGCGTGTTCACCTCCGGCGGCACCCAGTCCAACCTCCAGGCGCTGCTGCTGGCCCGTGAGGAGGCCAAGACCGACAGCCTGGCCGAACTGCGCATCTTCGCCTCCGAGGTCAGCCACTTCAGCGTGAAGAAGTCCGCGAAACTGCTCGGTCTGAGCCAGGACTCCGTGGTCTCCATCCCCGTCGACCACGACCAGCGCATGCAGACCGTCGCGCTCGCCCACGAGCTGGAGCGGTGCAGGAAGGACGGCCTGACCCCCATGGCCGTCGTCGCCACCGCCGGCACCACCGACTTCGGCTCCATCGACCCGCTGCCCGAGATCGCCGAGCTGTGCGCGCAGTTCGGCACCTGGATGCACGTGGACGCCGCCTACGGCTGCGGACTGCTCGCCTCCCTGAAGTACCGCGGCCGCATCGACGGCATCGAGCGCGCCGACTCGGTCACCGTCGACTACCACAAGTCCTTCTTCCAGCCGGTGAGTTCGTCCGCGGTGCTGGTGCGGGACGCGGCCACGCTGCGCCACGCGACCTACCACGCCGAGTACCTGAACCCGCGCCGCATGGTGCAGGAACGTATTCCCAACCAGGTGGACAAGTCCCTGCAGACCACCCGCCGCTTCGACGCCCTCAAGCTGTGGATGACGCTGCGCGTGATGGGCGCCGACGGCATCGGGCAGCTCTTCGACGAGGTCTGCGACCTCGCGGTGGAGGGCTGGCGGCTGCTGGCCGCCGACCCCCGCTTCGACGTGGTCGTCCAGCCGTCGCTGTCCACCCTGGTCTTCCGCTACATCCCGTCGGCCGTCACCGACCCGGCCGAGATCGACCGCGCCAACCTCTACGCCCGCAAGGCGCTGTTCGCCTCCGGTGACGCCGTCGTCGCGGGCACCAAGGTCGCCGGCCGCCACTACCTGAAGTTCACCCTGCTCAACCCCGAGACCACGGCCGACGACATCGCCGCCGTCCTCGACCTGATCGCCGGCCACGCCGAGCAGTACCTGGGAGAGTCCCTTGACCGCGCTTCCTGAATCCGCGAACACCACCCATGACTTCGTGGGAATCGGGCTCGGCCCCTTCAACCTCGGACTGGCCTGCCTGACCGAACCCATCGCCGAACTCGACGGCGTCTTCCTGGAGTCGAAGCCCGACTTCGAGTGGCACGCGGGGATGTTCCTCGACGGCGCCCACCTCCAGACCCCGTTCATGTCGGACCTGGTCACCCTCGCCGACCCGACCTCCCCGTACTCCTTCCTGAACTACCTGAAGGAGAAGGGCCGGCTGTACTCGTTCTACATCCGCGAGAACTTCTACCCGCTGCGCGTCGAGTACGACGACTACTGCCGCTGGGCCGCGAACAAGCTGAGCAGCGTCCGCTTCGACACGACGGTCACGGACGTGACGTACGACGAAGGGGACGAGCTGTACGTCGTACGGACCGCGGCCGGCGAGACGTACCGCGCCCGCCACCTGGTCCTCGGCACCGGCACCCCGCCCTACGTCCCCGAGGCCTGCCAGGGCCTGGGCGGTGACTTCATCCACAATTCCCGCTATCTGGAGCACAGAGCGGAGCTGCAGCGCAAGGAGTCGATCACGCTGGTCGGCAGCGGCCAGTCCGCCGCCGAGATCTACCACGACCTGCTCGGCGAGATCGACGTCCACGGCTACCGGCTGAACTGGGTCACCCGCTCCCCGCGCTTCTTCCCGCTCGAGTACACCAAGCTCACGCTGGAGATGACCTCCCCGGAGTACATCGACTACTACCACGCGCTGCCGGAGCCGACCCGCTACCACCTCACCGCCGAGCAGAAGGGCCTGTTCAAGGGCATCGACGGCGACCTCATCAACGAGATCTTCGACCTGCTCTACCAGAAGAACCTCGGCGGCCCCGTCCCCACGCGCCTGCTCACCAACTCCTCGCTCACCGGCGCGACGTACGAGAACGGCACGTACACCCTGTCCCTGCGCCAGGAGGAGCAGGAGAAGGACTACGAGCTCTCCTCCCAGGGCCTGGTCCTCGCCACCGGCTACAAGTACGCCGAGCCCGAGTTCCTGAAGCCCGTCCGCGACCGGCTGCGCTACGACTCCCAGGGCAACTACGACGTCGCCCGCAACTACGCCGTCGACGTGACCGGCCGGGGCGTCTTCCTCCAGAACGCCGGCGTCCACACGCACAGCGTCACGTCCCCCGACCTGGGCATGGGCGCCTATCGCAACAGCTACATCATCCGTGAGCTGCTCGGCACCGAGTACTACCCGGTCGAGAAGACCATCGCGTTCCAGGAGTTCGGCATATGACCTTCACGTTCCGCCCGCTCGACCCGCTGAAGGACGCCGAGCTGCTGCACGGCTGGGTCACGCACCCCAAGGCCGCCTTCTGGATGATGCAGGACGCGAAACTGGAGGACGTCGAGCGCACCTACATGGAGATCGCGGCCGACGAGCACCACCACGCGTACCTCGGCCTGCGCGACGACGAGCCCGCCTTCCTGATGGAGAAGTACGACCCCGCCCACCGCGAGCTGGCAGGCCTGTACGACCCGCGGCCCGGCGACGTCGGCATGCACTTCCTCGTGTCGCCCACCGACCGGCCCGAGCACGGCTTCACCCGGGCCGTGATCACCGCCGTGATGGCGTACCTCTTCGAGGACCCGGCGGTGGAACGCGTCGTCGTCGAGCCGGACGTACGCAACAAGGCGGTCCACGCCCTGAACGAGGCCGTCGGGTTCACCGCGGAAGCCGAGATCCGCAAGCCCGAGAAGAAGGCGCTGCTGAGCTTCTGCACGCGCGCGCAGTTCGAGAAGGCGGTGACCGCATGACCCTCGCCGACGCCGTGGCCCACCTCTCCCCCGAGCGCTGGGAGAAGGCCAATCGCCTCCTCATCCGCAAGGCCCTCGCCGAGTTCGCGCACGAGCGGCTGATCGCTCCCGAGAAGGACGGCGACCGGTACGCCGTACGGAGCGACGACGGTCTGACGTCCTACCGCTTCACGGCCACCCGCCGCGCCCTCGACCACTGGCAGGTGGACGCCGACTCGATCACCCGCAGCCGCGACGGCGCCGGACTCCCGCTCGCCGCACTGGACTTCTTCATCGAGCTGAAGAAGACGCTGGGCCTGAGCGACGACATCCTGCCGGTCTACCTGGAGGAGATCTCCTCCACCCTCTCCGGCACCTGCTACAAGCTCACCAAGCCGCAGGTCCCGGCGGCGGAACTCGTGAAGAGCGGCTTCCAGGCCATCGAGACCGGCATGACCGAGGGCCACCCCTGCTTCGTCGCCAACAACGGGCGGCTCGGCTTCGGCATCCACGAGTACCTGTCGTACGCCCCGGAGACCGCGAGCCCGGTCCGGCTGGTGTGGCTGGCCGCGCACCGGGACAGGGCGGCCTTCACGGCGGGTGTCGGCATCGAGTACGAGTCCTTCGTACGGGACGAGTTGGGCGAGGCGACCGTCGAGCGGTTCGGCCAGGTGCTGAAGGACCAGGGCCTCGACCCCGCCGACTACCTCCTCATCCCCGTCCACCCCTGGCAGTGGTGGAACAAGCTCACCGTCACCTTCGCCGCCGAGGTCGCCCGCCGGCACCTGGTCTGCCTGGGCGAGGGCGACGACGAGTACCTGGCCCAGCAGTCCATCCGGACCTTCTTCAACTCCTCGCACCCCGAGAAGCACTACGTGAAGACGGCCCTGTCCGTCCTCAACATGGGCTTCATGCGCGGTCTGTCGGCCGCGTACATGGAGGCGACCCCGGCGATCAACGACTGGCTGGCCCAGCTCATCGAGGGCGACCCCGTCCTGAAGTCGACGGGCCTGTCGATCATCCGGGAGCGGGCGGCGGTCGGCTACCGGCACCTGGAGTACGAGCAGGCGACGGACCGGTACTCGCCGTACCGCAAGATGCTGGCCGCCCTGTGGCGCGAGAGCCCGGTCCCCTCCCTCCAGGAGGGCGAGTCCCTGGCCACCATGGCCTCCCTGCTCCACGTCGACCACGAGGGCGCCTCCTTCGCGGGCGCGCTGATCGAGCAGTCGGGGCTGACGCCGACTCAGTGGCTGCGGCACTACCTGCGGGCATACTTCACCCCGCTGCTGCACAGCTTCTACGCCTACGACCTGGTCTTCATGCCGCACGGCGAGAACGTCATCCTGGTCCTGAAGGACGGGGTCGTGCAGCGGGCGATCTACAAGGACATCGCCGAGGAGATCGCGGTCATGGACCCGGACGCGGTGCTGCCGCCGGAGGTGCGGCGGATCCGCGTCGAGGTGCCGGAGGACAAGAAGCTCCTGTCGATCTTCACAGACGTCTTCGACTGCTTCTTCCGCTTCCTCGCCGCGGACCTCGCCACCGAGGGGATCCTGGAGGAGGACGACTTCTGGCGCACGGTCGCCGAGGTCACCCGCGCGTACCAGGACTCGGCGCCCGAACTCGCAGACAAGTTCCGTCAGTACGACATGTTCGCCCCCGAGTTCGCGCTGTCCTGCCTCAACCGGCTCCAGCTGCGCAACAACAAGCAGATGGTCGACCTCGCGGACCCGTCCGGCGCCCTCCAGCTGGTCGGCAACCTGCACAACCCCCTGGCGGGCCGGTAGCCCCACAGACGGGCGGGCACCCCGGAGTACGGTCCTTGGGGGTGCCCGTCGGCTTGTTCTCAGGCCGTCGGCCAGGGAACCTGCGGCGACCGGTAGTACCCGATGCCCAGCGCCTCCCACCGCGGCCCCTGCGCGGCGAGCCGCAGCCGGTACGCCTCCCAGTCGTGCGTGGCCGCGGGCGACCAGCCGAGCTCGGCGACACCGGCGAGCCTCGGGAAGGCCATGTAGTCGATGTGGGCGGAGGTCGAGACGGTCTCCGCCCACAGGGGCGCCTCGACGCCCTGCACGGCCTGCGCGGGCACACCCGGCAGATAGGAGCCCGGGTCCCAGTCGTAGGACCGCTTCACTTCGACATAGCCCGCCCAGGACAAACCGAGCGGGGTCTCCTTGGTGTACTTCATGTCGAGGTAGATGCGATCGGCCGGGGAGAGGATGATCCCGGTTCCGTTCTGCGCGGCCTTCGCCACCCGGGCCTTCTCCTCGGCGCTGGTGCGGTCCAGCCCCCAGTACTGCACGAGCGCCCCCTTCGCCGGGTTCGCGCCGGTCAGCTGGTGCCAGCCGATGACCGTCTTGCCGTACCGGGCGACGATCGGCTGCACCCGGTCCATGAACGTCACGTAGTCCGCGTGGCTGGTGGAGTGCGCCTCGTCGCCGCCGATGTGCAGGTAGCGGCCGGGAGTGAGCGCGGCCAGCTCCCGGACGACGTCGTCCACGAACTCGTACGTCACCTCCTTCGGCACGCACAGCGAGCTGAAGCCGACATCGGTGCCGGTGTAGAGCGGGGGTGCCACGCCGTCGCAGTTCAGCTCGGCGTACGAGGCGAGTGCCGCGTTGGTGTGGCCGGGCATGTCGATCTCGGGGACGACCTCCAGATAGCGGGAGGCCGCGTAGCGGACGATCTCCTTGTAGTCGTCCTTGGTGTAGTGACCGCCGGGGCCGCCGCCGACCTGGGTGGAGCCGCCGTACGTGGCGAGCCGGGGCCAGGAGTCGAGGGCGATGCGCCAGCCCTGGTCGTCGCTCAGGTGCAGGTGCAGCTTGTTGATCTTGTAGAGGGCGAGCTGGTCGATGTAGCGCTTGACCTGGTCGACGGTGAAGAAGTGGCGGGAGACGTCGAGCATCGCGCCCCGGTAGGCGTAGCGCGGGGCGTCCTCGACGGTGCCGCCCGCGATCTGCCAGGGGCCGGGCTGCACGGAGTCCTTCTCGACGGCCGCGGGGAGGAGCTGGCGCAGGGTCTGGACACCGTGGAACAGGCCGGCGGGGGACCCGGCGCTGATGGTGACGTGTCGGGGATCGCTGTCCAGGCGGTAGCCCTCGGCTGCGAACCTGCCGTCCGCGAGCCGGAGTCGGATGCCGCCGGTGCCGTGCGAGGTGACCGGCAGGGGGTAGCCGGTGGAGGGCCTGAGGATGTTCGCGAGGTACTCGCCGATGCGGCGGGCCTCGCGTGAGTCGTCGACGCGGATGCGGGTGGTGTTCGTGATGCGGTACGGGGATCCGCCCGGCTGGGCCGACACGGGGGCGGGGAGGAGCCGGCCGTAGGGGCCCGGGGCCTCCGCCGCCGGTGCGGGCGTGGTGGCGGCGGCGAGGGCGCCGGCCGCCACGAACAGCAGCAGCGGTGCGAGGAGTCGGGTCGTACGGGGAGTCGTTCCGGGGGGTCGTCTCACCTGCGCTCCCTTCACAGTGCCTGTCCACCATCACTTGCCCGCAATGGGTATAGACCAATCTCTCGCAGAACCGGTGGAACAATCCCCCGCATGGCGGAAATCATCCAGAAGGACGGGACTTGGGCCTTCGACGGCGACGCGCTGCGGCTCACGCCCGGGCGGGACAAGAACGTGGGCCTCTTACGCAGAACGATGGGCGAACTCGTCGTGCCGTTGGGGGCGTTGGCCGGGGTGTCGTTCGAGCAGGGCCGTAGGAGCGGGCGGCTCAGGCTGCGCCTGCGGGACGGCGCCGATCCGCTGCTGCACGCGACCGGCGGCCGGCTGACCGAACCGCACGATCCGTACCAACTGGTAGTCGAATCCGACCGCTACGGGGTCGCCGAGTACTTCGTGGACGAGGTGCGCAACGCCCTGCTGCTCGACCGCGTCCCGTCCGACCCGGTCGGCGAGTACCTGCTGCCGGGCCCCTCCGTGCCCCTGTCCGTGTCCGCCGGGGACGGCACCGCGAGCTTCGACGGCGAGCAGGTGCGCCTGGAGTGGAACTGGAAGACGGAGGACGCCAAGGCCGCCGCCGGCGCCCGTACGCTCGCCGTCGCCGACATCGCGGCCGTGGAGTGGCATCCGGCGGTCGGCCTGGAGAACGGCTGGCTGCGCTTCACCGTGAAGAACGCGCCCACCAAGGCCCCGCCCAAGTACGACCCCAACTCCGTGGACCTGTGGGGATTCAAGAAGGACCCGCTGATGGCCCTGGTCGCGGCGGCCGTCCAGGCCCGCCTGCCGCACCCGGCCACGGCCGCGGTCATCGACGTACGGCCGGAGGAACCCGTGCTGCTTCCCCAGCCCGCCGCCCCCGCCGAGGACGACCACGACGCGCTGCTGCGGCGGCTGCGGGAGCTGGGTGAGCTGCACCGCGACGGTGTGCTCACGGACGAGGAGTTCGCCAGGGCCAAGCAGGCGGTCCTCAAACGCATGTAGCGCGGGTGAGGACCGCCTGCCGCGGGAGTTCCACAGGTGCGCCCCGCCTTCCGGGCGCACCTGGCCTACTTGGCCTACTTGGCCCTGCGGGCCACCGTGAAGTGGTCGACCTGCTCGCCGCTCTCGGCGATGCCGCGCACCGTCAGGGTGGCGGTACGGCCCCGGGGCGCGGGGGTGACGTCCACGCGCAGGAAGGAGTAGTCGAGGTAGCGCACGCGCGACCAGGCGACCGTCTCGTTCTGCTTGCCGTCCTTGGTGTTGATGAACGAGGCGACGGACTCGACCTCGTTCTCGTGGCCCTCGTACGACAGCGGGGCGGTGAAGGCGTACAGGCTGCGGCCCGCCGCGCCCGCCGTCACGTACACCACGCCGTCCGTCTCCGGGTAGGCCGTGCCGCCGATCGGGAGCTTCTTGGTGACCGCGCCCGCCTTGATGACGTCCGTGCGCTCATACTGGTGGTTGTGGCCGTTGATCACCAGGTCGACCGTGTACTTCTCGAACAGCGGCACCCACTCCTGGCGCACGCCCCCCTCCGAGGCGTGCGCGGTGGAGGTGCAGTAGGCGCAGTGGTGGAAGAAGACGACGACGAAGTCGACGTCGTCGGAGGCCCGGTACTTCTTCAGCTGGGCCTCCAGCCACTTGGTCTGGGTGCCGCCGGAGAGGCCGAGGTTGGCCGGGATCTCGAAGGAGACGTCGTTGGCGTCGAGCGAGATGACCGCGGTGTTGCCGTAGACGAAGGAGTAGACGCCCGGGAGGTTCGTCCTGTCCGGCCCGTTGTCGGGGAGCGTCCAGCGGGCCTCCTCGCCTCCGTAGCCGTGGGGCGCGTACCAGGCCTCCATGTCGTGGTTGCCGTAGGCGGGCATCCACGGAACGGACTTGGCGACGGACTCGGTCTGCGCGAGGAACTGGTCCCATATGCGGGAGTCGAAGCCGGTGTCGCTGGTCTTGCCCGAGCCGGACGGGTCACCGTACGCGATGTCGCCGGCGTGCAGGTGGAAGGCCGGGTTCTGGCCGAGGAGCAGGCTGTTGTTGGCGAGGCCGTGGTAGCCGACGCCCTCGTCGCCGAAGGCCGTGAAGGTGAACGGCGCCTTGTGGGCGGGGGCGGTGGTGAAGGTGCCGAGGGTGCCCAGGAGGTGCGGGGCGGCCGGGTCGAAGCCGGCGTGGCCGACGCCGTAGTAGTACGTCCTGCCGGGCTTGAGGTGGGTGAGCTTGGCGTGCAGGTAGTACTGGGTGTGGTCGCCGCTGGCTCCGACACCGGCCGGGGTGTACAGGGTGCGCACCTCGGCGTCGATCTTGCGGGAGAGGTCCCAGGGGTGGGCACCGACGCGGATGAAGGGCTTCTTCACCGCGATCGGGACCTGCCAGGAGACGGTGATCTCGGTGCGGGGGTCGTTGCCGTAGGCGAGGTGGCGGCCGAAGGGGGCGACGCGGGAGCCGTCGACGGTCTCGGTGCTCGGCGCGGTCCGCGTCGGGACGGCGGCCTGTGCGGTGGCGCCGGGTACGAACGCGCCACCGGCGACGGCGCCCAGGGTGACCGCGCCACCGCGGATCATCGTGCGCCGGGAGAATCTGCTGCGCAGGTACTCGTGCTGCTCGGCCATGCTCATGCGCTCGGCCAGCTGCTCGGGTACCCCCATGCGAGGAATGTCCATGGCGTCTGAAACTCGTCCCCTCGGGCGACGAGCCGCGGGACGCCGGATGGACGGCCGACGAACAGGTCCTCATGACGGATTCAATGTTCCCCCAAAGATCCCCAACAGGCGCCTGCCCGAATTCGGGCAGGATTCTTGCGAAACCGGCTTCCGTGCCCCAAGATCTAGCGGGTGCACGACGAACTTGTTGATCACCTGACGCGGTCCACGCCCCTGAACCGGGGCGAGGCGCTGCGGGTGGTCCAGGACGTGCTCGCCTACTTCGACGAGACGACCGAGCAATACGTCCGTCGCCGCCACCGCGAGCTCCAGGCCCAGGGCCTGGTCAACGCGACGATCTTCGACCGGATCGAGGCGGACCTGAAATACCGTGCGGTGGCGCCGCCCGAGCTCACGCTCAGGCAACTGCGGCGCATCGTCTACGGCTGATCGAGAGCTTGGGGACATCTGTACATGTGCGGAATTGTCGGTTACATCGGGAAGCGTGACGTCGCCCCGCTGCTCCTTGAGGGCCTGCAGCGACTGGAGTACCGCGGGTACGACTCGGCGGGCATCGTCGTCACCACCCCGACGAGCGGCCGCCTGAGGATGGTCAAGGCCAAGGGCCGGGTCCGTGACCTGGAGGCCAAGGTTCCGGCGCGCTTCAAGGGCACCACCGGCATCGCCCACACCCGCTGGGCCACCCACGGCGCCCCGTCCGACGTGAACGCCCACCCGCACCTGTCGGCCGACCAGAAGGTCGCCGTCGTCCACAACGGCATCATCGACAACGCCTCCGACCTGCGCAAGAAGCTGGAGGCGGACGGCGTCGAGTTCCTCTCCGAGACCGACACCGAGGTCCTCACCCACCTCATCGCCCGCTCCCAGGCCGTGAAGCTCGAGGACAAGGTCCGCGAGGCGCTGCGCGTAGTCGAGGGCACGTACGGCATCGCCGTCATGCACGCCGACTTCTCGGACCGCATCGTCGTCGCCCGCAACGGCTCCCCGGTCGTCCTCGGCATCGGCGAGAAGGAGATGTTCGTCGCCTCGGACATCGCCGCCCTGGTCGCCCACACCCGGCAGATAGTCACGCTGGACGACGGCGAGATGGCCACCCTCAAGGCCGACGACTTCCGCACGTACACCACCGAGGGCACCCGTACGACCGCCGAGCCCACCACCGTCGAGTGGGAGGCCGCCTCCTACGACATGGGCGGCCACGACACGTACATGCACAAGGAGATCTTCGAGCAGGCCGACGCCGTGGACCGCGTGCTGCGCGGCCGCATCGACGACCGCTTCTCCACCGTGCACCTCGGCGGCCTCAACCTGGACGCCCGCGAGGCGCGCCAGATCCGCCGCGTGAAGATCCTCGGCTGCGGCACCTCGTACCACGCGGGCATGATCGGCGCCCAGATGATCGAGGAGCTGGCCCGCATCCCGGCGGACGCCGAGCCCGCGTCCGAGTTCCGCTACCGCAACGCGGTCGTCGACCCCGACACCCTGTACATCGCCGTCTCCCAGTCCGGTGAGACGTACGACGTGCTGGCGGCCGTCCAGGAGCTGAAGCGCAAGGGCGCGCGGGTCCTCGGCGTGGTGAACGTGGTCGGCTCGGCGATCGCCCGCGAGGCCGACGGCGGCATCTACGTGCACGCGGGCCCCGAGGTCTGCGTGGTGTCCACCAAGTGCTTCACCAACACCACGGTCGCCTTCGCGCTGCTCGCCCTGCACCTGGGCCGCACCCGTGACCTGTCGGTCCGCGACGGCAAGCGGATCATCGAGGGCCTGCGCAAGCTGCCCGCCCAGATCTCCGAGATCCTCCAGCAGGAGGAGGAGGTCAAGAAGCTGGCCGAGCAGTACGCCGACGCCCGCTCCATGCTCTTCATCGGCCGCGTCCGGGGCTACCCGGTGGCGCGTGAGGCCTCCCTGAAGCTCAAGGAGGTCTCGTACATCCACGCCGAGGCCTACCCGGCCTCCGAGCTCAAGCACGGTCCGCTCGCGCTGATCGAGCCGGCCCTGCCGACGGTCGCCATCGTCCCCGACGACGACCTCC
This sequence comes from Streptomyces sp. NPDC002888, assembly GCF_042888465.1. Taxonomy (NCBI): domain Bacteria; kingdom Bacillati; phylum Actinomycetota; class Actinomycetes; order Kitasatosporales; family Streptomycetaceae; genus Streptomyces; species Streptomyces sp. NPDC002888. Next base: position 16,147 of record NZ_JBIAPU010000027.1, on the reverse strand, counting down.
TGGAGAAGAACCGCGCGGCCCTGGAGGAGATCAAGGCCCGCAGCGGCCAGATCCTGGCCGTCGCCCACCAGGACCAGCCCAAGGCCGACCACACGATCCTCGTCCCCAAGAACGAGGACGAGCTGGACCCCATCCTCATGGGCATCCCCCTCCAACTCCTCGCCTACCACACGGCAAAGGCCCTGGGCCGGGACATCGACAAGCCGAGGAATCTCGCCAAGTCGGTGACGGTCGAGTAGCAGCGCTCCCGACAGGGGCGCGGGGCTGTGGCAATGTGCGGCTCCGCCGCGTCGGCGCGAGCAACCACAACGCCCCTGCAGGGCAGAGCGAAAAGAGCGGACCCCCTGTGGTGCCACCCACCACAGGGGGTCCGCTCTTTTCGCCGGGGGCCTCCGCTCGGCTGCCGATCAGCCCGTGGCTGTCACCCCGGGGCGGGCACAAGGGAGTTGAACGACGCCGAAAGCGTGTCGGAGGATCAGGGGATCACGATGACGGGCCGCTGTGCCCGCTTGGCGAGGCGCCCGGCGACGGAGCCGAAGATCCGGCCGACGATGCCGTGCGTGGAGCCCACGACGATCGCGTCGGCCTCGTACTCCCGCCCCACCTCTTCGAGTTCGTGGCAGATGTCGCCGCCGCGCTCGACGAGGATCCACGGCACCTCGGCGAGGTAGTCCGCGCAGGCGAGCTCGAGGCCGAGGACCTCGGTGCGGTGATCGGGGACGTCCACGAAGACGGGCGGCTCGCAGCCGGCCCACACCGTCGTCGGCAGCCGGTTGGCGACGTGGACGATGATCAGGCCCGAGCCGGAGCGGTGGGCCATGCCGATCGCGTACGCGAGGGCGCGCTCGCTGGAGGTGGAGCCGTCGAAGCCGACGACCACGCCGTGCTTGAAGGCGGGATCGCAGGAATGGCGTAGCTCTTCAGCCGCCAGGGGCTCGGCCGCCGTGGGGTCGGCGACGGGCCGCTTGCGGTCCGCGGGTTCGAAGAATTCGTGACCGGCCATGGCTGTCTCGGGGTCGTGATCCTTATTGGGTGGGACGACAGTGTGCGGCGGAGCTGTGTCCGGGAATCATCTTCCCAACCCCATACCCCCAAGGGTACGGCGCCAAGCCTCCGTGGCCCAGCTCCCGCCCACCGTGCGTGGGGGTTCCAGGGAGCATGCACGAGGGGCGCCCGTAACGCAATGGTTGCTGCCCCGTACAGGCGGTTTGCACAGGGTTCACTTACCGGGCGCTCACATCGCGGTCCTACGGCCCCCACGGCAGTGACCGACCGGTCGAACACGCGTTGAACCCCGTGACCGCTGTCCCTGGGAGGAGCCCGCCATGTCCTCACCCCGTTCGACCCCCGAGGGGCACCCGGCCGAGGACACCGCGACCGACGTCATCCGCTGGGCCGCTTTCAGCTGCGTCCTCGTCCCGGTGGTCCTCCTCTGGTACGGCACGTCCCTCGCCGGCGCCGCGGGCACCGCACTCGGTCTCGCCGCCGTCACCGCGGTCTGCCGGTTCCTGCTGCGCCGCTCCGAGCGCAACCGGGGCCGCTGCCACAGGACCGCGGCGGGCTCCCGCGGGGGCGGGCGTCACACTGGGGGAAACACACCGGTCGGCTGACCGGTTTTCACGCACGCAACCGCATCTTTTCAGCCAACTTCTGGCGTGTGTACACCCCTTGCCGTAACCACCCCCCACCCCCCGTTTGACCTGCACGGAAAGGGCCTCCGGGACCCTGCGCACCCTACGTGGATTGGCCACTGCGACAAGGCGCACTTCCCTGCACGCCCCACGAGTGCAACGCTTCGTGATCGAATGCTTCACGCCAAGTTGCCATGTCGACAATGTGCCGGGTGCCGAACCCGGTCACGGCGGCACAACGGCACACAGTAGATTCGATCTTGACTTTCTTATGGCGGGGGACTCGTGCAGGACCGAGGGGAAACGTGCAGGAGCGACACAACCGAGGAGCCGCGACCACCGAGGGGGGCTTAGCAGTATGAGCCACGACTCCACTGCCGCGCCGGAAGCCGCGGCCCGGAAGCTTTCCGGGCGACGCCGCAAGGAGATCGTCGCGGTGCTGCTGTTCAGCGGCGGCCCCATCTTCGAGAGTTCCATTCCGCTGTCGGTGTTCGGGATTGACCGCCAGGACGCCGGCGTGCCGCGCTACCGCTTGTTGGTGTGCGGCGGCGAGGAGGGCCCGCTGCGGACCACAGGGGGCCTGGAACTCACCGCACCACATGGCCTGGAGGCGATCTCCCGGGCAGGCACGGTGGTCGTGCCCGCCTGGCGTTCGATCACCTCGCCGCCACCGGAGGAGGCGCTCGACGCACTCCGCCGGGCGCACGAGGAAGGCGCCCGCATCGTCGGACTGTGCACCGGCGCCTTCGTGCTGGCGGCAGCGGGCCTGCTGGACGGCCGCCCCGCGACAACACACTGGATGTACGCACCGACGCTGGCCAAGCGCTATCCGTCGGTGCACGTGGATCCGCGCGAACTGTTCGTCGACGACGGCGACGTCCTGACGTCGGCCGGTACGGCGGCGGGCATCGACCTCTGTCTCCACATCGTGCGGACGGACCACGGCAACGAGGCGGCCGGCGCGCTGGCCCGCCGTCTGGTGGTCCCGCCGCGCCGGTCGGGCGGCCAGGAGCGCTATCTCGACAGGTCTTTACCAGAGGAGATCGGCGCCGACCCGCTCGCCGAGGTCGTCGCCTGGGCGCTGGAGCATCTCCACGAGCAGTTCGACGTGGAGACGCTGGCCGCGCGTGCGTACATGAGCCGCCGTACGTTCGACCGCCGCTTCCGGTCCCTGACCGGCAGCGCGCCGCTGCAGTGGCTGATCACGCAGCGCGTCCTGCAGGCCCAGCGTCTGCTGGAGACGTCGGACTACTCGGTGGACGAGGTGGCGGGCCGCTGCGGCTTCCGCTCCCCGGTGGCGCTGCGGGGCCACTTCCGCCGTCAGCTCGGCTCGTCCCCGGCCGCCTACCGGGCCGCGTACCGCGCCCGCAGGCCGCAGGTCGACAAGCCGACGGACGGCGAGATTCCGCCATCCCCGGCGGTGACCGGCACCCCGGGCGGCCTCGCCCCCGCCGGTCTGCACCCGGACAGCGCGGTACCACTCCAGGCCCGGCGCACGGCGGCCGGCGCCATCGGCCTCCAGTCGGAGCACGCCCGCGACCACGCCCGTGAGGCCTACGTCCCGAGCAGGGCGAGCCTCCCGGGCCAGCGAAGCGGAACGTGAGCTGAACAGAGCGGAGAGCCGACCGGGGTCCACGGCAAGTGGACCCCGGTCGGTGCTGTTCTGCCGGCTCGGGGCACCACATCAGTGAACCCCAGCCTTAGGGTGGTCGCATGAACGATCGCATGGTGTGGATCGACTGCGAGATGACCGGCCTCTCGCTGTCCGACGACGCGCTCATCGAGGTTGCCGCCCTCGTCACCGACTCCGAACTCAACGTCCTCGGCGAGGGCGTCGACATCGTCATCCGGCCCCCGTCCAGGGCCCTGGAGACCATGCCGGAGGTGGTGCGCCAGATGCACACCGCGTCCGGCCTGCTCGACGAGCTGGCCGGCGGCACGACGCTCACCGAGGCAGAGGAGCAGGTGCTGGCCTACATCCGGGAGCACGTGAAGGAGCCGGGCAAGGCGCCGCTGTGCGGCAACTCCGTCGGCACGGACCGCGGCTTCCTCCTCCGTGACATGCCGACGCTCGAGAACTACCTCCACTACCGGATCGTCGACGTCTCCTCGGTGAAGGAGCTGGCCCGCCGCTGGTACCCGCGGGCGTACTTCAACAGCCCCGAGAAGAACGGCAACCACCGCGCCCTCGCCGACATCCGCGAGTCCATCGCGGAGCTGCGCTACTACCGCGAAGCCATCTTCGTACCGCAGCCCGGCCCGGACTCGGACACCGCCAAGACGATCGCGGCGAAGCACGTCCTGCCTGCTCAGCAGGCGTAAGCACGGTCCACGAGGGGGCGCCGTAAAAGCTGTGCGCGAGCACCCCTTCGGACCCTGTACACTTTTTCTCGGCCGGTCGGGGAAGAACATTCCTCGAACTGCCGGTCATGGTGGGTGTAGCTCAGTTGGTAGAGCACCTGGTTGTGGTCCAGGATGCCGCGGGTTCGAGTCCCGTCACTCACCCTGAATAATCAAGGGCTGATCCGTGCAAACGGGTCAGCCCTTGATGTTTCTTCTCACCATGGGAACATCGCGGGAACGCCCCTGAGGCGTGTATCGAATGTGCTGTTCACAGCCACTCGTGCCCCCCGCCCCGGTCACGCCGCTCTCGTGTCCTCACCGGCCAGGAACGGACGCAGCAGCGTGAGCAGGGCGCGCGGGCGGTGCAGCGGGATGATGTGGCCGCAGTCTTCGATGACGTGTCCGGTGAGATCGTCGGTGACCGGGCGGAGCTGGCGTTCCAGCGCAGCACCGACAGGCTGGGCGCCCAGCGCCATCGTCGGCACCGTCAGGCGGGCAGTGGTGACCGCCTGCTCGATCTGTACCGCGCTCTCGGGCAGGGCCCGGTAGTACGAGAACGCACAGCTCAACGCCTGACGGCCGGTGTATGCGCGGACGAAGGCGTCCCGGACGGCAGGGCGCACCCCGTCGCCGAGCGTGCCGGTGCGCAGGAACCAGTCGACGTAAGCGGCCTCATGGCCCTCCAGCACGGTCTCGGCGAGGCCGGGCGCGGCGGAATGGAAGCCGAACCACCACGGCGGCCCGTCGACAAGGAAGTCCTCGGCGCCGGGCAGCCTGCCCAGCAGGGACTCCATGACGACCAGGCGCCGAACGAGATCGGGGCGGCGCAGGGCAAGGAGGAAGGCCGGCGGGGTGCCCGCGTCGATGCCCACCACCGCGGCCGAGGACACGCCGAGCGTGGTGAGAAGCGCCGCGGCGTCCTCGGCCAGAGTGCCCGCGTCGTACCCGGAGGCGGCCCGGCTGCTCGCGCCGAACCCGCGCAGGTCCGGCGCGATGACGCGGTAGCGGCCGGACAGTTCGGCCATGACGTCCGTCCACAGCTCCCAGGTATGCGGGAAGCCGTGCAGCAGCAGGACGGCTGGGCCCGATCCGGCGAGGGCGACGTTCAGTTCGACGCCGTTGACGGGGACGCGTTGCAGCTCGGGCATGGAGGGACTCCAGGCGTGTGGTGATGGAAAGTGACAAGGTCACGTTAGGGAACTAGCCTGGCCCGCCCAAGACGGCACTTTCCCTTCAGGTGGTGAGCCCCGGGTGACCACGTCGAGGCCCGGCGGACCTGACCAGCGGCCCGGTGAGCGCGGTGATTTGCTGGATCCGCGTTGCCCGACCCGCCAGTTGCTCGACCGCATCGGCACCAAGTGGACGTCGATGGCGGTCAAGGTGCTGGCCGAGGAGGCTCCGGGCGAGCTCCGCTTCGCGGAACTGCGGCGCCGTATCCCGGGCATCTCACAGAAGATGCTGTCCACCACCCTGCAGAGCCTGGCCCGCGACGGCCTGGTCGCGCGCCGCGTGGAACCCACCGTGCCGCCCGCCGTCCACTACCGGCTCACCGAGCTCGGCCTGTCCCTCGAAGGACCGCTCTCCGTCCTGCGGGTCTGGGCCGAGACACACATGCCGGCGATCGACCGCAACAACCAGCTCGCCGACGAGTCACCCCCCAACTAGGGCCTGTCCGGCGGGAGGGGAGGGCAGCAGCGACCCCGCCGATGCGGGGGCGCTGTGTTTCTGGGTGATCTCGGTAAGGGCGTTTCCCGCTCACAGAGCAGCCGAGCGTCAGGCTTGGCGTTCCTCCCTGCCCCCGTGGGAGCATGACCCCGCTTCTTGTTGGCCACAGAGCTCCCGGGAGCCAGCCGTTCACGCCGAGCCGATCAGTACCGACCGCCTGAACCTCCTCCCGCTGGCCGTCGAGCACGCCGAGGAGATGGCGGTCGTCCTCTCCGACCCCGCGCTGCACGCCTTCATCGGCGGCACGCCCCTCACCCCCGACGCCCTGCGGACCCGCTACGAGCGTCTGGTCGCGGGCTCCCCGGACCCGTCCGTGTCCTGGTGCAACTGGGTCCTGCGGGTGCGCCACGAGTGGCAGCTCGTCGGAACCGTCCAGGCCACGGTCACCGCGGAGGGCGTCGCCGAGATCGCCTGGGTGACCGGCACCCCCTGGCAGGGTCGCGGCTTCGGCTCGGAGGCGGCCCGGGCACTCGTGCGGTGGCTGCGCGACAGCCCCGTCCACACGGTCATCGCCCACATCCACCCCGACCACGCGGCCTCCGCCGCCGTGGCCGAGGCCGCCGGCCTCTCCCCCACCGGCGAGACGCACGACGGCGAGACCCACTGGCGGCTACCCCTGCGCTCCTGAAAGGAGAGCGCGAAGGCGTTCACCGCGCTCAGGACGACGCACGAGCCACCAGTTCCGTCGCCAGCACCACCTGGCGGCGCTCCAGCCCGCGGGAGGCGGCCGGGCGGCGGTCGGCGATCTCCGCGAGGAGGAGGTCGAGCATCGTGCGGCCCATCTCCTCGATGGGCTGGCGGACGCTGGTCAGGGGCGGGTCCATGTGGCGGGCGATGGCCGAGTCGTCGTAGCCGACCAGGGCCACGTCGTCCGGGATGTGGCGGCCCGCTTCCCGCAGGGCCTGGCGGGCACCGGCCGCCATGACGTCCGAGCCGGCGAAGACCGCGTCCAGTTCGGGGCGGCGCTCCAGCAGGTTGCGCATCGCCCTGCTGCCGCCCTCCTCGGTGAAGTCGCCCGGTTCGAGGAGGAGTTCGTCCACGACGTGGCCCGCGTCGCGCAGGGCGTCGCGGTAGCCGTCGACGCGCCGCTCAGCGCCGTAGACGTCGAGGCGCCCGGTGATGTGGGCGATGCGGGTGCGGCCCCGGTCGAGCAGGTGCTCCACGGCCGAGCGGGCGCCGCCGTAGTTGTCGGAGTCGACCGAGGTCAGCGTCTCCGCGGCCGACCTCGGGCCGCTGATCACCGCCGGGATCTCCAGCTGGGAGAGCAGGTCGGGCAGGGGGTCGTCGGCGTGCACGGAGACCAGCAGGACGCCGTCCACGCGGTGGGCCGCCAGATACTGGGCGAGGCGGCGGCGCTCGCGGTCGTTGCCGGCGAAGATCAGCAGCAGCTGCATCTCGGTGTCCGACAGCTCCGCCCCGACACCCTTCAGCATGTCCGAGAAGTACGGCTCCGAGAAGAAGCGGGTCTCCGGCTCGGGAACGACCAGGGCGATCGCGTCCGTGCGGTTCGCGGCCAGGGCGCGCGCGGCCGTGTTGGGGACGTACCCCAGCTCGGCGACCGCCGCCTCGACCGCCGCGCGGGTGGCGTCGCTGACCCGGGGTGAGCCGTTGATGACCCGGGAGACCGTGCCGCGGCCGACGCCGGCGCGCGCGGCGACCTCCTCGAGTGTGGGCCGCCCTCCACTCCGGTTCCGCGTTCCGTGGCTTGCCATGGGCTCCGCCTCCCGTCGAACCTTTCGATGGCCTGGAATTTAACAGTCCCGTCCGTGCCGGTGACCGGCACGGGGGCAGCCGCCCCCGCCCTCCGCCGGGCGAACCGATATATGCCAATTCGGGCGGAATGTTCGCCACCCCCTGGAGTTAGTTAACAGCCCGATAACTGAACACATCTCACCGCGCCGACTCCCTTGACACCCCCGCTCCGACCGACGACTCTTCAACACATCACTTGTGGGAGCGCTCCCACGGTACCTGAGACATACACATCCCGCACGTTCCCCGCCCGAGCCGCCAACGAGAACTAACGGGCCCAACCACGCAGTTGGCCGGGGGGTCGGCACGTCAGGGCAACAGGAGGACGCAATGCGAGCACGTACCCGAATCGCCCGCAAGGCGCTGGTCCTCGCGGCCGTCGCGTCGCTGGGCACCGGGCTGCTGGCCGGCTGTGCCGACGACGGTGGAGACGACGGCTCCGGCGGTTCGTCGGACGGCGGCGGCAAGGGCAAGACGAAGATCACCCTGGGACTCTTCGGCAGCTTCGGCTTCGAGGAGGCCGGCCTGTACAAGGAGTACGAGAAGCTCCACCCGGACATCGACGTCCAGCAGACCGTCATCGAGCGGAACGAGAACTACTACCCGCCCCTGGTCAATCACCTCACCACCAACAGTGGCCTCCAGGACATCCAGGGCATCGAGGTCGGCAACATCGCCGAGGTCGTCGAAAAGTACTCCGACAAGTTCGTCGACCTGTCGAAGTACGGCAAGGAGAGCGACTACCTGCCCTGGAAGTGGCAGCAGGGGACCGCGAAGAGCGGTCAGACGGTCGGCCTCGGCACCGACGTCGGTCCGATGGCCATCTGCTACCGCAAGGACCTGTTCCAGGCGGCCGGTCTGCCCACCGACCGCGAGCAGGTCGGCAAGCTGTGGGCGGGCGACTGGGCGAAGCTCGTCCAGGTCGGCAAGGACTACAAGGCGAAGGCGCCCAAGGGCACCACCTTCATGGACTCCCCCGGCGGCCTGTTCAACGCCATCGTCGGCAGTGAGAAGGAGCGGTTCTACGACGCCTCCGGCAAGGTCGTCTACAAGACGAACCCGGCCGTCAAGAAGGCGTTCGACCTGACGGCCGAGGCCGCAGAGGACGGCCTGATCGGCAACCAGACGCAGTTCCAGCCGGCCTGGGACACCACGATCGCCAACAGCAAGTTCGCCGCGATGGCCTGCCCGCCGTGGATGCTCGGCTACATCGAGAGCAAGTCGAAGCCGGAGAGCGCCGGCAAGTGGGACCTGGCCGTGCCGCCGAAGGCCGCCAACTGGGGCGGCTCCTTCCTCAGCGTGCCGAAGTCGGGCAAGAACGCCGAGGAGGCCGCGAAGCTGGCCGCCTGGCTGACCGCGCCCGAGCAGCAGGCGAAGCTGTTCTCCAAGCGCGGCAGCTTCCCGACCGCGCAGGCCGCCTACGACCTGCCGCTGGTGAAGGACGCGAAGAACAAGATGACCGGTGACGCCCCGATCGGCCAGATCTACGCGCCGCTGGCCGCGGAGCTCCCGGTTCAGGTGGTCGGCGCGAAGGACCAGATCATCCAGCAGGGTCTGACCGACAACGGCGTGATCCTGGTGACCCAGGGCAAGTCGCCCAAGGATGCCTGGGACAACGCGGTCAAGACCATCGACAACAACCTGGAGAAGTGACCGGTCATGGCCACCCGGCACGACACCGCCGCCGCGCCCCCCGTAAAGGAGGGGGGCGCGGCCCCGGCCCGTCCGCCCGCCGAGTCCCCTGAGACGATCAGGAAGCGGGCCCGGCTGTCCCGCCGCTGGCAGCGGGACGTTCGCTGGAGTCCGTACGCCTTCGTCTCGCCCTTCTTCCTGCTGTTCGCGGCGTTCGGCCTGTTCCCGCTGATCTACACGGCGTGGGCCTCGCTGCACGCGGTGGAGCTGACCGCGCCCACCGACATGGAGTGGGTGGGCCTGCGCAACTACACCCGGATCTTCGACGACGAGTTCTACTGGAACGCGGCGAAGAACACCCTGACCATCGGGATCATCTCCACCGTCCCGCAGTTGATGATGGCGCTGGGCATCGCCCACATCCTCAACTACCGGCTGCGTGCCTCGACCTTCTACCGGGTCGCGATGCTCGCGCCGTACGCCACCTCGATCGCCGCGGCGTCCCTCGTCTTCGTACTGCTCTTCGGCCGTGACTACGGCATGATCAACTGGGCGCTGGACCTGGTCGGCATCGACAAGATCGACTGGCAGAACGAGAAGTGGCCCTCACAGATCGCCGTCTCCTCGATCGTGATCTGGCGCTGGACCGGCTACAACGCGCTGATCTACCTGGCCGCGATGCAGGCGATCCCGCAAGACTTGTACGAGTCGGCGGCCCTCGACGGGGCCAACCGCTGGCAGCAGTTCCTCCACGTCACGCTGCCGTCGCTGCGCCCGACGATCCTGTTCACCTGTGTGGTGTCGACCATCGGCGCCTCGCAGCTCTTCGGTGAGCCCCTGCTGTTCGACTCCACCAAGGGTGCTTCCGGCGGCTCGCAGCACCAGTTCCAGACGCTCGGCCTGTACATGTACGAACAGGGCTGGGTGAACCAGCACCTGGGCCGCGCCTCCGCGATCGCCTGGACGATGTTCCTGATCCTGATCGCGATCGGCATCGTCAACTACGTCATCTCGCGCCGGCTGCGCGCCAGTAGTTAGGAGAACCGGCCGTGACGACGACCCTGACGAAACCCGAGGCCGACGCGGCGCCCGAGCCGCCGAAGCGTTCACGCGGCATGAAGGCGGCACGCGCGGGCGGGCAGATGCACGCCGGTCCTGTGGCGTACATCATCCTTGCCGTGTTCACCATCGTGTCGCTGCTCCCGCTGGTGTGGACGGCGATCGCCGCGTCGCGCGACAACCAGCGCCTCGCGCAGAACCCGCCACCGTTCTGGTTCGGCTCGGGCCTGTTCGACAAGCTCGAACTCGCCTGGACGGATGCCAACCTGGGCGAGGCGTTCCTCAACACCACGATCGTGGCCGGTGTTTCGGCGCTGACCATCGTCTTCCTGTCGACGATCGCCGGGTTCGCCTTCGCCAAGCTGAAGTTCAGGGGCCGGGGTGCCCTGATGCTGATCGTGATCGGCACGATGATGGTGCCGCCGCAGCTCCAGGTGATCCCGCTGTACATGATGGTCGCCAAGCTCGACTGGACCGACCAGTTGCAGGCGGTGATCCTGCCCTCGCTGGTGAGCGCGTTCGGCGTGTTCTTCATGCGGCAGTACCTGATCCAGGCCCTGCCGGACGAGATCATCGAGGCGGCCCGGGTGGACGGCGCGAGCAGCTGGCGCGTGGTGTGGCACGTGGTGTTCCCGACCGCGCGTCCGGCGATGGCGGTCCTGGGCATGCTGATGTTCGTCCAGACCTGGAACGACTTCCTGTGGCCCTTCCTGGTGCTGACCCAGACCGGCAACCCGACCGTGCAGGTGGCGGTCGCGGGCCTGGGCCGCGGCTACACCCCCGACCAGTCCCTGATCATGGCGGGCGCGCTGCTGGGCACGCTGCCGCTGCTGCTGGTCTTCGCGATCTTCGGCAAGCAGATCGTCGGTGGCATCATGCAGGGCGCCGTCAAGGGCTGACCCCCTGCTTCCAGGGGCCGAGCCACCGCCGTCTCGGCCCCGTTCCTCTCCCTCCCCCCTCCCCCCAACCGTCGGTCTCCTCGACCTCCTATGGGAGCGCTTCCATGCCTGAGTCCGCACAGTCCGTGACTTTTCCCCCCGCCTTCCTCTGGGGTGCCGCGACGTCCGCGTACCAGATCGAGGGGGCGGTGCGGGAGGACGGCCGCACCCCCTCGATCTGGGACACCTTCAGCCATACGCCCGGCAAGACGGCCGGCGGCGAGACCGGTGACATCGCTGTCGACCACTACCACCGCTACCGCGACGACGTGGCGCTGATGGCGGAGCTGGGCCTTACGGCGTACCGCTTCTCGATCTCCTGGTCGCGGGTGCAGCCGACGGGTCGCGGCCCGGCCGTGCAGGTGGGCCTGGACTTCTACCGCCGCCTGGTCGACGAGCTGCTCGAGCGCGGCATCAAGCCGGCCGTCACCCTCTACCACTGGGACCTGCCGCAGGAGCTGGAGGACGCCGGCGGCTGGCCCGAGCGCGACACTGCGTTCCGCTTCGCCGAGTACGCGCAGATCGTCGGCGAGGCGCTCGGCGACCGTGTGGAGAGCTGGATCACGCTCAACGAGCCGTGGTGCAGCGCGTTCTTGGGCTACGCCTCCGGCGTGCACGCCCCCGGCCGTACGGACCCGGCGGCCTCTCTGCGCGCGGCCCACCATCTGAACCTGGCGCACGGCCTGGGCACGTCCGCGCTGCGGGCGTCGATGCCGGCGCGTAATTCGGTGGCGATCAGTCTCAACTCTTCGGTGGTCCGGCCGCTTTCGCCGGGCGACCCGGCGGATCTGGCGGCCGTCCAGAAGATCGACGACCTGGCCAACGGCGTCTTCCACGGTCCGATCCTGCACGGCGCCTACCCGGAGACCCTCCTCGCCGCGACCTCGTCGGTGACGGACTGGTCGTACGTCCTCGACGGCGACCTGCGCAGCATCAACCAGCCGCTGGACGCGCTGGGCCTGAACTACTACACCCCGGCGCTCGTCTCGGCGGCGGACACCGAGGTGAAGGGCCCGAGGTCGGACGGCCACGGCGCGAGCGACCACTCCCCCTGGCCGGGCGCGGACGACGTCGCCTTCCACCAGACGCCGGGCGACCGCACGGAGATGGGCTGGACGATCGACCCGACGGGCCTGCACGACCTGATCATCCGCTACACCCGCGAGGCTCCGGGCCTGCCGCTGTACATCACCGAGAACGGCGCGGCCTACGACGACAAGCCCGACCCCGACGGCCGCGTCCACGACCCGGAGCGGGTCGCGTACCTGCACGGCCACCTGTCGGCAGTGCGCCGCGCCATCGCCGACGGGGCAGACGTGCGGGGCTACTTCCTGTGGTCCCTGCTGGACAACTTCGAGTGGGCGTACGGCTACGAGAAGCGGTTCGGGGCGGTGTACGTGGACTACGCGACCCTGGCCCGCACCCCGAAGTCGAGCGCCCTGTGGTACGGCCAGGCGGCCCGCACGGGCACGCTGCCGACGGTGGAGCCCGTATAGCCGGAAGGTAACCAGAAGCCGGGGGGAACCGGGGAAGGAGCGCGGCACGTCGTGGGGGCGTGCCGCGCTCCGTCGGTCCTCACGAGAGTCCTCGTCGATACGAGAGTTCCCCGTCGATGTCGATCAGGGCAGGACGGAACGAGGTTCCCGCACCACGGCCACCCCGCCCGGCGGCACCGTCACCGAACCGTCCGTGAGCGGTCTGCCCGTGAGGAGTTCGACGGCGTCCGCCGCGACCGGGACCTCAGCGCCCTTGCCCCGGTGGTCGATGAGGAAGAGGTAGTCCGCGTCCCGCCCCCGCCTCAGCGCCGCTTCCACACCCTCGGGCGTCACCCGCACCGGTGTCACGCCCGCCTCCGTGCGGATGCGGTCCAGCAGCGCAGTCAACGTGTCCGGGTCGGGCAGGGTCGCCACGTACCAGGCGGTGCCCGTGCCGTAGCCGTGGCGGGTGAGCGCCGGGACGCCGGTGAGTGGGCCGTCGGTGTACGAGGACACGACCTGGGCGCCGGTCGGCCGTACCCGCTCCGACCAGAGCGAGCCCGTGCCGCCGCCTTCCAGGCCGACCGTCTCCCCGGGCAGCAAGGGGAACAGTTCGTCCGTCCGCACTCCCAGCGCCTCCCGGAACGCGCCCGGGTAACCGCCCAGCCGGACATGGCAGTTCTCGTCGACGGCTCCGCTGTGGAAGCCGACGACCAGGGTGCCGCCGCGCTCGGTGAAACCGGTGAGGTTCTCGGCTCCCGCGTCGTCCACCAGGTACAGGCTCGGGGCCAGGACCAGGCGGTATGCCGAAAGGTCGGCGCCCGGGCGTACGAAGTCCACGGCGATGCCCGCCCGCCACAGGGGCTCGTACCAGGAGCGGACGAGGTCCAGTTGGCGGACCTCCTCGCTGGGCTGGGAGGGGAGTTCCAGGGCCCACTTGGCGTTCCAGTCCCACACCACGGCCACCTCGGCCACGCCCCGGCTGCCGCGGACCTCCGCCAAGGCCCGCAGGTCCGCGCCCAGTTGGACCACGTCCCGCCAGATCACGCTGTCGGTGCCGGCGTGCGGCAGCATCGCCGAGTGCCACTGTTCGGCGCCCGCCTTCGCGGCCCGCCACTGGAAGAAGGCGATGCCGTCGGCGCCCCGTGCGACATGGGCGAGTGCGTTGCGCCGCAACTCGCCGGGTCCCTTCGCCCTGTTGACGTGCTGCCAGTTCACCGCACCCGTCGAGTGTTCCATCAGCAGCCAGGGCCCGCCCGCCAACGACCGCACCAGGTCGCCGCTGAGCGCGATGTCGATCTCCGACTCGGGGTCGGTGGAGCGGAGGTAGTGGTCGTTGGAGACGACGTCCAGCTCCGGCGCCCAGCGCCAGTAGTCCAGCGCGTCGAAGTTGTACATCACCATGAAGTTGGTGGTGGCGGGCGTCGAAGGGGCCGCCTCGCGCAGCACGTCCCGCTCCGCCGTGCACAGCGACAGCAGCTCGTCCGAGCAGAACCGGCGCCAGTCCAGCTGGTGGGTCGGGTTCGGGACGGCGCCCGTCGCGCGCGGCGGGATGATCTCGTCCCAGTCGTAGTACCACTGGCTCCAGAAGGTGGTGCCCCAGGCGTCGTTCAGTGCCGCGAGGTCATCGGCATAGCGAGTCCGCAGCCAGCGCCGGAACGCCTCCGCGCTCGTGTCGCAGTGGCACTCCGCGTTGTGGCAGCCGTACTCGTTGTGGACGTGCCACATCACGACCGCCGGGTGGTCGGCGTAGCGACGGCCCAGTTCGCCCGCGATCCGCAGGGCCGCCGCACGGTACGCGGGGCTGCTCGGGCAGAACGTCTGGCGGCTGCCGTACGACAGCCGGCGGCCGTCCCGGTCCACGGGCAGCGCCTCGGGGTGGGCCCTGAAGAACCAGGCCGGCGGGGCCGCGGTCGGGGTGGCCAGGTCGGCGGCGATGCCGTGGGTGTACAGCATGTCGAGGATGCGGTCGAGGCGCGAGAAGTCGTACGCGCCCTCGGCGGGTTCCAGCAGCGCCCAGGAGAAGATGTTGACGCTGACCATGTTCACCCCGGCCTCGGCCATGAGCCGTACGTCCTCGGCCCAGACCTCCTCGGGCCACTGCTCGGGGTTGTAGTCGCCGCCGTACGCGAGTCCGGGCAGGGACAGGGTGCGCTTCACTCCGCGCCTCCCGACAGCAGTCGGCGGGTGGTGGTGACGCCCCACTGGTCCAGGGACAGCAGCCGGTCGCTGGAAGCCATCAGGCCGCCGGTGGCCTCCACGTGCGCCGCCCACCGCTCCCGGGTCTCCACGGCCGGGCGGGCCATCAGGCAGTCCGGGTCGTTGACCCAGAGTCGGCCGTGCTGCCACTGCCTGCCCACGCCGGTGAACTCGGCCGGGTCCTGACCGGGCTGGCTGTGGTCGTCGGCCTCGGGGCGGCGGTGCGGTGCCGTGTCGGGGCTGACCCGCATGGCGTCGAACAGGCCGATCGAGGGCAGGATCGGCGCGCCGCAGCCCAGCAGGTAGGCGTCGGGGCCGATGGCCTCGCGGATGAGCCGGATGCCGTCGCGGTACGACCGGAGAGGGTCGGCCGTCCCGTGCCGTACGCCCTCCAGCGCGCCCGCGTACAGGAAGTCGACCTTGAAGTAGTCGTAGCCCTCGGCGCGCAGGGTGGCGTACACCCCGGTCAGGTAGGCCGCCGCGTAAGGGTGCGTGGTGTCGAGCACGCACAGGTCGTGGCCCCAGTTGCGGCCGGCGTGCGCGAAGCCGCCCTCCGCGTCGCGGACCAGCCAGTCGGGGTGATCGGCGGCCAGGTCGCTCGCCGGGTCGACGAGGAAGGGTGCCGTCCAGATGCCGGCCCGGCGGCCTCGGGCGCGGATGGCGTCGGCGATGCCCGCGCGGGAGCGGAAGCGGCCGGAGAGGGTGAGCCAGTCGCCGAGGGCCTTCTGGTAGCCGTCGTCGATCTGGACGACGTCGACGGGCAGGCCGAGGGTGTCCATCGCGCGCAGGTTCTCGTGGATGTCGTCCTCGGTGACGGCGGTGAAGTACTCGTACCAGGAGCACCAGACCGTCGGCGCGCGGCGGGGCGCCTCGACTCCCAGGGCGTCGGCCCACTCCCCCAGCAGCGCCTGGATGTCCGCGCCGGTCCACTCCTTCACCGGGCCGTCGGCGCTGATCTCGGCGACGGCCCGGTCCCGGACGACCAGGCGGATCGACGGCACCTCTTGGAGGGGTTCCGCCGCCGCCCACAGGCGGACCGGGGAGCCGTCGCCGGGGTCGAGCGCGAGCAGGCCCTCGCCCTGGAAGGCGCCCTCGGGGACGGTGACGCCGGGCCGGTAGCAGACCGTCGCCCAGTTGGCGTTCGTCGGGCGGTACGGCGTCGCGTCGAGGGCGTAGGCGCCGCTGGGGCTCCAGGACTGCCAGCCTTCTTCGTGGACGCTGGCCCTGCGCGGGTCCACCGGCACGGAGGCGACCGGAGTGAAGGGGTGGTGCACGGAGGTCTCTTTCAAGGAGAGGGCGTCAGCCCTTGTTGGCGCCGAGCGTGAGTCCGCTGACGAACTGCCTCTGCAGTGCGAAGTACACGACCAGTGTCGGGATCGCGGTGAGCAGGGCG
>NZ_JBIAPU010000026.1:0-162460 GCF_042888465.1 Streptomyces sp. NPDC002888 | reverse complement strand
GGGGGGGGGGGGGGGGGGGGGGGGGGGGCGGGGGGGGGGGGGGGGGGGGGGGGGGCGGGGGGGGGGGGGGGCCGGGCGGGGGGGCGGGGGGGGGCGGGGGCCGGCCCCCCCCCCCCCCCCCCCCCCCCCCCCCACGCGCTGGGCGGTGCTATCGGATGCCGCGGCGGTACAGCTCGGGGCCGCAGACCCGGGCGCACGGATCGTCCGACCGTGCCACACCGGGGGCGGCGAAACCGGTCGGTGGCGGAACGAGCTGGTACTCGCGGCCGAGCGCGTCGGCCTGAGTGTTGCCGTACATGGACACCTCGCCGTCCGACCAGCGTACGAAGAGGTCGTCCTCCCAGTTGTTCGCGCCGAACTCGCCCGCCGCGACGACGCGGGCATGGGTCCAGGTGCTGTTCGCGGCGAGCACCTTGGACTCACCGCCCAGGCCCCGGGTGCCGACGTCCTGATAGATGGTCAGTTCGCCGTCGGACCACTTCACGAACAGGTCGTGGTTGGGGTTGGTGTCGCTGGTGTCGCCGTCGAAGTCGCCTCCGGTGATGAGGTCGGCGTGGTCGGCCCACAGGCTGTTCTTGGCGAGCAGCTGTGTCTCCGCGTGGAGGCCGGTGCCGTCGACGTTGGTGTACTTGGTGACCTCGCCGTCGACCCAGCGGACGACGAGGTCGTCGGGCCACTTGTTGCCGCCGTACTTCCCTGTCGCGATGCCCTTGGCATGCTTCCAGACGGACCCGGCCTGCGCGATCTTGATCTCGTTCGCCGGGTGCTGGTCCGACGACGTGGGGAGCTTGGTGTTCTGGTCGATGTCCTTGTAGATCGTCACCTCACCGTCCGTCCACTTCACCAACAGGTCGTAGGCGTTGGATCCGGTGAAGTCGCCCGCGGTGACGACGTCGGCGTACTGGCTCCACAGGTCGTTGGGCTTGGCCAGCTGCACCTCGCAGGGCTGCCCGGCCTTGCATCCGGTGTAGAAGCCCTGGTTCTGGTCTCCCGGATAGAGGGTCACCTCGCCGTCGCTCCACTTGACGACCAGGTCGGAGTCGCCGTACTTCTGCGACTCGGTGTGGAACGTGCCGGAGGTCGCGGCCATGGCGTGCCGCCACAGCTTGGCGTCTCCCAAGCCGTCGGCGCCCTTCGGGGTGTCGGGCGCGTAGTCGTTGACCGCCTGGTTGTAGAGGCGGACCACGTCGGCGTCGAACTGGGAGGAGTACGAGATGTCGTCCCGGGTCCCGCCGGTCTTGTAGCCGCCGATGACACCGATGATGTCGCCCCGCTTGCCGTCGAAGTTGCGCAGGAAGGGGCCGCCGGAGACGCCCGGAGCGAAACCGTCGCAGGCGATCTCGAGGAATCGGTCGTCGAATCCCTTGGTGGTGGTCGAAGGACAGACGAGGGGCGCCTTCGATCCGCCGGGGAATCCGATGAGGGTGACATTGCGCTGGGCGAGCTGCGCGGAATGCAGGGTGGTGAGCTCGTTGCCCATGCCGGTCGCGTTCTCCAGGAATTCCCCCTTGGAGTTCGGGCCGGCCCTCAGGATGGCGAAGTCGAGGTCGTCGGCCTTGGCCGGCCCTTGGGCCAGATAGCGTCCGTCGATCCAGACCTTCCCCTTCTTGATGGGGAAGATTCCGTACGGGGCGATGCCGCGGCCCTGGTGCGCCGGGTCCGGCTTCCAGCCGGGGGCGAAGGCGAGGGACTTGAAGCGGTCGTTGTCGTTGAGGCAGTGGGCCGCGGTGATGATGAGCGACTTCGTCGGAGAGGCGACGGAGGACGCGGAGCAGAACTGGTCCCGGCTTCCGGGGTCCGACTGCGGGTCGTCATCGTCGTTGATGAGGAAGACACCGGCCGTCGCCACGCCCCGCTTGTCGAACGCGGAGCCCGCGCGCAGCCTCTCGCCGAGCGACGGAGCGCCCCCGGCGTCCCCCTCCGCGCCGTCGCCGGTCTCCCCCTTGCCCGGCTCCACCGGTACGGCGTCGGCGATGCGCTCGGGTGTCCAGTAGGCCTCCGCGGCTCTGGCCTCGGCGATCTCCTCGGGCGTGGCCTTCAGTTCCTGCCCCGGCGGCGACGGAACGTCCGTCGGCTCGGTCACCGAGGCCTGTCCCGAGGGCGAGGGAGCCTCGCTCGTCGGTTCCACGGATCCCGAGGGACCGGTACCGGTCGGCTCCGGGGACGGCGTGGGGGCGCCGGTACCGGCCGGCGCCGAGGACGGCGTGGAGGTGCCGGCTCCGGTCGGTGTCGGGGACTGCGTGGGGGCAGCGGTGCCGGCCGGCGCCGGGGTCGGCGTCGGCAGGGCCGTCGCCGCGGGGGCGGCCAGCAGGATCGCCGCGGTCGCCAGGCCCAGCGCGCCGGATCTCCATCTCGGGCGCAATGCGTACTTTCTCACAGCTCGGATTACCTTTCACGGTTGGTCAGGCCGTCAGGTGACGTCAGGGAACCGCACTGTTCGCATACTTGTGCGGTTCGCCCGGCTGAACCGTATGCGAATCCCTCGAATCCGCCGATCACTTATGCGCGGGGCCACTCCCGGACGGAAAGAACACGCCATGAGGGGAATTCGGCATTCCGCGGCCGCCGCCGTGCGAACGGCCCCGCTCAGCGCCTGGTGAGTGGATTTCATGACTCGCGTACGCCCCTTTGTTCTCCGGGGATCCGACGCAGATATCGGCCACCCGGAGAGACGCCCGCCCCTCCCCCCGCGTGTGACATCAGCTACCTTCCGCCGCAATCCCCGCCTACGGACCGCAAAGGAAACTTGGCGACTATTCGCCCCAGGCACCCCAGGAGCCCCAGGTCGGCTGTAGCCCCGTGCTGCGCGCGCGTCGCCGAGTCCGCCGAGTAAGTCCCGCGAGTCCGGGTAGGCGCCGGAGGTCGGCGGGAAAGCAGGGCGTGACACCTGGGGAGGTCGCACGCCCTGCTTTCCCGCCGTTTCCTTCCCCGGCCCAGGAGTGCCCCGCCCCCTCCGGCGGGCGGTGCGGCCGGGGCGCCCGTAGCGTGAGAAGGACCTGCGGGGGGAAAGAGCGACACGGACGGTGGCTGTGCCGGAGATGGACTACGCGGCATTGTTCGCCGCGACGCCGAGCCCGTATCTGGTCCTGGGCCCCGACCTGGTGATCATGGAGGTCAACCAGGCCTATCTCGAGGCGACCGGGCGGACCCGGCGCGACCTTCTCGGGCAGCACGTCTTCGACGCCTTTCCCGACAATCCCGCCGATCCCTCCGCCGACGGGGTGCGGAACCTGAACGCCTCGCTGCACCGCGTACTGGCGTCCCGGCAGCCCGACACCATGGCACTCCAGAAGTACGACATCCCCGTCACGAGCCGGTCGGGGGCCTTCGAGGAGCGGTGGTGGTCCCCCGTCAACACGCCGGTCCTCGCCGAGGACGGCACCGTGGCCTGGATCATCCACCGCGTGGAGGACGTCTCCGCGTTCGTCCAGGCCCACGCCACCGCCAACCAGCCGCCCTCCCGGCAGCTGACCGAGCGCGAGGCCCTGGAGGCCGAGCTGTATGCCCGCGCGCGGGAGCTGCAACGGCTGAACGAGGAGCTGCGGCAGGCCCACACCCGCGAGCGGCAGGTGGCCGTCGCGCTGCAGGAAGCCATGCTCCAGGCCCCCGACCTGGCCCACCACCAGAACGTCGCCGTGCGCTACCTGCCCGCCACCGGATCACTGAACGTGTGCGGCGACTGGTACGACATGGTCGACCTGCCCGACGGCCGCTTCGCCGTGGCCGTCGGTGACGTGGTCGGCCACGGTCTGGAGGCCGCCGCCGTCATGGGCATGCTCCGCAGCGCCCTGAGCGCCGCCATCCGCGCCCTGGAGCGGCCCGCTCAGGCCCTGGAGGTCCTGGGCCTGTACGCACGCTCGGTCGAGGGCGCGCTGAACACCACCGCGGTCCAGGCGCTGGTCGACCCGACGAGCCGGCTGATCATCTACAGCAACGCCGGCCACCCGCCGCCTGCCCTGGTGCACCAGGACGGCACCTGCGAGCTGGTGGACCAGGCCACCGACCCGCCCCTGGGAGTGCGGCCCCAGCACGTGCCCCGACCGCAGGCCACCGCCACCTACACCCCCGGCGACACCCTGCTCCTCTACACCGACGGGCTGATCGAACGCCGCGGCGAGGACATCGACACCAGCCTCGCCCGGCTGACCGGAGTCCTCGGCCAGTACGCCCACCTGGATCCCGAAGATCTCGCCGACACCCTCCTGGCCCACCTCGGACTGGCCGGCGGCGGCCGCGACGACACCGCGCTGGTCATCGTGCGCCTGTGACCGACGCTCCCGCCCAGGACCGGCGGGCACCGCCCCGCCCGGCTGACGTGTCAGTCCGCCGGCAGGTTCTGCTCGGCCCAGATCGTCTTCCCGCGGTACGTGTGCCGGGTACCCCAGTTCCGGCTCAGCTGGGCCACCAGCAGCAGGCCGCGGCCGCCCTCGTCGAAGACGCGGGCCCGGCGCAGATGCGGTGACGTACTGCTGGCGTCGGACACCTCGCAGATGAGGTTGCGGTCGAGGATCAGACGCAGTTCGATGGGCGGCCGGCCGTACCGGATGGCGTTGGTGACCAGTTCGCTCACCACGAGCTCGGTGACGAACGTGGCCTCCTCCAGGCCCCACTCCAGAAGCTGCTGTCCGGCCTTGCCGCGGAGCTCGGCGACCGCGGACGGCTCCGGCGGTACGTCCCAGGCGGCCACGTGGGCCGCGTCCAGGGCGTGCGTACGCGCCAGCAGCAGGGCCACGTCGTCGGCGGGCCTGTCGGGGAGCAGCGTGTGCAGTACGGCGTCGCAGGTGCTCTCCAGGGAGGGGCCCGCGCGGGACAGCACGTCCAACAGGGCGTCGACGCCTTCGTCGATGTCGTGCCCGCGGGCCTCGACGAGACCGTCGGTGTACAGCGCGAGCAGGCTCCCCTCGGGCAGCTCGAACTCGGCGGACTCGAAGGGCAGCCCGCCCAGTCCCAGTGGGGGGCCCGCGGGCAGGTCGAGGATGTGCGGCTCACCGCCGGGGCTGTGCAGCACCGGCGCCGGATGACCCGCGCGGGCCATGCAGCACAGGCGACTGACCGGGTCGTAGACGGCGTACAGGCAGGTGGCGCCGATGTCGGCGGCGCTGCGGGGTGTATCGTCCGCCTCGGCCGACAGCCGGTCGACCAGGTCGTCTAGGTGGGTGAGGAGCTCGTCGGGGGGAAGGTCGACGTCGGCCAGCGTCCGCACGGCGGTGCGCAGTCCTCCCATCGCGGCCGACGCCTGTATCCCGTGGCCCACGACGTCGCCGACGACGAGGGCGACCCGGGCGCCGGAGAGCGGGATGACGTCGAACCAGTCCCCGCCCACGCCGGCCTGCGCGCTGGCCGGCCGATAGCGTGAGGCGACCTCGACGGCGGGCTGCCGGGGCAGCCGCTGCGGCAGCAGGCTGCTCTGCAGCGTCAGCGCGGTGTCCCGCTCACGGGTGTAGCGGCGGGCGTTGTCGATGCTGAGGGCGGCCCTGGCGGTGATCTCCTGTCCGAGGAGGAGGTCGTCCTCCTCGAAGGGTTCCGGACGCAGGTGGCGGGAGAAGGTGGCCACGCCGAGCGTGATGCCGCGGGCGCGCATCGGCACCGCCAGGACCGAGTGGAAGCCGAACTGTCGCATCCGTTCCGCGCGGTCCGGAGCCTCGGTCGCCCATCGGGCCACCCCGGCCCGGGTCACCTGGTGGATCCGGGGCCGTCCAGAGGCCAGGCATTCGGCCGCGGGAGAGGGGTCCGGGTAGACGGCGACCGTTCCCAGCGGGACCACGGCCTCGGGGCAGCCCGGCAGCACCGACTGGTTGGCCACGCGGCGCAACAGGACGGGGCTGGGCAACGTCAACGCGCTCAGTTCCCGGTCGTCCTCGATGTCGGGGAGCAGGTCCACGGTGACGAAGTCCGCGAGCTGCCCGACGGCCACGTCGGCCAGTTCCTGCGCGGTGCGGGTCAGGTCCAGGCTGGTGCCGATGCGGACCCCGGCCTCGGCGACCAGCGCGAGCCGCTGACGGGCCAGGTGTTCCTCGGTCATGTTGTGGGCGGACAGGAGCACGCCCTGGACCGTGCCGTCGGGATCCTGCACCGGCGCCAGGGACACCGACCACAGAGTCTCGCGTTGATCGCCGGCCAGTTGCAGGGTTGCCCGCAGGTGCTGGCGTTCACCGGTCTCCAGAACCCGCCGCATCAACAGTTCGGTGCGGTAGCTCACCGGGTCGAGGACGATCTCCGACACCCGCAGCCCGCGCATCTCGGCCTCGGACAGGCCCAGCACACGTTCCATGTCCGCGTTGACCCGCAGCAGCCGCAGCTCCGTGTCGTAGAGGGCCATGGTGCACGGGGAGTGGGTCAGTGACCAGCCGAGCAGACCGTCCTCGTCGGGATCCGGACGGGACCGGGCCACCGGCGAAACGAGCAGCCACTCATGACCGCCGCCGTCACCGGAGGCATGCTCACGGCGATGGGCCAGCAGACTGACCGGAACGAGGCGGCCGTCCCGGTGCCGCAGGTCGACCTCCCCGTTCCACCTGCTCAGGCCCACGACGGACTCAAGCGTCACGTGGGGAAGCTCTCCGGCGAGCAGCACGGCGGCGGACCGGCCCATGACCTCCGACGCCCGGTATCCCATCAGCCTCCGCGCGCCCTCACTCCACCCCGTCACCACACCGTGCGCGTCGACGACGGCCCTGGCCGTAGCCGCCTCGCCGTCGTCTTGTGCCATGGCGCCCATCCTGCTCTCCGCAGCACCGAACCGTGCCGACACACGAGGCATACATTATAGAACTAGCAATATTTACGCGCGCACACCCAAACCCACCCTTCTTTCCCTACGGTCACCGAAACCCCCGGTCAGCGCAGGTCGACCCGCCCTCGGCCCAGCAGATCCACGACGGCCCGGAGCACGGCGTCCGGACGCTCCTCATGGAGCCAGCCGTGTCCGGCGTCGTGGAGGACCCGGTGTTCGCCGTGCCGGCTCTCCGCGGCCAACTCCGCGTGCAGCGCGAGTTTGGCGTCGTTGATCTCACGAAGGAGTTCCGCGGGCCAGAGGTGGGCCTGGGTGGCGTCGTGCCCCAAGGCCGACAGCACGATGGTCGGTACGTCGGGAGTGGCCGGCGCGCGCCGGAGCTCCTCGGCGACCTCGTCGTACAGGTTCTCGTTCTCCTGGGTACCGACCCGCCAGGTGGCCAGGTGGCGTTCGACCAGCGGCCCGCGCACGGGTGGGGGCCAGGCGGCGAAGTGACGCTGC
The DNA here is from genome assembly GCF_042888465.1 of Streptomyces sp. NPDC002888. Classification (NCBI taxonomy): domain Bacteria; kingdom Bacillati; phylum Actinomycetota; class Actinomycetes; order Kitasatosporales; family Streptomycetaceae; genus Streptomyces; species Streptomyces sp. NPDC002888. The sequence continues at coordinate 155,226 of NZ_JBIAPU010000026.1, read as the reverse complement.
ATCTGTTCGCGGGACTGCTGGATCTGCTCCTCCGTGAGCTCGAGCGTCTCCTGGGCCCGCATCTGCTCCATCATCGCGTCGAGCCTGTCCCGCACCTGCTGCGGCGCACGGGCCGCCATGTCCTCGTGGAAGGGGTCGAGCAGGAGCAGCCCGGCCACGTCACCGGGGAACCGCCGCGCGTAGTGAAGCGCGTACGCCCCGCCCAGGGAATGTCCGACCAGCAGGTAGGGCCCGGGTACGGCGGCGACCCGCAGCAGGTCGCGCAGTTCGTCGGTGACCTCAGCGGCCGTGCGGGGCAGTTGGGTCGGCTCACTCCACCCCGTGCCCCCGCGGTCGTAGAGCACGCTGGTGGTCGACTCGGCGACCCGGTCGTGGAGGTTCACGTAGTCCAGGCTCATCAGCCCGGAGCCGGCCAGGAAGACCACTGCCGGGCCGCCTTCGCCCGTGCGGTGCAGCATCAACCGCCGACCTGCGACCTCGTACAGGCGACCCGACGGCGGCGTGGGGACGGGTACCGCTGCGGCGCGTTGCGGAGGTGATGGATTGAGCATGGCGGGGACCCTTCGATGTCATCATTCTCAGCTTTGAGAAAGGTATCGGACGTGAGATCGTACGTCCATGGACCCCGTGGATCTCCTCCTGCACCCGGTGCGGCTGCGCATCGTGCACGCCATGTCCGGCGGGCGGCCCCTGACGACCTCCCAGTTGTGCGGCCTCCTGCCGGACGTATCGAAGGCGACCGTGTACCGGCACGTCGGCACCCTGGCCGACGGCGGTCTTCTCGAGGTCGAGGACGAGCAACGGGTGCGTGGCGCCGTGGAGCGCCGTTACCGGCTGCGGCAGGCCCGTGCGGTGATCGACGCCGAGACGGCCGCGTCCCTCAGCCCGGCGGACCACCGCCGCGCCTTCGCGGTGGCCATGGCCTCGCTGCTCGCCGAGTTCAACGCCTATCTCGACCGGGATGGCGCGGATCCGGCCGCCGACCTGGTGGGCTACCGCCAACACGCCGTCTGGCTCAGCCCGCAGGAGCGCGCGGAAATGATCGACGCCCTGCGTGAGGCACTCCTCCCCCACGTGCGCCACGCCCCCTCGCCGGAGCGCACCCGGCATCTCATCAGCCCGATCCTCTTTCCCGCCGAGGAACCGCCCCCGCCCTGAGACGCGGCCGAGGCAACGCGTACTCCTTCGGTGACCGGCTGGGCGCCGGAGATCTGATGGCTGGTCAGCTGGTGTGCGGCCGCTCAGAGCGTGGCGCGCAGGTGACTGACGGTGACGAAGTGGAAGCCCCGGGCGGTCAGCGTCTGCAGGATCCGCGGGACCGCGGCGACCGAGGTGGGGTGGATGTCGTGCATCAGCACGACGCCGTTGCGCTTCGCCTTGGCGATGACGACCTGGGCGACCGGCGTGGGCGTGTGTGTCGCGCCCAGATCGAGCGAACGGCTGGGTGTCACGGTCTGCCGCTGGGCACGCTGCCCGAACGCGGAGAGCCAGGGGGTGATCGTCTCCTCGGAAAAGGTCACCATGTAGGTCCCGGCGGCCGGGGCGCCCACCTCGCCGCGGTCGAAGGAAACCCGCAATCCGCCGTCGGCGGTGAAGGCCATGTCGGAAGGCGCGCGCGCCCACCGCCTCCGGCTCGCCCTGGGAGGCGGTGTCGGAGGTGCCTGTCAGCGCACCCGTCCGGTGACGCAGGTCGCCGTCCCACAGGGTCACGTGCCCGGTGGAGTCGCCGACGGCGAGCCGGGTGCCGTCTGGGCTGAGCGCCGGCGCGGTGACCTCGCGCCCGTCGGCGAGGGCGCGCCCGGTGACCCTTCCGGACCCCGGATCGGCGTACTGCCCGTCGGAGCTCACGAGCATGCCTCCGTCCGGACGCACGGTCAGCGCCTGGCCGGAGAGACCCAGGGCCCGGGACCGTCGGTGGTCACGGGTGTCCCAGACCTCCGTGGAGTGGTTGTCCGCGGTGGCGCGGACGGTCAGCAGGGTGCGGCCACCGGGTCCCAGGGCGAGGGCGGTGGCCGGGCGGTCCGCCGCGCCGGAGGTGTCGAAGACCGTACGCACCCGGTGCGCCCGGACGTCCCACACGATGAAGCGCAGCCGCAGCGCGCCCTGCGCGGAGGCGGTGTCGGCGACGGCCAGCGCGCGACCGTCCGGACGTGGCGGACCGTGACACGCGACAGGCCGGTCTCCTCCGCCAGCCTGATCTCGCCGCTCAGCAGGGTGCCGGGCACCAGCTCACCATGTTCGATCGCACGCCTCAGCTGCTCGGCGAGTTGCTGGTGGAGCGGTGTCCGAGTCGTGCGGTCCAGGAGGAGGCCGTAGGAAGTGGAGCCGCGCGAGGGGACATCCGCGCGCGAGGGGACGTCCGGGTGTTCATCCCGCATGGCCTCGTCCTGACATGCTCGGTCTGCGGCACCTGGACCGGCTGGGGGCGCTCCGCGTCGGCGCCCCCGCACGGTCGGTGCCCCGATCTGGGCGGATCAGCCCTCGGACTGCTCGGACTGCATCTCCAGCTGCATCCGGGCCAGTCCGGCCTCGAGGTGGGCCATGGCCTCGCCACCGGCCATCAGGTCGGTGATCTCCTCCCGGGTGCGTTCGCCCTTGCGGAAGTCGTCGGCCTTCTGACCGTGGATCAGGACGGCGAAGTGGTCGCCGACCATCATGGCGTGGCGCACGTTGTGGGTGACGAGGATGCCCGGGATCTCACGCCACCGCGCGCCTGTCCCGAACCGCCGGATCACCCCCTCGAACTGATCCCGCAGCCGCTCGGGGTACGGGCCGTACTCGCCTATCGGCAGGAGCGGCACGATCAACTTCCACTGCCCGTCGGTGAGTTGCCTGCGCGTCACGATCGTCTTCCTACCGGATCCGCCTTCCAGGCGGATCCGGATCGGCAAGCTGTCAGGACGGCACGGCGGGGCAGCTGGTGCCCCGTGGTGGGACTACCAGGTCGGTGAGGTAGCTGTCCACGGCGTCCTCCATGCACGGGCCGCTGGTCACGCTGCCGTGCCCCTGCCCCTCGTAGGTGAGGAGCACGCCGCTGCGGCCGAGCTGCCGGGCCACCGAGACCGCCCACGGGTAGCCGGTGGCGGGGTCGTGCAGCGCGTTGGACACCAGGATCGGCGGGGCACCGTGTACGTCCAGGCGCTGCTGCGGGTTGGCGGTCGGCGCGCCCAGACACGCCGCTGCCATGTGGATCGGCAGCAGATGAGGCAGGTCAGGCGCGGTCATGTTCATCATGGCGACGAGCGAGGCGTACTCCTGGTAGTCGCGCACTGGCAGGTGCCAGTCCGAGCAGAAGACCGGGGTGGCCGGATGCAGCGGCGCTATCGAGGTGGGCGACGCGGGCAGCGGCGTGCTCGCGTCCATCCCCGCGATCGCCGTGGCCAGGCCCGTGTAGTCGACCGCGTAGAACTTCCGGAACGCGATCTTGTTGACCAGGTCCGAAGACGACAGCGAGGTGCCCGGCTTCGCCGGGTCCTCCAGCTCACCGCGCCCGGCCTGGGCCAACAGGCCCTGCCAGACGGCGCGCACGTCGCGGCCGTGCAGCGCGCAGTCCGCGGCACCGTCGCACCACTTCACGAACTCCTGGAATGAATCCTCTGCCGTGGCCGCCTCGGACTGCAGGAAGTCACGGGTGGTCGGGACGCTGTGGTCCATGACGCTCTCCAGCACCATCGCGCGCACGCGGCGCGGGTAGGTCTCGGCGTACTGCGCCCCGAGCAGCGTGCCGTACGAGCTGCCGTGGAAGGTCAGTTTCCGCTCGCCGAGGGCGGCCCGGAGGGCGTCCACGTCCCGGACCGTCTGGGCGGTGTCAAGGTGGTCGAACACTGGGCCGGTACGGGCCCGGCAGTCGGCACGGAGCCGCCTGTTGTACGCCATGGTGGCGTCGAAGTCCGCCTGGCTCTTCAGCTCCGGTGACGGCCGCTCGGCAAGCAGGTCGCCGGAGCAGGTCACCGGGTTGCTGCCGCCCACGCCGCGCGGGTCGAAGCTGACGATGTCGAACCTGCGGCGGACCTCGGGGCTGAACCGGCTGATACGGCGTACCACCATCTCCACACCCGAGTCGCCCGGCCCGCCGGGGCTGAACACCATCGAGCCGACGCGTGCGCCGGGGTCGGAGGCCTTACGGCGGGCCACGGCCAGGTCGAGTCTCGGCCCGTCCGGGTGGGCCCAGTCGACCGGCACCGAAAGAGTGGCGCACTCGGCTCCCGGCTTCGCCGGGTCGTCACACGGTGCCCACCGCAGGGCCCCGGTGGCAGACGGCGACGCGTGGACCGCGGGAGCGGCGGCGAGGCCGGTGATGACGGCCATGGCGGCTCCCACGGCCCTGGCCGTGCCCCGCGCGGCGATGCGCCGCAGTGCGGATCTGCCCCTGAACGGCATGGATCCTCCTCGTGAAGAGAGCGGTTGTGTCAGGCGTGCGGACCCGGCCGGGGCACTGTCGTCACGTTAGGTGCACTGTCACCCATGTGGTGCCCCTGTCAGGGGCTTTTCCGGGTCGGGTCGGGGACCGCTCAGGGGCGATCGGGGCGCAGGGCGAAAAACGGTCGGGGTCGGCTCAGGGGAAGGGACGAGTCGCAGTCTCAATCGGCCTGTCAGCCACGACGCCGACCTCTACAAGGAGGGAAACACCGTCGAGCGGCTGATCAACAAGATCGATGTCTCTTGTCACCAGGCTGAATGGAGGTGAACCGATGGTTTCACGCGGTTGAACCTTCGCGGCTGAGGCGAAGTTGGGGCGACAACAGCGGAACCCCGTGTGGCGGCGGGACCGATCTTTTAGCTGAAGCATGTCAGTCACCCCGAGGAGTCACCTGATGTCGAGCATCACGTCCGCCGAGACATGTACCGTCCCGGCGAGCGCCAGATCCGCACCGCCCGAGGGCCACGCCCTGCGCCTCGACATCCAGGGGCTGCGCGCGGTGGCCGTCGGGCTGGTGGTGCTCTCCCACGCCGGCGTGTCCCAGGTCAGCGGCGGTTACATCGGTGTCGACGTCTTCTTCGTGATGTCCGGCTTCCTCATCACGTCGCTGCTGCTGCGCGAACTCGCCACCACCGGCCGGGTGTCGGTCCGTTCCTTCTACGCCCGCCGGGCACTGCGGCTGCTTCCCGCGTCGTCCCTGGTCATCGCCGTCACGCTGGGCGGGGCGTGGCTGTTCCTGTCGAAGGCGCGGCTCGCCGAGTACGCGGGCGACGCCCTCGCCAGCGCGCTGTACGCGGTCAACTTCCGGCTGGCGGCGGCCGGTACGGACTATCTCGCCCAGAACAGCCCGCCGTCGCCGTTCCAGCACTTCTGGTCGCTCGCCGTGGAGGAGCAGTTCTACCTGGTGTGGCCGCTGCTCCTGCTGCTCACCTGGCGGGTCGCCCGCGGCCGGCGCCGACTGGTCGCGGTGCCGCTCGGCGTACTGTGCCTGGGGTCGTTCGCGGCGGGCGTCCTCGTGACGAACTCCTCGGCGCCCTGGGCGTACTTCGGCTCCCTCACCCGGGCCTGGGAACTGGCTGTCGGCGCGCTCCTGGCGCTGGGCACCGGCCGGCTGGAACGGCTGCCCCCCGCCCTCGCGGCCCCGCTGACCTGGCTCGGCCTGGCCTGCGTCACGCTGGCAGCGGTCTGGTACGACAACGAGACGCCCTTCCCCGGCTACCACGCCCTCCTGCCGGTCGCCGGTACCGCGCTCGTCCTGGCCGGCGGCCGCGCGCCCACCCCGCACGGCGCGGGGTGGCTGCTGGGGCGGCGCCCGCTGGTGTGGCTCGGCGGACTCTCGTACGGCTGGTACCTGTGGCACTGGCCGCTGCTGGTCATAGCCCCGGCGGTGCTGGGCCGCGCCGACGGCACGGCCGACGTGCCGCTCGCGCTCGGGCTGTCCGCGTCGGCGCTGGGCCTGGCGTGGCTGACCCTGCGCCTCGTCGAGAACCCGGTCCGCTTCCACCGGGCCTTCCGCAGGCGCCCCCGCCGCGCCTTGGTTCTCGGGGCCGCGCTGTCGGCCGGCGCCTCGGCGCTGTCCCTGACGGCGACGGCGGTCCCGCCGACAATCGAGGTGGGCGACCCCGCGCCCGCGCTGGCGCAGGCCCTCTCCGACGCACCGGCCCCGCAGGCGCGTCTCACCGAACTCCTGGCGTCGTCCCCCACCGCCCTGCCGAGCAACCTCGCCCCGCCCCTGCCGAAGGTGAAGTCCTCCCGCTCCGCGGTCTACCGGGACGGCTGCCACGTCGACCACGCCGCCACCCGCACCCGGCCCTGCGTCTACGGCGACCGGACTTCCTCCCGTACGGTCGTCCTTTTCGGCGACTCCCACGCGGCCCAGTGGTTCCCGGCCCTGCAACGGCTCGCGACCACACGCGGCTGGAAGCTGGTCTCGCTGACGAAGGCCTCCTGCAAGGTCGCCGACGTGACCATCGTCAGCGGCCACAAGCCGTACACCGCATGCGACACCTGGCGCTCCAACGCCATGGCCAGGATCAAGACCCTGCGCCCCGACCTGGTCGTCGTCTCCTCCTCGGACGCCGGAGACCCGGCCCACCCCGCCGCCGACCCCCTCCATCAGTGGACCACCGGCTTCGAGAACACCTTCCGCAACCTGGGTACCTCCGGCGTCCGGGTCGCCGCCCTGCTCGACACCCCATGGCCCAAGGGCGACCCGATCGACTGCGCCGCCAGGAACTCCCTGCAACTACGCGTCTGCGCGAACCACTTGCCGGACGCGACCCGCGACGCGACCCGCGGTACCGCCCTCCGCACCGCCGCATCCACGACGGCCACCACAGTCATCGACCCCACCCCCTGGCTCTGCGCCCCCCGCACCGGCATGTGCCCCGTGGTCGTCGCCGACACCGCCGTCTACCGCGACGACAGCCACCTCTCGGAGGCGTACGCCGATGCGCTTGCCCCGGTTCTGGCGCCATCGCTGGATCGCCTCGTGGGTGCGCCATGAACACACCGGATGATCAAAGCGACGGTGACCGAGTGACGCGACGCCGGGAAGATCAGCGGCAACCTGCGACGCCCCACAGCGATACAACCGCCGCCTCCAACGCGTCTTCTGCACCTCGGCGTCGTTCAGCATCCGGCACTGCGAGGAATCCCACCGGTTCCACGACCGCAGACGCGCCGAGGGCAAGCGCCACACCCAAGCTGTACTCGCACTCGCCCGCCGCCGGGTCAACGTCCTCTGGGCCCTCCTGCGCGACGGACGCTGCTACGAGCTCGCACCGACCACCGCCCACCGCTCTCGCGGGTTGACAGAGGGCATGAGGAATCAGTCAGTCAGGAAACCGCTGCCGTGGTCCCCCGGATGACCAGCTGGGGAGCGAGGACGATCTCGCAGAACGCGGTGCGGCCCTCGTCGAGGCATTCGACGGGGGCCGTCACGGCGTGGCGGGCCTGTTCCTCGGCGTTCTGGCTGACCGTGGTGAGGTCGAAACACGCCAGCCGGGACAGCGTGTCGTCGTAGCCGGCCACGGACACGGCGCCCGGGACGGTGCCCCCGGCCCGCCGGAGAGCGGCGAGCAGGCCGATGGCCGACTGGTCGTTGTAGGCCACGACCGCGGTCGGCAGGTCGCCGCCGACGCCGCGATGCCGTTCCTGTCGCCCGGCCGGGCCGCCTCCGCGGGCCGCCCGCCGGCCGAGCTGCCGCGGTTCTCGGACAAGAAGGCGGCCTTCTCCTGGCTCGCCACGGAGTACGGAAACCTGATCGCCGCCTTCGAGACGGCGGCAGCCGTCGGAGCGGACGTACACCTGTGCGAGCTGCCGCACTTCCTGCGGGCCTACTTCGCGCGGCGCTGCGGCACGACGCATCTCAACTTCCTCTTCGCCCAGGCGCTCGCCGCCGCCGAGCGCCTGGGCGATCCGCTGCAACTGGCCGAGGCGCACAGCGACCTGGGCTTCGCGCGCTACAACGCGGGCCGGATGGCGGAGGCCGCCGCCGCGTACGAGGCGGCCGGCCTGCGGGTGTCCCAGGCGGGCGATGCGCGGGCGGAAGCCGAGCTGGCCATGCGTCGTGGCTATCTGAGCTGGGACGCGGGGCACGTCGAGGAGCCGCTCGAACTCTTCCGGCTGGCACGGAAGCTGTACGAGAAGACCGACTGCCCGACGGACGCGGCCCACGCGGCCGCGTCGGAGGCGTGGACGATGCTGCAGCTGGGACACCGTGAGGAAGCGGCGCAGCGGGCCCGGGAGGTGCTGGCCATCCCCCACGCCGACCCCGCATGGCCGCCCACTCTGACGGCCCGGATCACGCTCGGCGTGGCCATCGCCCACGAGGAACCCGACGAGGCGGCGAACCACCTGCATCAGGCGCTGGCGCTGGCCCGCGACGACGGCCACCTTCACAACCAGGCGTGGTGCCTCAACTGCCTGGGCGTCGCGCTGCGGCAGATGGGCCGCTACGAGGAGGCACTCGCCGGCCACCGCGAGGCATTCGCGCTGCTCGACGAACTGTTCGAGGAACACTGGAAGATCCATTTCCTCAACGGCTACGCCGAGACCTGCCGACTCGCGGGCCTCCCCGAGGAGGCCCTACGGCTCCACCGACAGGCGCTGGAACTGGCCTCGCCCCTGGGAAACCGCTACGAGGAAGCGCTGGCCCACCAAGGCATCGCGATCGCCGAGACGGACCCGGCTGCGGCCGCCGAGCACCACGCGGCGGGACAGGCCGCCCTACGGGAGCTCAGCCCCGGGGCTGAGAGGTTCTGACAGAAGCGGCTGACGGTGCGACAGTCACCTTGTCCGCTCGTTGGTCAACGGCTCCGTAGCCGGTGGCGCCGCGTCAGGTGCCTGGAGTCGACGGCCCAACGGCCCCTCGCCGTCGAGTGCCCGCTCACCTGCGCTCATCAGGCGCCGCGGCCTATGAGCTTTGGATCTATTGGCGGCAGTGAGGGTACGGCTGCTCTGGGGTCGACGTGCCAGGTCGCCCTGGGCTCCAGGGCCGGGGTGTCAGTGGCTCGTGACAGGGTGCGCCCATGGAGTCTTCGGGAGTGGTTGAGGCGTTGTGGGATCGGATCGAGGCGCGCGACTGGTCAGCTGTCGCCGGCTTGGTCGCAGAGGACGTCGTGGTCGAGTGGCCGGTCAGCGGGGAGCGCATCGTTGGGAGCAAGAACTTCGTCGCGGTGAACAGCGCATACCCGGGGGGTTGGTCGATTCGGGTGCTGCGCATCGTGGCTGAAGGCAGCGAGGTGGTCTCTGAGGTCGAGGTGCCTCATGACGAGTTCGGCGTGTTCCGCGTGGCCTCATTCTGGACCGTCCAGCAGGGACTGATCGTGCGCGGCCGAGAGTACTGGACGAGTGTGGGGGCTGATCCGCGCCCGGAGTGGCGGGCGGCTCTGGTTGAGCCCATGTGAGGCGGCGCTGCCGCTCGCGGCGAGGTTCCGGCAGGTGTGACGTATCAAGGGTTGTACGGGTTGGGCGAGTTGTGAGACTTACCTGGGCCCGGGCGGCCTGCTGCCATCCTGTCCTGTCCGGCATCTCCCGTGCACGCTTCGGCGAGTTGCTCGTAGAGCTCGCCCCCAAGTGGCAGGCCGCGCGAGAGTCGGCGCTGCACGAAAGGCGTGGTGGAACCCGCCGGCGGACCGCCGGAGCCGGTCCCAAGCAGCGACTGGTGTTCACCGATCGACTGCTCGTCACGCTGGCGCACCTGCGGCTGGGGCTGCCGGCCGCCGCGAGACCTTCACCGAGACCCACCTCGCTATCGCCGGGCTGGTGTCCGACCGCTCTGCCCGGCGGGCGACCCGCCGCAAGTTCAGCACCGAAGTGGCCCTCGCTCGGCGGGTCGCCTACTGATCACCCACCAGCCGCCCCGCCGGGCCAGGACGTCCGGATCTCAAACGCTCCCAAGGTCGTTACCTGCGACCTGATCCGCCGTACGCGGCACGCCGCCGCTTCGCGAGGAGATTGTCCGTCCGCAGCGGACCACAAAAGGCAAAGGCAAGGAGATTACCCACTCCTTGCCACTCACAACGTATAGCGCACCGGGGGGATTGCGGCAAGACCCGGGGCGTGCCGCAGAATCATCGGCCGAAGCGACAATCTGCGGAAATACATGAGGGTTTGTGATGATCGATGTGATCGTTGCCGGCGGTGGACCGACCGGGTTGATGCTGGCGGGCGAGCTGCGGCTGGCCGGGGTGCGGACGGTCGTGCTGGAGAAGTTGACCGAGCCGACCGGGCAGTCCCGCGGGCGCGGCCTGCACGTGCGCAGCGTCGAGGTGATGGACCAGCGCGGCCTGCTGAACCGGTTCCTCGCGGCCGGCGAACGGTTCAAGGCCGGCGGCCTCTTCGGCGTCATCACCAAGCCATGGCCGGAGCAGTTGGACACCGCACACCCGTACGGCCTCGCCATCCTGCAGTCGGTCACCGAGCGCCTGCTGACCGAGCACGCCGTCGAACTCGGTGCAGAGATCCGGCGCGGCTGCGAAGTGGTCGGGCTCAGCCAGGACGAGGACGGGGTGGCCGTCGAGCTGGCGGACGGCACGCGGCTGCGCTCGCGCTACCTCGTCGGTTGCGACGGCGGCCGCAGTACGGTGCGCAAGCTGCTCGGTGTCGGCTTTCCCGGTGAGCCCGCCACGGTCGAGACGCTGTTGGGCGATGTGGAGGTGACCGAGGATCCGGCGACGGTGGCCGCCGTGACTGCCGAAGTCCGCAAGACCCACGTACGGTTCGGCGCCGACCCCGTCGGGGACGAAGGGACGTACCGCATCATCGTGCCCGCCGACGGGGTGGCCGAGGATCGTGCGACTGCGCCGACCCTTGCGGAGTTCAAGCGGCGGCTGCGGGAGCTCACCGGCTCCGACTTCGGCGCGCACTCGCCGCGCTGGCTGTCCCGGGTCGGCGACGCCTCCCGGCAGGCCGAGCGCTACCGCGTCGGCCGGGTGCTGCTGGCCGGTGACGCGGCGCACATCCACCCGCCCGCCGGCGGGCAGGGCCTCAACCTCGGTGTGCAGGACGTGTTCAACCTCGGCTGGAAGCTGGCCGCCGAGGTCAACGGCTGGGCGCCGGAGGGCCTGTTGGACAGCTACCACGCGGAACGGCACCCGGTGGGCGCCCGCGTGGTGGCCAACGCCCGTGCGCTGGGCGTGCTGCTGGAGGCCGGTCCGCGTGCAGAGGCGTTGCGGGAGTTGTTCTCGGAGCTGTTGGACTTCGAGGAGGTGAACCGGTACGTGACCGGGATGATCACCGCGGTCGAGGTGCGCTACGACTTCGGCGAGGGCCACGAACTGCTCGGCCGGCGGCTGCGGGACGTGCAGTTGAAGCGGGGTCGCCTCTACGAGCTGATGCACGGCGGCCGCGGGCTGCTGCTCGACCAGACCGGCCGGCTCTCGGTGGAGGGCTGGGCGGACCGGGTCGATCACGTCGTCGACGTCAGCGAGGAACTGGACGTGCCCGCGGCACTGCTGCGGCCGGACGGCCACGTGGCGTGGGTCGGTGAGGATCAGCGGGATCTGCTCAGCCGACTGCCACGGTGGTTCGGAGCTGCCGCCGGCTGAGCGCGAGCAGTCGGCGCCACGACACCGAGCGCTCCTTCTTGTCCTTGCTGGGCGAGTCCGGCGTCGAGCTGGTGCCGGCGATGCGGCGGCTGGACCGGCGGAAGGTGATCGCCGCCCGTCCCACCGATGCTCTGATGTCACAGACGGCGGGGCTGTCTCGTCTCAGGTCTCGAAGACGAACTTCGGGAGCAGGAAGGTGACAGCCATGCGGGTGTTCGTGGCGGGCGGGACCGGGGTCCTGGGGCGGCGGCCGGTGCCACAGCTGGTGACGCGGGGGCACCAGGTGACGGCGACGCCGACGAGCGCGGCCAAGAAGGGGCTGGGGGAACAGCTGGGTGCCGAGGCGGTGGTGATGGCGGGCGCGGGGACGAAGCGGCTGATGCGGGCCCCCGCGTGGCCGGCCCGGCTGCCGGCCAGGGAGGGGGTGGTGACGATGATGACCGAAGGGGGCGGCTTCTCCGACACCAAGGTCAGGAGGGAGCCGGGCCGGGAGTTGCGTCGCCCGTCGTGGCGGCAGGGCTTCGAGAAGGGGCCGGCGTGACCCGGGTCGAGGAGTTCGAGGATCTGCGGCCGCTGCTGTTCTCGATCGCCTACCGGATCCTGGGCAGTGTGAGTGAGGCGGAGGACGCGGTCCAGGAGACCTGGCTGCGCTACGAGCTCTCACCGGCACAACCCGCGTCGGCCAAGGCGTTCCTCTCGGCCGTGGTCACCCGGATCTCCATCGACGCGTTGCGCTCGGCCCGGGTCCGGCGGGAGGCGTACGTCGGGCCGTGGTTCCCCGAGCCACTGCTCACCGACCCCTACGAGGACCCGGAGCAGTCGGCGGAGCTTGCCGACTCGCTGTCGATGGCATCCCTGTTGCTGCTGCAGCGGCTCTCCCCGCTGGAGCGTGCGGTCTTCGTGCTGCGGGAGGTGTTCGCCTTCGGCTTCCCGGAGATCGCCTCGGCACTGGGCACGTCGGAGGCGGCATGCCGTCAGCTCGCTGTGCGGGCGCGCCGCCACATGCAAGCGGGCCGGCCCCGGTTCGAGGCCGACCGGAGGGAGCGCGAGGAGCTCGCCGGGCGGTTCTTCGACGCCTTGCGGGAGGGGCACGTCGACGGGCTGCGGGAGTTGCTCGCCGCCGACGTGTCGTTGGTCGCGGACGGCGGCGGCAAGGCCCCGCAGTGGGCCGGGGGCTTCTACGGCGCCGGCCCTGTGTGCCAGGTGCTCGCCGCCCTCCTCCCGCCGTTCATCCGGATCGGCGGCAGCATGGAGCCACGCCAGGTGAACGGCCAGCCGGGCGCGATCTTCCGCGACCGGGACGGCAAGGTCCTCAACACCTGGACACTCGACATCCTCGACGGACGAATCCAGGCGATCCGCACGGTGAGCAACCCCGACAAGCTCATGCACAGTGCGCCGCCGGACGGCGGGCGTACTGCGAGCGTCAAACGCGGTTCCACGTGGCTGAGCTCGGCGGATCGCTGATCGAGACGCCGAAAGCGTTCACGTCCGGCGAGGGCGACATCGCCGAGCAGTCCGCAGCCGGCTGTCAGGCCATCGTCGACGGCCGGTCGCGGGCACGGGGCCTCCTGGCCGACCATCGCGAGGCGCCACCCGACACCGACATGCCCGACGAATGCGTGCTGCACGACCCGCCGTGCGCGCCTGGCTGGTCGCCGATCGAGCGGCTCACCCCAGAGTCTTTCTGCGCCAAAGTGCGCGCACGGCTAGGTTGTGCCGCATGAGCAACCTTGACCGCGCGCCCGTACCGAGCGTGTGCGGCGGGCGCGGATTCGTCGTCGCCGAACCCGTCCGCGAACTCCTGAGCCCCCGAAACGTGAAGCTCGGCGAGGCAACCGAGGTACGCCGGCTACTGCCGAACCTCGGCCGACGCATGATCGCCGCATGGGCATTTGTCGACCACTACGGCCCGGATGACATCGCCGACGAGCCCGGCATGCAGGTGCCACCGCACCCGCACATGGGCCTGCAGACGGTCAGTTGGTTGCACGAGGGCGAGGTGCTGCACCGCGACTCGACCGGCAGCCTGCAGACCATCAGACCGAAAGAGCTCGGGCTCATGACGTCGGGCCGGGCGATCAGCCACTCGGAGGAGAGTCCGAAGTCGCACGCCCGTTTCCTGCACGGCGCGCAGTTGTGGGTCGCGCTGCCGGACGCGCACCGGCACACCGACGCGAGGTTCGAGCATCACGCCGAGCTGCCGACGGTCTCGGCGCCAGGCCTGGCCGCGACCGTGATTCTCGGCGAGCTCGACGGCGCGACGTCGCCGGGCACGACATACACGCCGATCGTCGGCGCCGATCTCGCGCTCGCCCGCGGCGCCGATGTCCGGCTGCCACTCGTGCCCGACTTCGAGTACGGCGTGTTGTCCATGTCCGGCGAGGTGCACGTCGACGGTGTGCCCCTGCTGCCCGGCTCCATGCTGTACCTCGGCTGTGGTCGCACCGAGCTGGCGCTGCGGGCCGAGTCGGACGCCGGCCTCATGCTGCTCGGGGGCGAGCCGTTCGAGGAAGAGCTCATCATGTGGTGGAACTTCGTCGGCCGGACGCAGGCGGAGATCGAGCAGGCCCGCGAGGACTGGATGACGGGCGCCCGCTTCGGCGAGGTGCGGGGGTACGACGGCAGCCCCCTCACCGCCCCCACGCTGCCGACGACCCCACTCAAGCCGCGCGGCCGCGTGCGCTAGCCGGACCGTTCGAACGCCCCCATCCGCGTTACTGCTGGGGGCGTTCCCATGCGGTGTGTGCTGCGGAGCAAGGATCGACGAAGCACCGGGCGCCGACCATGTGACGGCCCAGGCTGGGCAGCAGACGGGCCGCCGCACACGGCGGGAACCGCCTCGCGAACAAGATTGCTCATGCCGCCCGACCCAGTCCTGTGGGAGCCGTCGCGTCAGCGCTCCTCGACCGGCTCCAAGAGGCCCGCACCGACCCCACCATGTAGTGGAATATTGAACCAACCTACTCCGTTGTCGGCCTCGAAGGAGGTCAGAGTGGACATCACGTACTACGACCACGGAACGCAGGCGGAGCGCTGGGAGCGCGCGCGGATGTTCTTCGACGCCAAGGACTACGCCGCCGCGGCCCGCGTTTTGGGCGGGCTGGTCGAGGAGGCGCCGGAGCAGACCGGACCGCGGCTGCTGCTGGCGCGCGCCTACTACCACTCGGCCCAACTGCGCCGCGCTGAGGCCGAGTTGCGCGTCATCGTCGAGCGCGACCCGGTGGAGCACTACGCACGGCTGATGCTGGGCCGCACCCTCGAACGCCAGGGGCGCCACAAGGAGGCCGGGCCGCACCTGCGCCTCGCCTCGGCCCTCGCGGGTGACTTCAGCGGACTCTGACCCGGACGACCGTGCCGTTCACGCGCGCCGGGCCCGGCTCCCCCACGGAGTCGGGCCCGGCGCGCGGTGGTGACGTGCCGCTACGTCGCCTTCCCGTACGTCCGCTGCCCCCGCCGGTACGCGATCTCTCCGAGGGCCACGTCCACCACGACGAACGCCACCAGGGGAATGCCCAGCAGCGGCACGAAGTAGCCCACGACGGCGACGGCGGCCGCCAGCGGAACGAGGATCTGCGGGGGCACCTGCTGCCAGGCGCCGCGCGGGATCGGGCGGCCGAAGGCGGAACCGCGGCCGCGCTGCCACCACATGCGGTAGCCCCACACGATCAGCAGGATCAGCGAGAGCGCCAGCAGCATCAGGGCGATCTGGTTGACCAGGCCGAAGAGGACGCCGGTGTGCAGGTCGATGCCGTAGCGGGTCAGCTTCGCCAGGAGCGGGTAGTCGGCGAACCGCAGGACGTCGGTGACCTCACCGGTGGCCGGGTCGATCGCGACCGAGTCCTGCTTCTCGGGCCAGCTGCGCTGCACCTGCTTGACGACGTACGCCGAGGAGGCGTCGGCGGGCGGGACGATCTCGACCGGGTCGCCGAGCCCCTCCGCGCGCGCGGCCGCCAGCACCTTGTCCAGGCCGACGCCGTGCCCCGCGTCCCCGCCGGAGCCGGCCGCCGCGCCGTGGCCCGAGTGGTCGCCGCCCGCGGTCGCCGACACGGACGGGGTGGAGTGGCCGAGCGAGGTGCGCAGCTCGTCGATGTTGGCGCCGGCGTACGTCGACCAGGTCAGGCCGGTCGCCGAGAGGAAGAGGAACCCGACGGCGGCCCACACGCCGACGCTGCCGTGCAGGCCCAGGGTGCGGCGCCGCCCGCTCGTCCCCCGCACCTTGCGCTGGGCGCGGCGCCGGGAGAACCACAGCACCAGGCCGCCGCCCGCGATCACCCACAGCCAGCTCGCGGCGAACTCGCTGTAGAGACGGCCGCTCTCGCCGAGGTGCAGATCGCGGTGGAGCTCGTCGATCCAGGTGCGCAACGGCAGCGCACCGGTGGCGCCGTACTGTTCGAGGGCGCCGCGCACCTCGCCGGTGTACGGGTCGACGAACACGGCGAGGGTGTGGTCGGGGGCGACGCCCGGGGCCCCGGACAGCAGCACTCTGGTGGTCGCGTCCGCCTCCGGGGAGGGGCGTACGGCCGAGACCGTGCCCTCGGGGTGGGCCTTGCGGGCGGCGGCCACCTGCTCCGAGATGGGCAGCTTCGTCTCGCCCACGGAAACGGTCATCTCGTGGGTGTACACGAGCTTCTCGGCCTGGGAGGCGCCGGCGTAGAGGAATCCGGTGACGGCGGCGACGAGCAGGAAGGGCGCCACGAACACGCCGGCGTAGAAGTGCAGTCGCAGGATCAGCGGGCGCAGCGGGGCCCATCTGCCGGGGGTAGGCGCGGCAGCGCTCGGCTGCGGAGCCTCGTCCGATGGGGGTCCCCCCGCTGGAGCGGAGCCGGAAGTGGGGGAGGGCGAGGAAGCGGTGGTCATCGGCGGGATTCTCCGGGGTCCGGGGCCTGTCTCAGCCCGTGTCGCTCCAGTAGTCGGGGCGCGGGGCGGCCGAGTTCCCGGCGAATTCAGTGGCCTGCGTCACACCAAGGCGCTCCGGTCGTCTTGGGTGCCGTGGCATGCTGGCGCGATGGCTTCTCCCCCTGACCGCGCGCCCCTTGCCGAGCGGGTCGAGGAACTCCTCGCCACCGACGGCCCGTTGCCCATCGTCGCGGCCGGCGACCCGGTGCTGCGGCGTGGCACCGAGCGCTTCGACGGCCAGCTGGACCCCGCGCTCCTCGCCCGTTTCGTCGAGGCCCTGCGCCTCACGATGCACGCGGCGCCGGGCGTCGGCCTCGCCGCGCCGCAGGTCGGCGTGGAGCTGCGGATCGCGGTCATCGAGGACCCGGCGCCGGTTCCGGAGGAGATCGCGGTGGCCCGGGGCCGGGTGCCGCAACCGTTCCGGGTGCTGGTCAATGCGGCCTACGAGCCCGTCGGCACCGCCCGTGCCGCGTTCTTCGAGGGCTGCCTGAGCGTGCCGGGCTACCAGGCGGTGGTGGCCCGGCACGCCGAGGTGCGGCTGACCGGCGAGGACGAGCACGGGCGCCCGCTGGACGAGGTGTTCACGGGCTGGCCCGCACGGATCGTGCAGCACGAGACGGACCACCTCGACGGCGTCCTCTACCTGGACCGAGCCGAGCTGCGCTCCCTCTCCTCGCACCAGGCGGCGGCGGAGTACTGGACGCAGACGACAGCGGAACGGGCAGCGGCGGCCCTGGGGTTCACGCTGCCGGAGTGAGGGCCTGCCAGGGGTGTCGTTTGGATCAGCCCGGATCACCCTGGATCAGGCCGCGGCGCGTGGTGCGGTGCATCGCAAGGCGGAGCATGACTCGCGTACCGTCCAAACGACACCCCCTGGGCCTCCGCGGGCCCGATCCGCCCGTGCGAGCCGGCGCCGCGGGCCGAGGCGGACGGCGAAACCGCCGATCACGCCCGGCGTCGGCAGGACCGAC
Source organism: Streptomyces sp. NPDC002888 (assembly GCF_042888465.1). NCBI lineage: Bacteria > Bacillati > Actinomycetota > Actinomycetes > Kitasatosporales > Streptomycetaceae > Streptomyces > Streptomyces sp. NPDC002888. Next base: position 137,884 of record NZ_JBIAPU010000026.1, on the reverse strand, counting down.
CTCGCGGGGCGTGAGCTGGGACAGGGGGCGCGGACCGCCGGGGCCGTGCCGCACCGCCCCGGGCAAACCGGGCCGCCCTCGCCCCGCTCGTCGGCCGCCCGGCCTCACCCCCGGTAAGCCTCCAGCAACCGCAGCCACACCTCGCTGACCGTCGGGTACGACGGCACCGCGTGCCACAGCCTGCTGATCGGTACCTGGCCGGCGACGGCGATCGTCGCCGAGTGGATGAGCTCGCCCACGCCGGGTCCGACGAAGGTGACGCCGCGCAGGATCTCCGCCTCCAGGTCGACGACCATGCGGGCCCGCCCGCGGTAGCCGTCGGCGTAGAGGCCGGCGCCGGCCACGGAGGAGAGGTCGACGTCCACGGCGCGGACCCGGTGGCCGGCCTGCTCGGCCTCCGCGAGGGAGAGGCCCACGGCAGCTGCTTCCGGGTCGGTGAAGACGACCTGCGGGACGGCGGCGTGGTCGGCGGTCGCGGCGTGGGCGCCCCACGGCTCCGACTCGGGGATCGGCGCACCGGAGGCGCGGGCGGCGATGGCGGCGCCGGCGATGCGGGCCTGGTACTTGCCCTGGTGGGTGAGCAGCGCCCGGTGGTTGACGTCGCCGACCGCGTAGAGCCAGTCGGTGCCGGTCACCCGCAGGCTGTCGTCGACCGAGAGCCAGCTGCCCGGCTCCAGGCCGACCGTGTCCAGGCCGATGTCGTCGGTGCGCGGGGCGCGGCCGGTGGCGAACAGGATCTCGTCGGTCTCGATGCGGTCGCCGCCGTCGGTGACGACCACGACGCCGCCGTTCTCGCGGGCCACCGACTCCACCGACGTACCGGTACGGACGTCCGCACCGGCCTCGGTGAGGGCCTCGGCGACCAGTTCGCCGGCGAAGGGCTCCATGCGGTTCAGCAGGCCCTTGCCGCGGACGAGGACGGTGACCTTCGAGCCGAGGGCCTGCCAGACGGTGGCCATCTCGGTGGCCACCACTCCCCCGCCGACCACCACCAGGCGGCCGGGGACGGTCTGCGCGCTCGTCGCCTCCCGGCTGGTCCAGGGCTTGATGTCGGCGAGGCCCGGCAGGTCGGGCAGCTGGGCGCGGCTGCCGGTGCAGACCGCGACGGCGTGCCGGGCGGTGAGGACGCGCCGCTCGCCGTCGGGGCCGGTGACCGTCACCGTGCGCTCTCCGGTGAGGCGGCCTCGGCCGCGGTGGAGGTCGGCGCCGACGCTCTCCAGCCACTGGGCCTGGCCGTCGTCCTTCCAGTCGGAGGTGTAGTAGTTGCGGTGTGCGAGGACCGCGGCCGCGTCGAGGGGGCCCTGCACGGACTGGCTGAGGCCGGGTACGCGGCGGGCGTCCGCGCGGGCGATGACCGGGCGCAGCAGGGCCTTGCTGGGCATGCAGGCCCAGTACGAACACTCGCCGCCGACGAGCTCGTTCTCCACGACCGCGGTGGTGAGGCCGGCCGCGCGGGCGCGGTCGGCGACGTTCTCCCCCACGGGCCCGGCCCCGAGCACCACGACGTCGTACGCGATGGTTTCCGTTTCCGTCATGGGGTCAGTCTGGTGGGTGGTGTGCGACGTGGCCACACGGGTATGCGCGCCGGACACCATGCGGAATAGGTGGTCGTCCGGCCGTGTTGTGCCGACGGCTTCGCCCCCGACACCAGGAAGAGGGATTCACGCCATGAGCAGCACCGTGGAGCTCACCAAGGAGAACTTCGACCAGATGGTCACGGACAACGAGTTCGTCCTGATCGACTTCTGGGCGTCCTGGTGCGGGCCGTGTCGTCAGTTCGCGCCGGTCTACGACAAGGCGGCCGAGGAGAACCCCGACCTGGTGTTCGGCAAGGTGGACACCGAGGCGCAGCCGGAGCTGGCCGCGGCCTTCGGGATCCAGTCGATTCCGACGCTGATGATCGTCCGTGACCAGGTTGCCGTGTTCGCGCAGCCGGGCGCCCTGCCCGAGGCCGCACTGACGGACGTCATCGGGCAGGCCCGCAAGCTCGACATGGACGAGGTCCGCAAGTCGGTCGCCGAGCAGCAGGCCAACGCCCAGGCCGAGTAATCCCCGGCCCGGGCGCCCGGGTCCTAGAACGGGTACGGCGCCACGTCCCCCCGCACCGTCGTCCAGCGCACCTCCGTGAAGGCTTCCAGGTTGGCCTCGCCGCCGAAGCGGGCGCCGGTGCCGGAGGCGGCGATGCCGCCGAAGGGTGCCACGGCCTCGTCGTTCACGGTCTGGTCGTTGATGTGGACGATGCCGGTGGGGATGCGCTCGGCGAGGTCGAGTCCGCGTGCGGTGTCGCGGGTGACGATGCCCAGGGAGAGGCCGTACGGGCTCTGCGCGGCCAGGGCCGCCGCCTCGTCGGCGGTGTCGAAGGGCCGTACGGGCGCGACCGGTCCGAACACCTCCTCGGCGTAGGCGGGGGTGTGGTCGTCGACGCCCGCCAGGACGGTCGGCCGGTAGAAGAGCTGGTCGTGGGTGCCGCCCGCGGCCAGTTTGGCGCCCCCGCCGGTGCTTGCCTCGACGAGTGCGTGCACCTTGGCGAGCTGGGTGCCGTCGATGAGGGGGCCGAGGTGGACCTGCGCACGGTGCGGGTCGCCGACGGCGAGGGAGTCGGCCTTGGCGGCGAGCCGCTCGACGTACTCCTCGTAGAGGGACCGGTGCACGAGGTGGCGGCCGGTCGTCATGCAGATCTGGCCCTGGTGGAAGAACGAGCCCCAGGCGGCCGTGGAGATCACGGCGTCGAGGTCGGCGTCCTCCAGGACGACCAGGGCGGAGTTGCCGCCGAGTTCGAGGTGGGCGCGCTTGAGGTGGCGGCCCGCCGCCTCGCCGACGGCGCGTCCGGCCGCGGTGGAGCCGGTGAAGGAGATCACCGGTACCTGCGGGTCCGCGACCAGTGCCTGACCCACGTCGGGGCCGCCGGGCAGGACGTGCAGCAGCCCCTCGGGCAGGCCCGCCTCGGCGAAGACCGCCGCGAGGGAGAGCCCACCGCATACCGCGGTGCGCGGGTCCGGCTTCAGCACGACCGCGTTGCCCAGCGCGAGGGCGGGGGCGACGGAGCGGATGGAGAGGATCAGCGGGGCGTTGAACGGCGCGATCACGCCCGTGACGCCCACCGGGACGCGCCGGGTGTACGACAGACGCGGGGCCTCGCTGGGCAGCACCTGTCCGGCCGGGTGGGAGGCGAGGGCGGCGGCCTCGTAGCACTCCTGGGCGGCGACGTGCAGTTCGAAGTCCGCCTTGCCGGGTATCGAACCGGACTCCCGCACGAGCCATTCGCGCAGTTCCTCGGCGTGCGCCGCGAACAGGTCGCCGGCCTTGCGCAGCACCCCGGCGCGGACGAAGTGGGGGACGCGGGCCCATTCGGTCTGGGCGGCACGGGCGGCCTCGACGGCCGGGCGGACGTCCTCGGCGGCGGCGAGGGTGACCGCGGCGAGCCGGTCGCCGGTGGCGGGCTCGGTGACGGCGTACTCGGGTCCTGACAGGGGGTCGGACTGCCAGGACGTGGGGTCGAGCAACGGCATGACGGCTCTCCGATCAGCATGCGGTGGTCAAACGCCTACGCTTTGTTGAGCGCTCAACAGCGTAGTGGCGCAAGTGACGGGTGAGCACCCTGCGCCCCCGCGGTTCAGCTGGAGTCGCGGTGCACCACCGTCGCGCCGTACGTCTCCCGCACTTCCGGCTCGCCGCCCGGATTGCGCACCGCCCGGTCGACGAGTCCGGCGAGGTCGCGGCCGGAGGGCAGTTCGATGCGGACGGTGCTGAGCCGGGGCCGCAGCAGCCGGCCGAGCATGAGGTCGTCCGCGCCGATCACGGCCGTGTCCTCCGGGATGCGCACTCCCTCGTCCTGCAGGGCGCGCATCAGCAGCATCGCGTACTCGTCGTTGTACGTGAACACGGCGTCCAGGCCCAGGTCGCGCCAGCGGGCGGCGAGGGCGGCCGCGGACTCCTCCGTGTGGGCGAGCGGCAGCTCGGTCACGGTGGCGTCGGTGCCGCGCAGGGCGGCGCGGGCGCCGTCCAGACGGGGCCGGGAGAACATCTCCATGCCCCGCTCCTCGGGGACGACGACGCCGATACGACGGCGGCCGCGGGCGTAAAGGTGCTCGGCCGCGCTTTTGCCGACGCCCGCGTGGTCCATCAGCAGCGCGTGCGCGCCCTCGACGGGCTCGGCGCCGAGGGTCACCACGGCCCGGGCTCCGGACCGCTTGAGGACGGCCACCCCGTCCGGGCCGATGCCGGGTCCCGGCACCAGCACGGCGACCGGCCGCAGCTCGGCCCAGGCGCGGGCGGCCTCGTCGCCGCGCAGGCCGCTGACGCCGTACTGGACGACGGTGTAGTCGAGACGGCTGAGCGCCCGCTGGAAGTCGTGCACGAACCGGCTGTACAGCGGGCCGGCCGGGACGGGCGGGGCGGGCATCAGCACCATCCGGCTGTGTCCGGCGCGCAGGCTGCGGGCCGCCGCGTGCGGTACGTACCCGAGTTCCTTCGCGGCCTCGCGGACCCGGCGGCGCGTGGGCTCGCTGATCCGTACGGCGCTGGTGTTGTTCAGGACGTAGGAGACGGTCGCGCGCGAGACGCCGGCCAGGCGGGCCACATCGGCGCTCGTGGGTACCGGGCGCGGTGCGGGGGGCGACAGGGGCGCGGGCGTTTTCGGTATCTGCACCATGACGTACGGCATCTTGGCAGAAGCGCGGCCCCGGGGTCCGGGCGGGGGAACTTCGTCCGGGTTTCTACGAACGCGCCACCGCCCGGGGCCCGTTCAGTCGGTGCGCGTCACCCGGGCGACCAGATCGCACCACGCCGCCTCCAGGCGCTCGGGCGGCAGCCCGCACTGGCGGGTGAGGTGGTGGATGAGGACGGGGTTGAGGGAGCTCATGAGCGTGTGGGCGAGGATCTCGCTGTCCGCGTCCGGCACCGTCTGCCGCAGCAGCAGGGCTACATGGTGGTGGTGCACGCGGCGGACCGGGACGGAGAACCGGCGCTCGGGGCTCGGCTCGGCCGCCAGTTGGAGGTCGAGTTCGTCGACGGAGCGGCGCAGCAGGGCGCAGCCGAAGGCCCGCAGTCGCTCCACGGGCGGCGCTTCGGGTCCCAGCGGCGGGGGGCCGGTCAGGAAGGCGGCCTGGAACTGCTTCTCCGAGTGGTCGAGCAGCGCCGTCAGCAGGCCGGTGCGGTCACCGAAGCGGCGGAAGACCGTGCCCTTGCCGACGTTGGCCGCGGCGGCCACCGCCTCCATCGTGACGCCGGCCGCGCCGTGCTCCGCCACCAGTCGCGCGGCCGCCTCCAGCAGCCTGGCCCGGTTGCGGGCGGCGTCGGCCCGCAGGCACGGCTCGTCCTCGACGGCTCCGAGCTGCAGCAGCTCGGGCTCGGCGAGCGGCTGCTGCGGCTTCGGGAAGGGCGGCAGGGGGGCGGACATGAAAACAGCGTAAAGCACCGGGAACAAAACTGGACCGCGGTCCGCTTAGGGTGATACAAACTAAAAACGGACCTCGGTCCGGATTGGTAACGGCACTGTTTCACACGTCTGGGAGTTCGCATGTCCGTTCGCATTCTTGCGCTCGTCGGCAGCCTTCGCGCCGGTTCGCACAACCGCCAGCTCGCCGAGGCGGCCGTCAAGTTCGCTCCCGAGGGTGCGGAGGTCGAGCTGTTCGAGGGCCTGGCGGAGATCCCGTTCTACAACGAGGACCTCGACGTCGAGGGCGGCGTCCCGGCCGCCGCCGCCAAGCTGCGTGAGGCCGCGCAGGCCGCCGACGCCTTCCTCTTCTTCTCGCCCGAGTACAACGGCACCATCCCGGCGGTCCTGAAGAACGCCATCGACTGGCTGTCCCGCCCGTACGGTGCCGGTGCCTTCGGCGGCAAGCCGGTCGCCGTGGTCGGCACCGCGTTCGGTCAGTACGGCGGTGTGTGGGCGCAGGACGAGACCCGCAAGTCCGTGGCCATTGCGGGCGGCAAGGTGATCGAGGACCTCAAGCTCTCCATCCCCGGTTCCCTGACCCGCTTCGCCGAGACCCACCCGTCCGACGACGCCGAGGTCGCCGCCCAGCTGACCGAGGTCGTCGCGCGCCTGCACGGCCACGCGAGCGAGCCCGCCGCCGCGTGATCCACGCCTGACGCCCGGAGGGGGCCGGAGTCTTCCGGTCCCCTTTTCATGCCTTGGTCCGCCCTGTCAAAGGTCGAGCAAGCTGCAAGCGTTTTCGAGGTCAAGGTGCTGGAAAATCGTTCAAGCCCGCGACCACTGCCCTCAGTGTCTGAAAGGGTGTGCGGATGCAGACCCTTTATCGACGACTGCTGACGCTTATGCCTCGACTTGGTATGCACGTGACCGACCTCGGCCCAGGAGCGGCTGTGGTCTCCCGGCGTGCCCGGCGCCGCAGAATCCCCCTGGCCCAGGGCGCGGACGTGGTGGCGCGGGACAACGGCCGCTGGACGGTGGCGGGCGCAGGCGAGGACACCTGGGTGGTACGGCGCCGAAAGACCCGCGCGGAACGTGAGCAGAGCGGCACGGACGCGACGAGTGTCAGGCTCGGCGACAGCGGGGCGCAGCTCCTGCTCGACCCCGCTGCCCTGCGGGACGAACGCAAGCTGCAGCTGGCGGCGGCCGAGTACCTGTGTCACCAGCACGTGGCCGCCATGCTGGAGTTCTACGACGTGAACTGCGTGTTCGACGTGGGCGCCAACGCCGGCCAGTACGCCCGCCGGCTGCGCCGCCACGGCTACACCGGACGGATCGTGTCCTTCGAGCCCACCGCCGGGACCTTCGCCAAGCTCCAGAAGGCCGCCGCCGACGATCCGGACTGGTGGGTGTACCACTACGGCCTCGGCCGCGAGGACACGGCGAGCACCATCCACACGGGCTGGAACAGCATGAACTCCGTCCTGCCACCCAGCGACTACGGCAAGGACCGCTATCTGCGGTTCGCGAAGTCCGAGACGGAGGAGATCCAGATCCGCCGCCTCGACGGCATGATGGAGAAGGCCCTCGACGGCATCACCGACCCGCGCCCCTTCCTGAAGATGGACACCCAGGGCTACGACCTGGAGGTGTTCGCCGGCGCCGGCGAGCGCGTCGGGGAGTTCGTGGGCCTGCAGTCGGAGGTCGCCGTGCTGCGGCTGTACGAGGGCAGCCCGGGCATGAGCGAGGCGATCGCCGCGTACGAGGCGGGCGGCTTCGGGATCACCGGGATGTATCCCGTGACGCGGGAGGCGAACACGGGACGGGTGATCGAGTTCGACTGCGTGATGATGCGCGCGGACGCGGCTCCCGCGACGGACTGACCCCGGCCGCCCCCGCTACAGCGTCCCGCTCGCCTCGGCCTCGGCCTGCTGCTCCTGCTTCCTGGAGGCCCTGAGGCTGGTGAACGTCGTGACCGCGAGGACGAGCACGATGAAGCCGAGCGAGAACGGGATGCTGATCTCCGGGACGTGGACCCCGGACTCGTGCAGCGCGTGCAGCACCAGCTTGACGCCGATGAAGCCCAGGATGATCGACAGGCCGTACGACAGGTGGACCAGCTTCTTCAGCAGGCCGCCGATGAGGAAGTACAGCTGCCTGAGGCCCATCAGCGCGAAGGCGTTGGCGGTGAACACGATGTACGGGTCCTGGGTCAGCCCGTAGATCGCGGGGATCGAGTCGAGCGCGAAGAGCACGTCGGTGGAGCCGATCGCGAGCATCACGACCAGCATCGGGGTCATGACCCGCTTGCCGTTCTCGGTGATGAACAGCTTGGTGCCGTGGTAGCGGTCGGCGACACCGAAACGGCGTTCGACGGCCTTGAGCAGCTTGTTCTCCTGATACTCCTCCTCGTGCTCCTCCTTGCGGGCGTCCTGGACCAGCTTCCACGCGGTCCAGATCAGGAAGGCTCCGAACAGGTAGAACACCCAGGAGAAGGCGGAGATGATCGCGGCGCCCGCGGCGATGAACCCGGCGCGCAGTACGAGCGCCACGATGACGCCGACCATCAGCACCCGCTGCTGGTACTGGGTCGGCACCGCGAACTTGCCCATGATCAGGACGAAGACGAAGAGGTTGTCGACGCTCAGCGACTTCTCGGTGATGTAGCCGGCGAAGAACTCGCCGGTCGGCCCGCCGCCGCCGACGAGGAACACACCGAGGCCGAAAAGACACGCCAGCACGACCCAGACGATCGTCCAGGTCCCCGCCTCCCTGAGCGACACATCGTGGGGCTTGCGGCCTATGAAGAAGTCGACGGCGACCAGCGCGCACAAGGCCACGACGGTCACCAGCCAGACAGTGAGGGAGACATTCACGGGAGGTGCTCCTGGGGCCTGCGGGGGTCCTGTGGGGGAATGAACATCGTTGTCGGCTGGCTGAAACCCTTCCACCTCCGAGAAGTGAACAACAGGTCATGTCCTGGTAAGGAAGAGGTCAGCCGGGGGCGGCCACCCGCCGAACGGCGGGCAGGTTCCGCCGGACGGCGGCGGTCCGGGGGCCGGGCGTGCGCTCATCATGGCCGCACGAGCAGCAGGAGCCGCACGAGCCGCCGCGTTCCGCATGAGGAGTAACCCATGACCTCGACCCCGCCCCCGTTCGACCCCGAACTCGCCGCCGCCCTGGAACTGATCAAGGACATGATCTCGCCGAGCATCACCCTGGAGGAGATCGACGACGCCCGCCGGGGGCCCGGCATCGAGCTGCTGGCCAATCTGGACCTCACGTTGGACGGCGTCTTCGAGGCGGAGGACCGGGAGGTTCCGGGCCCCGAGGGCGCGCCCGACATCTCGCTGCTGATCTGCCGTCCCAAGGCCGCGGCCGCCACCGGGCCGCGCCCCGTCATCTACCACGTCCACGGTGGAGGCCTGATCCTCGGCAACAACCGGGCGGGGGTGGACGGGCCGCTCGCCTGGGCGAAGGAGCTGGACGCCGTGGTGGTGTCCGTGGAGTACCGGCTCGCGCCGGAGAACCCGTACCCGGCGCAGATCGAGGACGTGTACGCCGGGCTGACGTGGACGGTGGAGAACGCCAAGGAGCTGGGCGCCGACCCGGAGCGGATCGTGATCGCCGGTGCCAGCGCGGGCGGCGGCCTCGGCGCGGCGCTCACTCTGCTCCTGCGGGACCGCGAGGGCCCGCAGCCGATCGGTCAGCTGCTGATGTGCCCGATGCTGGACGACCGCAACGACACGGCGTCGGCCCACCAGATGGCGGGCCTCGGCATATGGGACCGTACGGCCAACGAGACGGGGTGGACGGCGCTGCTCGGCGAGCTGCGCGGCGGCCCCGAGGTCTCCCCCTACGCGGCGCCCGCCCGCGCCGAGGACCTCTCCGGCCTGCCCCCGGCCTTCCTCGACGTCGGCTCCGCGGAGACCTTCCGCGACGAGGTCGTCACCTACGCCTCCCGCATCTGGCAGGCCGGCGGCGTCGCCGAGCTCCACGTCTGGCCCGGCGGCTTCCACGGCTTCGACGGCTTCGCCCCCCAGGCCGCCCTCTCCCGCTCGGCCCGCGAGGCCCAGCTGAACTGGCTGCGCAGGCTGCTGGCGGAGTAAGGGGTCCTTGCATAGCGCAAGGACCCCTAAGGCCGTACACCGGACGCCGGGCCCGGCCCGAACATCGACCGACATCGGGGGCGAGGCCTGCGACCTGCGCCGGCCCCGATTCGGGGTGCCTCGAGCGCGACCCGGAGCGGCAGCGTGCCGTCCCCGCGGGACAGGCGCTGTTCGGGGGCGGGGCCTTGGCGCATGATGGGCCTATGAAAGAGCTGGCCGGGCGGTTGAGCGCGTTGGACCCGGATGCCGGGGCCGCCGTACAGGTGATCGCGTACTTCGATCGACTGGCCGAGTCCCGGGCGGGGATGGAGGCGCTGGTGCGGGGCGCCGCCGTGCTCGCCGGGGTGCCGGCGCGGCTCGTCGACGCGGACCGGCTGGTGCGGATCCGGGTCGAGGCGGACGGTACGCGCCGCGACACCGACCTGCCGCCGGCACCGGAGTGGCCGTCCGCCGCGCTGACGCCGGGCGGTACTCCGGCGCTGTGGCTGGAACGCGCCGGGGCCGCGCCCAGTGTGGTGGACGCGGTGATCCTGGAGCGGGCCGCGGGCGCCGTACGGCTCGTCCTCGACCGTACGCGCGGACGGGTTCCGGTCGACGACCCCGCCCTGGTCGAGACCGTCCTCGACGCCACGGCCCCCGAAGCGGCCCGACTGCACGCCGCCCGCCGCCTCGGGCTGGACCCGGGCGCGCCCGCCCGCGCGCTCGCCCCGCTCGGCGGACGGCCACGGGTCCTCCCTGCGGACGCCCGGATCGGCCAGGCCACGCCGACCGAAACGCCCGTCGTGCGCACCGGCACCGTCTCCCTGTCCACCGCGCCGGCCGAAGCGCCCATCGGCCGTCTCGGTTCAGGCCCGGTCAGCCCCTTGCCCACCGGAGCGACCGAAGCTCTCGAACGCCGTCTTCACTCAGGCCCACCCGGCTCCGTGCGCACCGGGGCGTCCGAAACGACAGGCGGCCGTCCCGGGCATGGCTCACCCGTCTCCCTGCGCACCAGGGCACCCGAAACAACCGCCGACCGTCCCCGCTCGGGGCCGCCCGGCTCCCTGCGTGCCGGGGCGGCCGAAGCAGCCGTCGGACGGATCGGTGTCGGGCCTGCCGTCCCCCTGACCGAGTTGCCCCGCTCCTGGGCCGCCGCGCGGACCGCGTTGCGGTTCACCGCTGACGGCACCGCGCAGGATCCCGGCCCGCGGGTCGTGTACGCGGACGAGCTCGGTGGTCTCGCGCTGCTGGCCGACCTCGTCGCGCCGGGGGCCGAGCCGCCGCCCGACGTGCAGGCCCTGGACGCGGCGGCCGCGGACGCGCCCTGGCTGCTGGTCACACTGCACGCGGTAGCGACGACGGCGAGCCTCCGGTCGGCCGCCGCCGAGGCGAACGTGCACCACTCCACGCTCCAGGACCGGTTGACGCACGCCGAGCACCTTCTCGGCTGGCCGGTGCGCACCCCACAGGGTCGACTCAGGCTGCAACTGGCCCTGGAGATGCGGCGGTTGGCACGGCCGTAGGTCAGGAGTGGGCCGCGCCGAGGCCGTCCGGGGGCCCGGCGCCCTCGAACGGGTCCTCCGCGTGGGTGACGAAGTCGTCGACGAGGCGGCGGAAGAGGGCGGCGAGGTGGTGGAGGTCCTCGGGGGACCAGTCCGTGAGGGCCATCTCCATGCCGCGGATACCGGCCGAGCGAATGCGGTCGACCGCGGCCAGGCCGGACTCGGTGAGCTGCACGCGTTGGGCGCGGCGGTCGTCGGGGTCCGGAACGCGGAGGGCGTACCCGGCCCGCTCCAGCTGCCTGAGCTGGCGGGTGATGTGGGAAGCCTCCACGGAGAGCCGGACGGCCAGTACGCCGGGGCGCAGGGGCTCGCTCTCGGCGACGTGCCGGAGGACCGTCACGGCTGCCCGGTCGAGCGGCAGTCCGGCCAGGGCCATCAGCCGCTCGTGCTGCCGGGCGCGGCCTGCCAGATACGTGACACGCGTGAGGACGCGCTCTATCTCGGCGACGTCCGCCTGAACCCCGGTCGGCGCGGGCGAGGATTCGTACATACGACCACGATAACCGAAAAGCTTGCTTGACTTAAGTAATCCGACCGTCCGGCAATCCTTGACGGCAAGGCACTTCAGGCTGCTCGACTCTCTGTGATCTGCCCCACATCCGCTCCGTGTCAGCTTCTTGGCGGCGAGTTGTCAGGGTCTTCGGATTGCATGGCCCCGGCCCCCTTCCCCCCACCGTGAGGAGTGCCGTGTCCGACACGCTGACGCATGCCGAGAACGAGGAGACGGGCGACGCGGTACCGGCGTTCCCGATGCCCCGGGCCACCGGGTGTCCGTTCGCGCCGCCCCCGGAGATGATGCGGCTGCACGCCGAGAAGCCGGTCTCCAGGGTCCGGTTGTGGGACGGCAGCACCCCCTGGCTCGTCACCCGCCACGCGGACCAGAAGGCCCTGTACGGCGACAGCCGCCTCAGCGTCGATCCGACCCTGCCGGGCTTCCCCCACGCGAGCGCGGCCTTCCAGGACGCCTTCACCAGCAACCCGCCGTCCTTCCTGAACATGGACGACCCCGAGCACGCCCGCATCCGCCGCATGGTCACCGCCCCCTTCGCCATCAAACGCATCGAGGCCATGCGGCCCGCCGTCCAGCGGATGACCGACGACTTCATCGACGCGATGCTGGCCGGTCCCAAGCCCGTCGACCTGGTGGAGGCCCTGGCGCTGCCGCTGCCGTCGCTGGTGATCTGCGAACTGCTCGGCGTCCCGTACGACGACCACGAGTTCTTCCAGAGCAAGAGCAAGGTGGGCGTGCGCCGGGACGCCTCGCCCCAGGAGTCCCGGGCCGCCTCCGGCGCACTGCTGACGTATCTGGACGAGCAGCTTCAGGCCAAGCTCGCCCACCCGGCCGACGACCTGCTCTCCGAGCTGGCCGCCCGGATGCGGGCAGGCGACCTCACCCGCCACGAGGCCGCCATGCTGGGCCTGCTGCTGCTCGGCGCCGGGCACGAGACCACCGCCAACATGATCGCCCTCGGCGTCCTGGCTTTCCTGGAGCACCCCGACCAGCTCGCCGTCGTCCGCGACACGGACGATCCGCGCGTCGTCGCGGGCGCGGTGGAGGAGATGCTGCGCTATCTGACGGTCGTCCACAACGGCCAGCGCCGCCTCGCCCTCGCGGACGTCGAGGTCGGCGGGCAGGTCATCCGCGCCGGCGAGGGCGTCATCATCCCCGGCGCCACCGGAAACTGGGAGGCCGACGTCTTCCCCGAGCCGGACCGGCTCGACGTCCGCCGCAACGCCCGCCGCCACATGGCCTTCGGCTTCGGCGTCCACCAGTGCCTCGGCCAGCCCCTGGCCCGCCTGGAACTCCAGGTCGTCTACAGCACCCTTCTCCGCCGCGTCCCCACCCTGCGCCGGGCCGCCGAGCTGGAGAGGATCCCGTTCAAGGACGACGGCGTCGTCTACGGCGTCTACGAGCTGCCGGTGACCTGGTAGCGGTGAGTCGCGCCCGTGCTCTTGTCGATCTTCTCCAGGTTGTTGTCGATCGTGTCGATGCCTCCCGGATCCATGGTGCAGCCCGCCACACCATGGATCCCTCCTCCCCGCTACGCCCAGGCCGTCACCGGCACGAACGAGCTGTCCTGCCGGAACAGGTCCGTACCGTCCGAGGGGTCGACGCGGAGCTGGTAGTTGTAGTGGCGCAGGTAGTAGCCGGGGTAGTTGTACGACTCCCAGCGCACCGAGCCGCTCGCGGTGCCCGTCCGGGCGATGAACGTGGCGTCCCTGGCGAACGTCGAGGTGCCGTCGTTGGGGTCGAAGCGGCCCCGGAACCCGTAGTGGCGAAGGTAGTTGCCCGCTGCGTCCCGGAAGGAGTAACCGTTCGCGTCGGCGAGACCGGCGACGACGGTGAAGGTGGACGCCTGCTGCTCCGCGCTGCTGCTGGAGCCGCTCACCACGGGGAGGTTGAGGAGCGCGGACTGCTCCTGCCAGTACCGGGTGGAGAAGTTCGCCGACTGGAAGGAACGGGTGACGTTCTTCGCGAGGCTCACCCCGCCGGACACCGTCTCCTTGATGACGGTGAAGTGGCGCGCCGTGCCGGAGACGGCGGGCAGTGCCTTGGGCGCGCTCCAGGTGGCGAAGGTGTCGTAGCTGTCGCTGTAGTAGTACTTGCCGTCGCCGTAGCCGTCGAAGAAGATCCGCCAGCCGCCGTTGTCGAGCTGCACCAGCGCGGGGCCCTCGCGGTAGCTGCCCCAGCCGGCCCAGTCACCGGTCTTCGAGATCGTGTAGGGGCCGGTGAGGCGCGAGGCGGTGGCGTACTCGATGTACTTGGTCGTCTCGTTCTTCGTGAAGGCGTGGTAGATCGAGCCGATCCGCACGATGAACGTGTCGATGTGGTTGCTGCCGATGCCGGACAGGGCGACCGGCGAACTCCACGCGGTGAGGGCGGAGTTGGTGGCCTTGAGCAGGTACGGGGTGAAGATCCACTCGTCGTTGGTGGTCGAGCAGGACACGATCACGTTGACGCTGCCGTCGCTGTCGACGAACCACTCCGGCGCCCAGGCCCGGGAGAGGCTCGCGATCGGGACCGTGTAGTCGTACAGGAAGGTCCAGTTGACCCGGTCGCTGCTGCGCGCGAAGCCGATGGTGGTGCTGACGTCCTGCCAGGTGTGCGTGGTGTAGGTGATGTAGTAGAAGCCGTCGGTGTGCTTGAAGACGCTGGCGTCGCGGATGCGGTTGCTGGGCGGGGTGTAGGCCGAGGACTTCACGAGACGGAAGTCGGTGGCGTCGTCGGACTGGTAGACGTTGACCGTGCCGTCGTTGCTGTTGAGGAACGGGACGATGGTGTAGCGGGTGGCCGAGCCGCTGGGCGGTGCGGCGGCGAGGGCCGTGCCGAGCAGGCCGGGCGCCTCGCCCAGCACGAGCGCCGAGGCAGGCAGGGCAACCAGCCCGCGCAGCAGGGTACGGCGGGACGGGGTGGGGGGACGTCTGGTCACGTGCGGCTCCCTGGGGCTGAAGGAGTCTCCCTGGGACTCATCGTTCGAGATCACGAACGAGGTTCGGAAGATCGATCGAAAGGTAGGGGTGGGGCCCAGGCGCGTCAATGGGTTGCGCAGGACGAAAACGGCCCTGTGGGGAACCTGTGGCGGCAGGGGCGGTCGTAAGCCGAGCCACCTCTCCCGCGCGTGGCGTTCCGTGACCGCGCCGCCACACGTTACCGTTCGGTAGGACAAGGTCGTCCCGGAGTGCCCGGAGGTACCCGCATGACGCTCGACGCTGCCGAACCTGCCGACCGTGCCGCAGGCCTGGCGGAGACCGCCCGTGCGCTCGCCGACGGGGAGGTGTCGGCCCGCGAACTGGTCGAGCGCACGCTCGCCCGGATCGAGGCGGCGCAGGGCACCCTCAACGCCTTCCGCGTCGTCCGGGCCGAGGCGGCGCTCGCCGAGGCCGAGGCGGCCGACCGGGAGCTGGCCGGCGGGGCGCGCCGCCCGCTCCTCGGGGTCCCCGTCGCCGTCAAGGACGACATGGACGTGGCGGGCGAGCCGACCGCGTTCGGCTGTCAGGGCGAGCACCCGCCGGTGGCCGAGGACGGCGAGGCGGTACGGCGGCTGCGCGCGGCCGGAGCCGTGATCGTCGGGAAGACCAACACCTGCGAGCTGGGGCAGTGGCCCTTCACCGAGGGGCCGGCGTTCGGCGCGACCCGCAATCCGTGGAGCGCCGAACACACCCCGGGTGGTTCGTCGGGCGGTTCGGCGGCCGCCGTCGCCGCAGGCCTGGTGCCGGCCGCCCTCGGCTCCGACGGGGCGGGTTCGGTCCGCATCCCGGCCTCCTGGACCCATCTGATCGGCATCAAGCCGCAGCGCGGCCGCATCTCGACCTGGCCGCGCGGCGAGTCCTTCCAGGGCATCACGGTCAACGGCACACTCACCCGGACCGTGGCTGACGGCGCCCTGCTCCTGGACGCGGCGAGCGGCAACCACGACCACGACCCGCACCGGCCGCCCGCCGTCGACGCCTCGGCCGCGGTGGGCCGCGACCCCGGCCGGCTGCGCGTCGCGCTCGCGCTCAAGCCGCCGTTCACCGCGCTACCCGCCCGCCTGCTCCCCGAGGTGCGCGCCCGGGTCGTCGAACTCGCGGAGAAACTGGCCGCGTTGGGGCACACCGTCGAGGAGGCCGACCCGCCCTACGGGCAGATCGGGCTGACCTTCATCCCCCGGGCGACCGCGGGGATCGCCGAGTGGGTGGCCGAGGCACCCTTCCCGGCGCTCCTCGACCCGCGCACCCGCGAGTCCGCCCGGCTGGGCCGACTGCTGGGCGGCGCACCGCTGCGGGCGGCGCGGCGAGCGGAAGCGGTGCTGCACCGCCGTATCGGCGCCTTCTTCGAGACGTACGACGTGGTCCTCGCGCCGACGACGGCCGCTCCCCCGCCCCGCATCGGGGCCATGCTGAACCTGAGCGGGTTCGCCACCGACCGCGCCATGATCGCCGCCTGCCCGTACGCCTGGCCGTGGAACGTCCTGGGCTGGCCCGGCGTCAACGTCCCCGCGGGCTTCGCGCCCGGCGGTCTGCCGGTCGGGGCGCAGCTCCTCGGCCCGGCGCACAGCGAGCCGCTGCTGGTGTCACTGGCCGCACAGCTGGAGGCGGAGCTGCGCTGGCACGAGCTGTGGCCGCCGCACACCGCGCTCACGGACTCCTCCCCGGCGGTGTGAGCGGGGCGCCCCCGGCGGTGTGAGCGGGGCGAACCTCCGGCTGTGTGAGCGCGTCGCCCCCGGCGGTGCAGACGCAGCGCGCCCCGCAGGCGTGAGCGCGGCAACCCCCAGCCGTGCACGCGCGGCGAGCCTCCGGGGCCTGAGTGAAACCCCCGGCGGTGTAGACGCGGCGCGCCGAGCAGGCGTGAGCGCGGCACCCTCAGCCGTGCACGCACGGCGAGCCTCCGGGGGCCCGAGCGGGGCGCCCCCGCGGTGTACACGCGGCGCACACCCACAGGGTGTGGGTCGGGCGCACGTCCGCAGGCGTGAGCCAGACGCACGCCCGCTGGCGTGAGCCCGGCGCGCCCCCGCTGGCGTGAGCCCGGCGCGCCCACCGGCTCCGGCCCCCGCCCGCCCGTGCCGGCAGCGTGGCCCTGGGATTGCGGCACATAGCTGTTACCGGCAGCCATTGTCTGCCAACATCGTGTCAAGACGGAGCGAACGGGGCGCGGGGTGTCGCAGTCGATCGAGGACTCATGGCGGGTACGGATTCTCGGCGCGGACAACACACCGGTGGGAGCGGGTGTTCTGGTGAGCGGGGGGCGGGTGCTGACGTGTGCTCATGTGGTGCAGTACGCACTGAAGTTGAAGACCGGCGAGAGCCCGCTGGGGCATCGGATCGCGGTCGACCATCCCGGCTCCGGGGCGGGCGGGACGTCGTACGCCTCGGTGCTGCCGGGTGGTTGGGCGCCGCCCGACGGTGAGCGGGGGGACGTGGCGGTCCTGCGGCTGACCGGTCCGGCGCCGGTGGACTGCGCGCCGGCCCGGTTACGGCCGTGCGGCGCCACCCGTGGCCGTACGGTCCGGGTCTTCGGCCAGGCCACGGCCGCTCCGCCCGGCATATGGATCGCCGCCCGGCTGGCCGGCGCGACGGGCCCGGACTGGATCCAGCTGGACTGCCAGGACGCGGCGGGCTCCCGGGTGCGTCCCGGCTACAGCGGAGCGGGCGTCGTCGACGAGCGGGGTGACGTCATCGGCGTGGTCGTCGCGGCGCTGCGGTCCCAGGGCGCCTCCGCCTGGATGATCCCGGTCGAGGCCGCGGTGCGGCACTGCCCGCTGCTCGGTGACGCCGTGGACGACGGCTCCCTGCCCGTCTCGCCCACCCCGCCGCCGGCCTGGCCGCGCGGCGCCGACCGCGAACTGGCCACCGCGCTCGCCCGGGTGCCGAGCATGCGTGACCGGCAGCGCCGGGACAGCGTGCTGCGCGACACGGGCGACGAGATCTTCGACCTGGCCGAGCGGTCGTCGGTGCTGATCGAGGACGTGCGCGGGGTCGTGGAACTGTGCCTGCAGTACGCGGACGGCATCGACCGGCTCGTCGAGGCCCTGCGCTGGTACGAGCGGGGCTCCCTGCCCATGCAGGAGTTCGAGCGGGTCGTGGACCGGCTGCGCGGCGTGTCGAGGCCGACGCCGTGACGGGCGCCGGTGTGCCCCGCACGGGCCTGTTCTGGGAGCTGGCGGGCCTGATCGCGCGCATCCCCGGCCTCGACCACCGGCTGCCGCTGCGGCGCGCCGCCGAGGCGTTCGCCGAGCACGTCGGCCCGCTGGAGGTCGAGCACTCCGGGATGCTCAAGGAGGACCTCTACGCCACGCTGCGGCAGTGCGACGCGTATCCGAACGGGCTGCGTTTCTACCTCGACACGCTCGGCAGCGGCCGCACCGGCACCCTGGCCTGGGCGGCCGTGGAGCGCATGTACCTGCGGTTGTACCCGGAGCGGCTGCTCACCGCGGGCGAGCGCGACGCGCTGTGCGCGCTGCTGACGTCCCGGCCCCCCGGCCCGCCCCTCGGGCCGATCGCGCTGCGCTTCCTGCCGTTCCTGCCGCCGCCCGCCGTCGGCCGGCCCGCGCAGGAGGACACGGACAGGACGGCGGACCTCCTCGACGCCCTGGAGGACGCGCTCGTCCTGCCGGACGAGGCGCATCCGCTGCTGTCCTTCGTCGAGGCCGTCGCCGTCCATCAACCAGGGCCGCTGGAGGGTGAGTTGCGGGCCTGGAACGACAAGGTGGCGCACCGGCTCGGGTGCGCGCCGGACCTGCTGCGGAGCGTGCGGGCCCGGGAGGCGGCCCGGTTGGGGCGCCCCTTCGAGCCGTCCCGGCTGCTCGTGGAGATCGTGGCGCACCCGGCCGCCCCCGACGACTACCATCTGCGCGGCTGGCTGCTGGCCCCGGGCGAGGGCCCGCGTTCCCTGCTCGCCGACTGCCGGGTGTCCTCGCGGCGCGCGCTGGAGGCGACGGTGGCCGGGCTGCACCAGAGCGTCCTGGACCACCTCGGCGAACTGAGCGCCGGGCTGAGCGTCGAGTTCCTGCTGCCCCGGCCGCTGCTTTGGCTCGACGTCGACCAGTTCCCGGTCCGGCCGGCCGGCTCGGTGGCCCGCCCGATCGGCGCGGACCACACCGTCCTCGTACGCAGCCGCGACCGGTTCGGCCACCGGCCCTGGTGGCCCGCGCTGCATCGCCGCCTCGCCTGGCTGGAGGCGCATCCCGACAGGCTCTTCGAGGTGCCGGCGGTGCGGTACGTCATCCCCGGCGCCACACCGGATCCGTACGACCTGCTCAGTCAACTCCGGGGAACGGAAACGCCGTTCTGCTTCGTGCTGCTCGAACCGCCGCAGTACGAGGGCGACTTGCAGGCAGATCCCGTCTACGTCCTGCTGGAGGTCGGTATCCCCGCCATCGTTGCACTGCGCGGCAGGCACGGCCGACACGACCGGGCACGACCGGAGTTGGGGAAAGTACTCGCCGGCCGGTTGGACGCGCTGCCCGACCGGGTACGACAAATGCGGGGCGGCACCGTCCCGCACTGCGATGATCCCTCGGCGAGGCTGGACCTCCGTCGTCACGTCACCCTAGTGTGGGACAGCCGAGACGGACTGGAGGGGGCGGAGGCCGCGTTGGGGCATCCGCGGACCGGGGGTGGCCATCCATGAGCGGGGAGACGACTGACCAGGCACCACGTCCCCAACCCCCCTCCTGGTGGGTGTTCCGGGACAGCGGTGCCCATCACACACCCTCCGACCCGCTGCCCCCACTGCCCGCCGCGCCGCCCTGGCGGCGCTTTCGGCCCGACACCGACAGCCCGCCGCTCGACATCCCCGCACCGGACGACGTCTCGGACGTCGAGCGCAAGCTGGGCTCGCGCCGGGCGGGCACCCTGGACCGCGCGGTCGTCGAAGTGATCAACGCCGCGATCCAGCTCCGCCGCCCGCTGCTGGTCAGCGGCCGGCCCGGCACCGGAAAGTCCAGCCTCGCCCACCAGATCGCCGCGGAGTTGGGCCTGGGCCGTGTGCTGTGGTGGCCGGTGGTCAGCCGCACCACACTGCGCGACGGCCTGTACGACTACGACGCCATCGGCCGACTGCAGGACGCCCCCGTGGGCCCGGGCCCACGCGGCGAGCGTGGCCCGCTGCCCGATGTCGGCCGCTATCTGACGCTCGGACCGCTCGGCACGGCCCTGCTGCCGTGGAAGCGACCCCGGGTGCTGCTCATCGACGAGCTGGACAAGAGCGACGTCGACCTGCCCAACGACCTGCTGCACATCTTCGAGGAGGGCGAGTTCCGCGTCCGCGAACTGGAGCGGCTCGGGCGGTCACGGCGCGAGGCGAGCGTCGGCACCGCCGACCACGGGTCTCCGGTGGTGGTGCGCGACGGCAGGGTGCGCTGCTCCGAGTTCCCGGTGGTCGTCATCACCAGCAACGGGGAGCGGGCCTTCTCGCCCGCCTTCCGCCGCCGGTGCCTCGATGTGGAGCTGCCCGCGCCGGACGAGGCGCGGCTCGCCGCGATGGTCGAGTCGCACTTCGGTCCGCAGACGGATCCGCGGGCCAGGGAGCTGATCCGTTCCTTCCTGGAGGAGCGCGGGGAGGGCACCCTCGCCGCCGACCAGCTCCTGAACACCGTGCACTTGCTCACCAACGGCGGCGCCGACGTCGACGAGGTGTCCTGGACGCGACTCAAAGCCGCGCTCTGGCGGAGCCTGGCGACGGACGCCTCGCCATGACCGGCTCGGCGGGCTGGGCGCCGACCGCGCGGGAGTGGGCGGAGGCCCTCTGGCTGGCGGAACGCATCGGAGCGGCCGACGAGGCGTTACGGGACCTCCCGCAGCAGCGGCGGGCGCAGCCCGAGGGACCGCTGCCCAGGGGGCCGGACGGGTCCGCCGCCCGGCCGGAGACAGGTACAGGTTCCCGACGCGAGGGGCGGCCCGGGGCCGCGGCCGATGCGTCGACCCCCGTACGGCAGGGCGACGACGACGGTCCGTGGTCCGCGTCGACAGGTGACGGGAACAGCCCACGGTCGGCGCTGCCGGATGACGACAACGTCCCGCGGTCGCAGGTGCCGTTCGGCGAGAAGGGCCCGTCGTCGGGTGGGGGACGGCATCCCGAGGCCGGCCCACCGTCCCCCGGCCCGGTGTCCCCGGCCGACCCGAACTCACCCGCGTCCGAAGACGACACCCCCGAGCGCCCCACGCCCACACCCGCCCCCGCCGCACGGGCTCCGCTCCCCTCCCCGCCTCTCATCGACCCCGACACCCGCCCCGGCGTCCTGCGCGACCCCCTCCGGCTCGCCCGCACCCTGCGCCCCTTCAACCGGCGGATCCGCTCGCCGCACCGGCAGGTCCTGGACGACGAGGAGACGGCGGCCAGGTCGGCGGAGCTCGGCCGGTGGAGCCCCGTCCTCGTGGACGAGCCGGGCCGGTGGTTCGAGGTCGCGCTCGTCGTCGAGCA
Organism: Streptomyces sp. NPDC002888; assembly: GCF_042888465.1. Lineage (NCBI taxonomy): Bacteria > Bacillati > Actinomycetota > Actinomycetes > Kitasatosporales > Streptomycetaceae > Streptomyces > Streptomyces sp. NPDC002888. The sequence continues at coordinate 116,959 of NZ_JBIAPU010000026.1, read as the reverse complement.
GAGCGTGTCGATGGCGGTGTGGCGGGGCGTCGCCGCGGAATTCGCCGAACTTCTGCGCAGACAGGGCGCCTTCGCCGACGTACGGACCTGGCGGCTGGACACCCGGGGCGGCAAGGCGGCTCAGCTGCGGCCGGAGCACAGTGGTCCCCCGCGCGCCCCGGAGGAGCTCTTCCACCCGCGGGGCCGACGGCTGATCCTGCTGATGAGCGACTGCGTGGGCGACGCCTGGGCGGCCGGCACCGTGCCCCGGCTGCTCCACCGCTGGGCGCGCCGGGCGCCCGTCGCCGTCCTCCAGCCGCTGCCCAGCCGGCTGTGGGACCTGTGCGAAGCGGTGCCCCGCGATGTGCGGGTGCGAGCCGACGCGCCCGGACTGCCGAACGCACATCTCCTCCTGCGCCACGGCGGGCGCTGGGCGCGCCCCGGCGTGACACCCGTGCCGGTGCTCGAACTGGAGGCCGCCTGGTTCGCGGGCTGGGCCCGCATGGTCACGGGTGAGGCCGCGTCGCACAGCGACCTGGCGGCCCTCCTGGTGGACGAGCAGGGCCTGGCGCCGCAGTGCCTGCCGCCGCTCGCCCCGGACCACCGCTCCCGCCCGGTCTCCGCCGACCATGCGGTGCGCCTCTTCCTGCGGCACGCCTCACCGCAGGCACGGCGGCTCGCGGCCCGGCTGGCCATGGTGCCGCTGCGGCCCGAGGTGGTCGGCGCGGTGCAGCGTCCGCTGGACCGCACGACCGGACCGCTCCCGCTCGCGGAGATCCTCCTCGGCGGCCTGCTGTCGGTTCGCACGGATCCGGCCGGGGACGGTGACGGCCCGCGCTACGAGTTCCTGGACGGCGTACGCGACCGGCTGCTGCGCGGCCTCGGGCGCACCGAGACCCTGCGCACGCTCCAGGAGGTGGCGGGGGTCGCCGGACGGGCGATGGGTGCCAGAGCCGGGCTGCTGGGCACCCTGGTGGCGGCGCCCGCGGAGCTGGACGACGTCCCGCTCGGCGCCGCGGAGCAGGAGCTGCTGTCGGCGGCGGTGCCCGCGCTGGCCGCGCTCGGCCCGGCCTACGGAGGCGCGCTGGCCCGCGCACGGGAGCACACACCTTTGAGCCCGGTCGGTGGTGGGGAGAACAGCGGGCGTCAGCCGGGCCCACCCCCCGCGGACCCCGTGTCCGCCCCTGCTCCTCGGCCCACGGACCCGGCTCAGCCCACGGAGGTCGTGTCGATGGATCCCGCCCCTTCCCCTACGACGGATACGACGGATACGCCGGATACACCGGATACGACAGATGCACCGGAAGCGACGGACCCGGCCCCCGGCACCGAGCGGCCCCGGTCCGCCCCGAGCGCCCCGGGCGCCCCGGCGCGGCCCCGCAGGCCGGCGCGGCTGCCGCGCACCATGCCCCTGCCCCAGGCGTCGTACTTCACCGGCCGGGAGGAGGAGCTCGACCGGCTGCGCGAGCTGCTGAACTCCGGGGACCGGGCGGCCGTCCTGCCGTACGCCCTCTATGGGTTGGGCGGGGTCGGCAAGACCCGGCTGGCCGTGGAGTACGTGCACCGCCACCACACCGAGTACGAGCGGATCTGGTGGATCGACGCCGAGCAGCCCGCCGTGATCCGGCAGCAACTCGCCTCGCTCGCCTCGGACTTCGGGGCTGCCGCCGAAGGGTCCGGGGACCCGGTGGACCGGGTGCTCGCGGCGATGTCGACCGGGACCCCGTTCACGCGCTGGCTGCTGGTGATGGACAACGCGGGAGCGCCCGAGGACGTCGTCCCCTACATTCCCGCCCTGCTCGGGGTGCCGGGCGGCGCCGGTCATGTGCTGGTGACGTCGCGGCACTCCGGCTGGGCCGAGCGCGTCAACGCGCTGCGCGTGGACGTGTTCAGCCGGGAGGAGAGCATCGGGTTCCTGCGCCACCGCACGCCCTGGGCGTCCCGGGAGGAGGCGGAGCGGCTCGCCGAGTCGCTGGGCGACCTGCCGCTGGCCCTGGAGCACTCGGTGGCCGCGCAGGCCCAGTCCGGCATCCGCACCGGCGCCTATCTGGACCTGCTGGAGCACCGCCGTCAGGAGGTCCTGGCCGAACCCTCCGCGTCCGGTATCCAGCCCGTCGCGGCCACCTGGCGCGCCTCGGTGGACCTGCTGGGCGCGCGCAACCCGCAGGCACTCGAACTTCTGCGGCTGCTGGCCTTCTTCGGCCCCGAGCCGATCGCCCAGTCCTTCCTGCGGGACGCGCGGCTGCTTCAGCTGCCCGACTCCCTCGCCCCCGTGGCCCGCGACGAGCTCGCCCGCGGGCGGGCGATCCGGGCCATCAACCAGTTCTCGCTGCTGACCGTCAACGCCGCGAGCGGCACGCTCCAGGTGCACCGCCTGCTGGCCGGCGTGTTGCAGGACGAGGTGCCCGAGGACGAGCGCGTCCGACTGCGCCACCTGGTCCACCGGATCATCGCCGCGCACGACCCCGGTGACTCCCAACGGCCGGAGAACTGGCGCAACTACACCGACATCCTGCCCCACCTCGAGCCCACGGGCCTGCTGCGCTGCGGCGACGAGGGCGTGCGCGGCACCGCGCTGAACATCCTCGGCTACGTCATCGCCGGCGGCGACTTCCCCGGTGCGGCGAGACTGGCCCGGCAGGTCTCCGACATCTGGACCACCACGCTGGGCCCCGACCACCTCCAGACCCTGTGGGCTCGGCGTCAACAGGCCAGCGCGCACTGGCAGCTGGCCGAATTCGACGACTCCCGGCGGATCAACGAGGAGGTGCTCGGGCGGCTGCGCGCCACCGTGGGCGACGACCACGAGTACACCCTCACGGTGGCCGGCGCCACCGCCGCCGACCTGCGCGCGGCGGGCCGGTTCACTCAGGCGCTGGCCCTCGACCGCGACGCCTACGAACGCAGTGTGCGGCTGCACGGCACGCGGTCCCCGAAGGCGCTGACCATCGGCCACAACTACGGGGTGAGCCTGCGCGTCAACGGCCTGTACGAGGAGGCTCTCGCCATGGACGAGAGCATCCACGAGGCCCGCCTGGACATTCTGGGCCCCTCGGCGCGCTCCACCCTCTTCTCCATCAACAACGTGGCCCGCGACCTGCGCGAGTGCGGTCGGTACGTGGACGCGCTGGTGTTGCAGACCAGCACCCTGGCCCGGTACCGCGAGAAGTACGGCGACCGGCATCCGGCCACCATGCGCGCCATCAAGAACATGTCGGTGACGTGCCGCAAGGCCGGGGAGTTCGAGCAGAGCCTCGCCCTGGCGCGCGAGGTGCTGGAGCTGTACCTGGAGCACTTCGGGCCTGAGCACATCGACACGCTGGCGGCGCTGACCAACATCTCCAACGACCTGCGGATGACGGGTGATCCCCAGGCGGCGCGCGAGCACAGCGCCGACGCGCTGCACCGCTACCGCGCGGTGCTCGGTCCGCAGCACCCGCTCACCGGGGCCGCGGGCGTGAACCACGGGGCGGCTTTGCGCGCCGCGCGTGAGTACGCCGAGGCCCGGCAGGTCGACCAGGAGACGGTGACCGCGCTGGCCGTCGCGCTGCCCGACGACCATCCCTGGCTGCTGCTCGCCCGGGTCAACCTCGCCACCGACCTGGCCCTGGACGGCAATCCGCAGGCCGCCCGGGCCCTGGGCGAGGACTGCGCCGGCAAGCTCGACGCCCGCTACGGCGACCGGCATCCGGCGACCCTCGCCGCCCTCACCAACCTGGCCCTGGACCTGACGGAGACCGGCCACCGTGAGGCCGGCGAGGAACTCCTGACCTCCGTACAACGCCGCTACGTCGCCACCCTGGGCCCGGACCACCCGGAGAGCCGCGCCGCGGTCGCGGGAACACGCGCGGAATGCGACGTCGAACCACCACCGATCTGACCCCGCTCTTGGGCCCCGCCCCCTCTAGACCGGCGTCTCCACCCACTCCGCGAGGACCTCGCGCATCGCGTCCAGCAGGAGGCGGCCGCTGGTGGTGAGCCAGTTGTGGTGGGCGAGTTCGTCGGCGGCTCGGTGGGCGGTGTGGCGCCATCGGTCGTAGGGGGCCGGTGCGGTGGGGTGACCGTGGGTGGCCTCCGTGCGCCAGAAGCTCGCTGTGACGAGGAAGGCGGCCGCGCCCTGGAGCAGGGCCGAAGGTGGTCGGGGGCGGTCGGTCCAGGGGGCGTTGCCGAGTGCGCCCGGCGCCGCGTCGAGCAGGCGGGTGAGGTCCTGGAGGGCGTAGAGGAGGGAGTGCTGGGTCTCGTGGACGAGGGCGGCGGCCAGCTCGGCGGGGTCGTCCAGGGGCGCGAGGGCCACGAGTCCGAAGGCGTCGCTGAAGGAGGCGCTGAGCCAGGGGGCGCGGGCGCCGGGGACGGACGGTCCCGGTGCGAGGGGGGCGACGGCACGGACCGTGCCGCGTACGGCGGCGGCCCGGTCGGGGTGGCGGCTCACGAGCCGTTCCCAGGCGCCGCCGAGCCGGTCCCGCCACCGGTCGGCCTCGGCCGGTCCGACGCGCGCGCCCAAGGGCCCCTGGGAGTCGAGGCGGAGTGTCAGCCGGGCCCCGTATGCGGTGAGGAGCACAACGGGCGCCGGTTCCCAGCCGGGTGCGGCCTCCCCGGGTCTGTCCGGGACGCGGACGGCGGTACGCCCTCCCGGGGCGGTGACGGTCGTGCCGTACGGGGTGCGCTCCACCCGTACCGTGTCGCTGCCCGGACCGAGGACGGCGTGGCCGAGGCCGGGCAGGACGAGGGTGCCGTCGCGCACCGGGACGCGCAGCCGGAACGGGAGGCCGGCGCGGTGCCCGGCGACGGCGGCGAGGGCGACGACCTCGTCGGGGCCGTCGCCTCGTACGGCGGCCGCGAGGACGGTCCCGGTGGCGGGGTCCGAGAGCAGCGAGTCGAACACGCCCGGGGCGTGCCGGCGCACGGCCGTGAGGACCGCGATGCCGGTGTCCCAACCGGCCGTTCCGCGTGCTTCCTGGTGCAGGGCACGCAGCAGCAGGAGGTCGCGGCCCGCGCGGGCGGTGCGCAGCAGGCGGAGCGTGCCGGGGTCCGGCGTGCCGCGGGCGATCTGCCGCCACAGGCCGGCGGGCAGGGCGGGCACGGCCGCGACCGCGGGCCCCGCTGCCCGGCCGTCGAGCGTCAAGGACGGGCTCCGGAGACACGGGCGAGGTCGGCGCGGACGACCGCAGCCACGTGGCGGATCAGTGCCATCAGGTCCGGGCAGTAGACGGACGGGTTGAGGTAGCCGTGTCCGGCGCGGTAGCGGTGCGGGTAGTGGCCACCGCCGCACACCGCGCCCACCGGGCAGGCGCGGCACGGTGCGGCGGGCCCCCGCGCGCCGAGCCGGCGGGCCACCACCCCGGGATGGTCGAGGAGCGCGTCGAAGGGATGGCGGTGGACGTCGAGACCGGTGCGGTCGGCCCCTTCGTACGCCGACTTGAGCTGGTCGGAGAGGGTGAGCGCGCCGTCGGTGTCGACCACGGCGAGTTGGGACGGCGCGCCGCCGATGGTCTCGGTGCGGGTCACGCCGCCGAGCAGCAGGTCGAGGATCGACTCGAAGAACGCGATGCTCACGGGTGGGCCGGGGCTGTGGTACCAGCGGTCGAAGACCTCGGCCAGCCACTTCCCGTAGGGCGTACGGGAGTCGTCGTCGGTGCGTTCGGGCGGCCGGTGCGTCCAGTTGCCGAGGGGCAGCAGGAGCCGGAGCGCGGGCGGGTCGTACGAGAGCAGGTGTTCGTAGACGGCGAGGGGGTCCGCGGTGACGTCGACGGTGCACAGGATGCCGGCCCAGACGGCGCGGTGCTCCGGGGCCGTCAGGCGTCGCAGGGCGGCGTCGACGCGGGCGTGGCTGCCGCGTCCGGCGTGGTCGCGGCGGGCGCGGTCGTTGATCTGCGGGGTGCCGTCGAGGCTGACGGCGATCCGGATGTCCTCCTCGTGGCACAGGCGCAGCACGCCGTCGTCGAGGAGGGTGCCGTTGGTCTGCACGACGACTTCGGCGCGCGTGCTCGTGGGGAGCAGTTCGCGCAGGGTTCGGGTGAGGCCGCGCAGCAGGGGGACCCCGGCGAGCAGTGGTTCGCCGCCGTGCAGGACGACCCGCAGGGAGCTCGGCCGGTGGTGTTCGGCGTGTTCGGCTATGCGGCGGCACACCTGTTCGGCCGTGGGCCGGGCCATGGTGTGCGGCTGGGTGCGCCAGAGCTGGTCGGTGGCTTCGTACACGTAGCAGTAGGTGCAGGCGAGGTTGCAGCGGCTGTGCACCTTGACCACGAACTCCCGGAAAGGGAGCGGAGCTTGGCCGACCGGGTGTGCGGTGCCGACGTCGAGGAGGTCGTCGGACCACCGGCCGGGGGGCGAGGTCATGGGTGGGGCGTGGTGCGCGGGCGGGGGCCTTCGGAGCTGTCGCCTCCGGAGTCGTAGGCGGCCACGGGCACCTCCTCCCCGGCCAGGTGGCGCAGGACGCGGCGCAGCGCCGCGGACAGGGCCGAGTCGGTGCCTTCGAGAATCTCCTCCAGGGGCAGCCCTGTCAGATCCGGCATGTCCGCAGTGCGTTCAACGGCCCCGTTGGGCATCGGCCTCAGCCCCCTGTCGCTGCCACCTGACGGTCTGTTGATCCAGCTTTGAGGATAACCAGAGGATCGTGCGCAGGTCAGCCCGCGATCCGGGCGTGATGACGGCTGCGCCGGGGGCGCGTTGTCATGGTCTGACAGTACGTCAATACTGCGCCCCCACTTCCCATCTCCCTTGTGCCGTGGCGCGGTTGACCTTGTGTCGACGGACCGTCACCCTCTCAGGAAACGGATGGTGTCGGGTGCGGGGGTGTGCGGGTGGAGACGAAGTCTCGAGGCAGGGGAGAGCGTGTGGCACGGCGGTCCTTACGGGCCCGCGCCGCACGGTTTCTGCCGGCGAACGGCGCGGACGACTCACTGCGACGATGGGTCCTGCCGGCCGCGTTGATCGGGGTCGTGGCAGGGCTGGGGGCGGTCGCGCTCTTCGGACTGCTGCATCTGTGCACGGGCTGGCTCCTGGAGTCGGTGGCCGGTTACCGGCCCTACCGGACCACCGCGGAGGGCGGTTTCCGCGTTCTGGCCGACTCCGATCACCCGTGGCTGGTGCCGTTGGTGGCGGCCGGCGGTGCCCTGGCCGCGACCGCGTTCGCGGTGTGGCTGGCGCCCGAGGCCCGCGGCCACGGCACGGACGCCGCCATCGCGGCCGCGCACCGCGATCCGGCGGGCATGCGGGGGCGGGTGACGGTGGTGAAACTGGTGTCCTCGGCCCTGACCATCGGCTCGGGCGGCTCGGGCGGCACGGAGGGGCCGGCGGCGCAGATCTCGGCGGCGTTCGGTTCGGTCATCGCCCGGCGCACCGGAATGTCCCGCGAACAGGCCCGCACGGCCCTGGTGATCGGGCTCGCGGCCGGGGTGGGCGCGATCTTCAAGGCGCCGTTCGGCGGGGCGCTCCTCGGTGCGGAACTGCTGTACCGCAGGGACATGGACGCCAGGGTCCTGCCGAAGGCGCTGATCGCCTCCGTCGCGGGCTGGCTGGTGTTCGGCGCGTTCCACGGGTTCGGGCCGGCGCTGGGCACGCACGCGGGCCAGGGCTTGGGTGGCGTACGGGGGTTGGTCCTCGTGGCGGTGGTGGGGGTGGCCGCCGGTGTCGCCGGGCGGCTGTACACGGTGTGCTTCTACGCGGTGCACACCCGGGTGGAGGCCCGCGCGCGCGGGACGCTGTCCCGGATCGCGGCGCCGACGGTCGCGGGGCTGCTGGTGGGCGGGCTGGGGCTGCTGGTGCCGGGGGTGCTGGGCACCGGGTACGGCCTGATGCAGGCGCTGACCTCACGGCAGTTGCTGCTGGACCTGCCGCTGCTGGTGGTCCTCGCGATTCCGGTGGCGAAGATCGCGGGTACGGCGCTGACGGTGGGCTCGGGCGGGTCGGGCGGCATCTTCGGTCCGTGCATGGTGGTGGGCGCCGGAGTCGGTGCGGCCGTGTGGCGGCTGGCGGAGCCGGTCGGGTTCGCCCCGGGCAGCCCCCTGGTACCGGTGGCGGTGGGCATGGCGGCCTGTCTGGGCGCGGTGGCCCATGCCCCGCTCGGAGTGCTCGTGATGGTCGCGGAGATGCTGGGGAACGCGTCGCTCCTGGGTCCGGGCATCCTGGCGGTGCTGTGCGCGCAGGCGGTCACCGGGGGTGTGACGCTGTACCGGAGCCAGGTGGACCGGCTCGTGGACGAGCCCGGCGGCCGAATGGGCCCACCGTCCCCGCTCCGGGTGAAGGCGCCGGAGCACCGCACGGTGGTCTCCCTGGTACGGGAGCCGCGCCCCCACACGCCGGAGCACCGCACGGTGGTCTCCCTGGTACGGGAGCCTCGTCCCCACACGCCGAGGGCGGTCAAGCCGACCGATCACGTCGCGATGGCGGCCAAGCCGACGGATCACGTGCCGATGGTGGTCAAGTCGACGGATCACGTGCCGGACTGAGGTCCTGCGGGCGCACCGGCCCTTACGCTGTGCCCATGGAGGACGCGTCGTTGGTCGGGCTCATGGGGCGGGTGACCGGCACGGTCGGGCCCGGGCTCGTCGGTGAGGTGATCGTGCGGGTGCGAGGCGGGGCCGAGCACTTCCTGGCGTATCCGGCGAACGGAACGGGCCGTATCCCGCCCGGGACGGTGGTGATGGTCGTGGAGCATCTGCCGCCCAGGACCGTCTACGTCACCGAGGCGTACGACAGTTGAGACCGCCCCTGCGCAGGTGAGAGCGGCACGCGTCAAGGTTTCGACAAGGATCCGTCAGCGTCTGTACCCCGGCGTTGCGCAGGCGCACACTCCCTTCGTTCGGTGCCGAAAGGGCACCATGCAAAGGGGGCGTATGCCGATGGTTGTCGGCGTCGTTGCGGGGGTGGCGGCTGCCGCCGTCCTCGTTCTCATCGGTCTGTTCAAGATGATGTGGCGGGTCGCGGAACCCAACGAGGCACTCGTCATCTCCGGCTCCAAGCACCGCACGGAGGGCCTGGAGGAGGGGATGGGCTTCCGTATCGTCACGGGGCGCGGCACGCTGGTGCTGCCCGGGGTGCAGGTGGTGCGCAAGCTCTCGCTCGACCTGAACGAGACCGAACTGCACGTGGACTGCGTGACCCACCAGGGCATTCCGCTGAAGGTGCGGGGCGTGGTCATCTTCAAGGTGGGCGACGACTTCGTGTCGATCGCCAACTCGGCCCGGCGTTTCCTCGACCAGCAGAAGCTGATGTCGGAGCGGGTGCACAACGTGTTCGCCGGTCATCTGCGGTCGATCGTGGGCGGGTTGACGGTCGAGGACATGATCCGTGACCGGGAGAAGCTCACCGGGCAGACCAGAGCCGCGTGCGGTACGGAGATGGAGAAGCTGGGCCTGATCGTGGACTCGCTGCAGATCCACGAGATCGAGGACCCGACCGGGTACATCCAGAACCTGGCGATGCCGCACGCGGCGGCCGTGCAGCGGGACGCGCGCATCGCGCAGGCGGAGGCGAATCGTCTCGCCACGGAGGCGGAGCAGGCGTCGTTCGCCCGGATGGCGGAGGCCACCCGGGACAGCGAGATCCTCCAGGCCGGCTACCAGGCCGAGCGGGACAAGGCGGGCGCCAAGGCCCGCCAGGCGGGACCCCTCGCCGACGCGGCCGCCCGCCAGGAGGTCGTCGTCCAGGAGACCCGGGTCGCCGAGCTGGAGGCGCACCGGCGCGAGCAGCAACTCCAGGCCGACGTCCGCAAGCCCGCGGACGCGCAGGCCTACGAGAAGCGCACGCTCGCCGAGGCGGAGCGCGACGCGCGGATCTCGGCGGCGCAGGCCAAGGCGAAGGAGACGGAGCTCGCGGCGGCGGCCGAGGCGACACGGGTCAAGGCGGCCGCGGGCGCCGAGGCCGAGGCGACCAAGAGCCGGGGTGCGGCCACCGCCGCCGCGACCCGGGCCACCGGTGAGGCCGAGGCCGCCGCCGCACAGGCCAGGGGTCTGGCGGAGGCCGAGGCGACCAGGGCGCAGGGGCTCGCGGAGGCGGAGGCCATCAAGGCCCGCGCCGCCGCCCTCGCCGAGAACCAGGAGGCCGTGGTCGCGCAGCAACTCGCGGAGAAGTGGCCGGAGATCGTCCAGGCCGGCGCGTCCGCGTTCGGCAACGTCGACAACATGGTGCTGCTCAACGGGGCCGACGGCATGGCCGACGTGTTCGCGAAGGCGCTCACGATGGGTGGGACCGGACTGGGCCTGGCGCGGCAGTTGCTGGCGTCCATGAACCAGAACGGGCAGACCCCGAACGGGACCGCGTCCCTCAACGGGGCCGCGGGCCCGCCGTCGCAGAAGGTGCCGGTCGAGGACAGGTGAGGGCCCGTGGTCACGGGGGCGGCTCTTAGGGGTCCTTGCCCTGATCGGGCATGGCGCTAGGACCCCTTAGGGTGCCCCCGTGACTGCGTTTACCGATGAGAACGTCCCGGGCCGGTTCGGCCCCTCCGCGACCACCGAGGCCGATCCCCGCGAGGTGGGCCGGGTGCGCACCGAGTACTCCCCCGCGCACGACGGCGACCCCGATCCCGGCGAGATCGTCTGGACGTGGGTCCCGTTCGAGGAGAACGACGGCCGGGGCAAGGACCGCCCGTTGCTCGTCGTCGCCCGCGAGGCGGGCGGTACCTTCCTCGCCGTACAGCTGAGCAGCAAGCGGCACGACGGCGACCGGGAGTGGGTCGCGATCGGCAGCGGCCCGTGGGACCGCTCCGGGCGGGACTCCTGGGTGGACGTCGACCGCGTGCTGCGACTGCACGAGGCGGGCATGCGCCGGGAGGCGTGCGCGCTGGACCGGATGAGGTTCAACCTGGTGCGGCACCGGCTGCACGAGCGCTACGGCTGGACCTGAGCACTTCTCCCGCCGAACGTCTTTTCGAAGGCGCCTCGCACCACGTTCCCCGGTGTCCGGTCCAGCACGCCGAACACGACGTGCTCAAAGGTGCGTGCGAACCGCCCGCCGGTCTCGTCGAGCAGCGCCCGGAACGCGCCCGCCACCTGTGCCGGGTCGTTGCGGAACACCCCGCAGCCCCAGGCGCCCAGCACCAGCCGCCGGTAGCCGTGGGCGGCGGCCGTCTCCAGCACCCGCTCGGCCCGGACGGCCAGGGCCCGCGGCAGCTCGGCCGCGCGCTCGGGTGCCGTCCGCAGGACCACGCCGGCGTTCGGCGCGGCCGAGGTCAGGAATCCCGCGGTGTACGGCTCGTCCAGCAGGTGGCCGCGGTCGTCGCGGAAGACGGGCACGGACGGTGCGTGGATGACGCGGTCCGTGTAGAAGGGGTCGCGGTGGGCGCGGTGGTGGTCGTAGAACTCCCGGGCCTCCAACAGGCACGTGTACAGCGCGGAGGCGCGGCACAGGGCCTCCTCCTGGGCCTGGGCGCCGTTGAGGTAGCCGCCGCCGGGGTTTCGGGCGGAGGCGAAGTTCAGGACGGCGACCGGGCCGTCCTGGGCCAGTCTGCGGGCGGCCTCGGTGCTGCTCTCTGGGGTGACCTCGATGCGCGGGTCCGCCTCGGGGGTCTCGGGAACCGGGACCGGGTCCGGCCCCACCATCCGCGTCCCCTGCCGGGCCGCCTCGATCGTCGCCGTCAGGGACACCTCGCGCCCGTCCGGCGCGCGGTACGCGCCCGCCGTCACGATCTGCTCGGTCTCGCGGGCGAGGCCGCGCAGACGCGCGCTCACGGCGCCACCCCCGTGGGCGCCGCGACCGCGCGCCGCGCGGCCTCTCCCGTCCCGTCCGTCTCCCCCGTCGTGCTCATGAACGCATCGTGAGGGATGCTGGTCGTGCGGTGCAACGGAGTTTTCCCGGGTACGAGAACACCCTGGAAGCCGCTTTTCCAGGTCCTGGAAGTGCCGTTTTGTACCCTTGTACGAATCGGCTGCAGGAGCTTGGGTGGGACGAGTGATGCCGGTCCGGCTCTCTTCGATGCCGGACCGGTGGCATGGTGGAATCTCAGGAGGATCCCGACATGTCGGATACGCCAAGTGATGGTTCGGCCGGGGACTGTACGGAGCACCGCACCGCAGTCACCGAAGCCGACGCGGAGGCCCTGGTCCGGGGCATCTGCTTCAAGACCGGCCCGCCCCGCACCGTCGGGGTGGAAGTGGAATGGCTCGTCCACGAGCTGCGTGAGCCGCGGCTCCCCGTAACACCCGAACGACTCAGAGCGGCCTACGCCGCTCTGCGGACCGTGCCCCTGAGGTCGGCGCTCACCGTCGAGCCCGGCGGCCAGCTGGAGCTCAGCTCGCCGCCCGCCCCCTCCCTGATGGACTGCGTCCGCACCGTCTCCGCCGACCTCGACGCCGTCCGCGCGGTCCTGCGCCGGGACGGCCTCACCCTCGTCGGCCTCGGCGCCGACCCCTGGCACCCGCCCCGCCGGTTCCTGCGGGAACCGCGCTACGACGCCATGGAGGCCGCCCTCGACCGCACGGGCCCGGCCGGCCGCGCCATGATGTGCACCTCGGCCTCCGTCCAGGTCTGCCTGGACGCCGGGCACGAGAATCCCGGCCCGCTCGGGGTCGGGCGGCGCTGGTGGCTGGCCCACACGCTGGGCGCGGTCCTGGTGGCCGCGTTCGCCAACTCCCCGCTGCTGGGCCATGAGCCCACCGGCTGGCTCTCCACCCGCCAACTGCTGTGGACGGAGATCGGCGCGGGCCGCGCGGGCGCGCCCGATGTGGACGCCGAGCCGCGCGGCGCCTGGGCCCGGCACGTCCTGGACGCCCCGGTGATGTGCATCCGGCGCGACGGCACGCCGTGGGACGTGCCCGACAAACTCACCTTCCGGGAGTGGACGAGGTCGGGGGCGCCGACCCGTGAGGACCTCGACTACCACATCACGACGCTGTTCCCGCCGATCCGGCCGCGCGGCCACCTCGAGCTGCGGATGATCGACGCGCAGCCCGGCGACGACGGGTGGATCGTGCCGCTCGCCGTGACGACGGCGCTGTTCGACGACCAGGAGGCCGCCGAGACGGCGTACCGGGCGGTGAAACCCCTGGCCGAGCGCGCCATGGCCCTGCCGGCGCCGCACAACCCGCTGTGGATCGACGCGGCCCGGCACGGACTGGCCGACCCCGAACTGCACGACATCGCCGTCACGTGTTTCACGACGGCGCTGGAGGCCCTGCCCCGGCTCGGCGCCACCCCGGAGGTCATGGACGTCGTCACGGCGTACCTCGACCGCTACGTCCGCCCGGGACGCTGCCCCGCCGACGATCTACTCGAACAACTGCGCGATGGCGATGGTCGCGCGCACGGGAAGGACATCCACCCATGACCGAGCCCGCCCTCGACGCCGAGCCCGCCGTCGACGCCGATTCCGTCCGTGAGCGGGCGGTCGCCTCGCTCGTCACCGCCCGCGAGCGCACCACCCTGCTGACCACCTGCGTCGACGGCCCCGACCTCACCGCCCAGCACTCGCCGCTGATGTCGCCCCTGGTCTGGGACCTGGCGCACATCGGCAACCAGGAGGAACAGTGGCTGCTGCGGGCGGTCGCCGGCCGGGAGGCGATGCGTCCGGAGATCGACGGCCTGTACGACGCCTTCGAGCATCCCCGCGCCGAACGGCCCTCGCTGCCGCTCCTGCCGCCCGACGAGGCACGCCGGTACGCGGCGGAGGTGCGCGGGCGGGCCCTGGACGTCCTGGAGAGCGCCGACTTCCACGGAACGCGGCTGACGGAGGCAGGCTTCGCCTTCGGGATGATCGCGCAGCACGAACAGCAGCACGACGAGACAATGCTGATCACCCATCAGCTCCGCCGGGGCCCGCAGGCCCTCACCGCCCCGGACCCGGAACCCGCGCCGCTGTTCACCGGACCGGCCGAAGTCCTGGTCCCCGGCGGCCCGTTCACCATGGGCACCTCCACCGAGCCGTGGGCGCTGGACAACGAGCGGCCCGCGCACCGGCGGGAGGTGGCGCCGTTCTACATCGACACCACACCGGTGACGAACGGCGCCTACCAGGCGTTCATCGACGACGGCGGCTACGACGACGAGCGCTGGTGGAGCGCGGAGGGGTGGGCGCACATACGCGGGCACTCCCTGTACGCCCCGCTGTTCTGGCACCGCGACGGCAGGCAGTGGCTGCGCCGCCGCTTCGGCGTCACCGAGGTCGTGCCGCCCGACGAGCCGGTGCTGCACGTGTGCTGGTACGAGGCCGACGCCTACGCCCGCTGGGCCGGACGCCGGCTGCCCACCGAGGCGGAGTGGGAGAAGGCCGCCCGGCACGACCCGGCGGGCGACCGCTCGACGCGCTACCCGTGGGGCGACGCCGACCCGGCGCCCGAGCACGCCAACCTCGGCCAGCGGCACCTTCGTCCGGCGCCTGCCGGCAGCTACCCGGCCGGTGAGTCCGCGCTGGGCGTACGGCAGTTGATGGGCGACGTGTGGGAGTGGACGGCTAGCGACTTCCTGCCGTACCCCGGCTTCCAGGCGTTCCCGTACAAGGAGTACTCGGAGGTGTTCTTCGGCTCCGACCACAAGGTGCTGCGGGGCGGTTCGTTCGCCGTGGACCCGGTGGCCTGCCGGGGCACGTTCCGCAATTGGGACCACCCGATCCGGCGGCAGATCTTCTCCGGCTTTCGCACCGCGCGCTCGGTGAACGTCTGATGTGCCGTCACGTGGCCTACCTGGGCCCCGAGGAGCCGTTGGGCCGAATCCTCGTGGAGCCCCCGCACGGGCTGTACCGGCAGTCGTGGGCGCCGCGGCGCCAGCGCCACGGGACGGTCAACGCCGACGGTTTCGGCGTGGGTTGGTATGCGCCGGGCGACCCCGTGCCCGCGCGCTACCGCCGGGCCGGGCCGATCTGGGCCGACCTGTCCTTCGCCGACCTGGCCCGGGTCGTGCGCACCCGCGCCCTGCTCGCCGCCGTCCGGGACGCGACCCTGGCGGGGGCGGACGCGGAGGCCGCGGCGGCTCCGTTCGCCACCGGCACCTGGCTGTTCAGCCACAACGGCGCCGTCCCGGGCTGGCCGCACTCGCTGGCCGCACTCGCGCCCACCCTCCCCGCGGCGGACCTGCTGTCCCTGGAGGCCCGCAACGACTCGGCGCTCGTGTGGGCGCTGGTCCTGGCACGACTACGGGCCGGCGACCACGAGGGCCAGGCACTGGCCGACACCGTCCTGGAGGTCGCCGCGGCGGCCCCCGCGGCCCGGCTCAACCTGCTGCTCACCAACGGCGAGACCATCGCCGCGACCGCCTGGGGAGACACCCTCTGGTACCTCTCGGAGCCCGGCCGGCGCACGGTCGTGGCCTCCGAGCCCTACGACGACGACCCTCGCTGGCAGGAGGTCCCCGACCGCACCCTGCTCACGGCGAGCCGCGCCGACGTCCTGCTCACCCCCCTCAAGGACCTGAGCGAGGACGCGGCACCCGCACCGTCCGAGGAGCCAAGCACGTGAATCCGTTCCACGTCACCCGCACCCTGCCCGAGGACGCCACGGACACCGCCCTGCGCGTCGACGTCCTGCGCGGCCTGACCGCCATGCCCAAGACGCTGCCGCCGAAGTGGTTCTACGACGCGAGGGGCAGTGAACTGTTCGACCGGATCACGGAGTTGCCCGAGTACTACCCCACCCGTGCCGAGCGGGAGATCCTGCTCGCCCGGTCCGGTGAGATCGCCGCCGCGACCGGCGCCCGCACCCTCGTCGAACTGGGCTCCGGTTCCTCCGACAAGACCCGCCACCTGCTCGACGCGCTCACCGGCGTGCGCACCTACGTCCCCGTCGACGTCAGCGAGAGCGCCCTCACGGGGGCCGGCCACGCCCTGATCGCCGAGCGGCCGGGGCTGACCGTGCACGCCCTGATCGCCGACTTCACCGACACGCTGGCCCTGCCGGACACGCCGGGGCCCCGGTTGGTGGCGTTCCTCGGCGGCACGATCGGCAACCTGCTGCCGCTCGAACGCGCCGGGTTCCTGGCCTCCGTACGGGCGCTGCTCTCCCCCGGCGACGCGCTGTTGCTGGGCACGGATCTCGTGAAGGACGAGCAGGTGCTCGTCCGGGCGTACGACGACGCGGCCGGTGTCACGGCCGCGTTCAACAAGAACGTCCTGGCCGTCGTCAACCGTGAGCTCGGCGCCGATTTCGAGCCCGACGCCTTCGACCACGTGGCGCTGTGGGACGCGGAGAACGAGTGGATCGAGATGCGCCTGCGCTCCCGTACCGCGCAGACGGTGAAGGTCCCCGTCCTCGACCTCGCCGTCGACTTCGCGGCGGACGAGGAACTGCGCACGGAGGTGTCGGCGAAGTTCCGCCAAGACGGGGTGCGCGCCGAACTGGCCGCGGCCGGTATGGAGTTGACGCACTGGTGGACCGACTCCGAAGGGCGGTTCGCGTTGTCGCTGAGCACGGTGCGGTGACCCGGGGCCTCAGCCGAGGGAGACCTCCAGCGCCTTCGTGACGCGTCGGGAGGCGCGGCGGGCCTCCGTCGCGGGGTCGGCCCCGGTGAGCACCTTCGTCATGTAGTCCTTGATCGGGTTGTCCGCCTCGACGGCGGCCCACTCGGGTGTACTGGGGGTCGCCCGCCCCTGCGCGGCGCCCGCCGCCATGGCGGCGACCCCCTCCTCGCCGGAGACCGCCCGGGCGAGCGTGCGCTTGTTGGGCACGTAGTTCATGGCGCGGGCCAGCTCGGTGTCCCACTTGGCGCCGGTGAGCGCCTTGACGACGGCGACGGCGCCGTCGCGCTGGTCGGTCCTCCTCGGTACGACGAGGTCGGAGCCGCCGGTGAAGACGGCACCGGGCCTGGCCGCGCTCCTGCCGGGGACGGGGAAGAAGCCCAGTCTGCCCGCGAGGTCCGGGTTCTGCTGGACGACCGCCCGGGCGAGTCCCGGTACCGCCACCATCTGGGCGACCTTGCCCCGGGCGAACACGGCGGCCTGCGGCGGGTGTTCCTCGTCGGCCGCGACGGGGCCGTCGCCGAGGCCCTGGAGCCGACGGTAGAAGTCCATGCCGCGCAGGGCGGCCGGGGTGTCCAGCGTGCCCTCCCAGAGACCGTTGTCCTGGGTGGCCAGGTCGCCGCCCTCGTCCCAGATGAAGCCGGAGAGGGTGTACCAGTCCTGTCCGGCGAGGTAGATGCCCTGGTTTCCGTCCGTATCGAGCTTCTCGGTGGCGGCGAGCCACTCGGCACGGGTCCGGGGCGGGGTGGTGACACCGGCCTGTTCGAACAGGTCCTTGCGGTAGATGACGACGCGGTTGGCCGCGTACCAGGGGATGCCGTACTGGTGGTTCCTCAGCTGTCCCGGCACGGCGAGGCCCGGCAGCCAGTCGCGGCTGCCCCAGTCCCGCACCGACTCCAGCGTCAGGTCGAGCAGTCTGCCTCCGTCGACGTACTGCGGGACCTGGGTGTTGCCGACCTCGATGACGTCGGGGCCGGACGGGGTGTCCGCCTCCAGTGCGGACTGCACCTTGGCGCCGATGCCGGTCCAGTCCTGGATGCGGATGTCGAGGTCGAGGTCCGGGTGGGTGCGCTCGAAGTCCTCGGTGAAGCGGCGCAGGAAGTCCTGCGACGCGCTGTCCTTCATCAGCCACACGGTGACGGTGTGCCGCTCGTCCCCGCCGATGTGCGGCACCAGGCCGCAGGCGTCGGCACCGAAGGCGAGGAGGGCGGCGAACACGCAGGCGAGGGGGAGGTGGTGACGTCTCACGGGGGTCCTGTTTCTGTCTGGCGGACAGGGGTCACGGGCCCGGCGTGGGGGACGAGCACGGCGCTCGAACGGGTGGGCTGGATTTTGGTATAGACCAATGCGGAGGGTCAAGAGGTATTCCGGAGTTGGCCCGACGTCTCGCGCGGCGCCGCAGCTTGGGGCACGGTGGAGTGACGCGTGACACACGTGAGCACTCACGGAGAGGAACCCGCATGTCGAACCACACCTACCGGGTCACCGAGATCGTCGGCACCTCCCCGGACGGCGTCGACGCGGCCATCCGCAACGGCATCACCCGCGCCTCACAGACGCTGCGCAACCTGGACTGGTTCGAGGTGACGCAGGTGCGCGGGCAGCTCGAGGACGGGGAGATCGCACACTGGCAGGTCGGACTGAAGGTGGGCTTCCGCCTGGAGGAGACGGACTGAGGCTCACGGCGACCTCAGGTCCGTCCTTCGCGCTCCTGCGCCACCTTCAGCTCGGCGGAGGGCGTCGCCCAGCGTGCGAGCACGACGGTGAAGCCCTCCCGTTGGGCGTCCGCGCAGACCAGCTCGTCGTCGTCCACGAGCACGCGGATCTCCCGGGTGCGGGCGAGCGTGCGAAGGATCTCCAGCTTGGTGCGCCGGGCGGGCCTGCGGTCGTCGTTGCGCCGCATGTACACCCGCCCCGCGGGCAGCCCGTGGGCGTCGAGCCAGTCGAGCGTGTCCTGACGGCACCGCTCGGGCCGCCCCGTGAGGTAGACGACCTCGCACTCCCGTGCGCTCTCCACGGCCAGCGCGATGCCCTCCGGGAGCGGCGGATCCTGCGGAGCGGCCGCGAAGAACGCGTCCCAGTCGCGCGGCTTGCGCTCCAGGAACCGCTGACGGTGTGCCGTGTCGGCGAGGGTGTTGTCGAGGTCGAACACGGCGAGCGGGCGTTTGCCACCGGCCGTCACCGGGCGTCGGCTGCCGGCCGCCCCACGGCCGCTGTTCGTCGCACGGCTGCTGCTGTTCGTCACACGGCCACCCTACGCACCGCGGCACCCCTCGTACCCCTCGTACCCCGGCAACCTTCGTGCCTCGGGCGGCCACTGCTGTGCGACGACAGCCGACGACGGCTGACACCGGCAGGCAGGCGGAGGCGGGAGACCCCATGCGCAACACGGCGATCTGGACGGCGGCACTGGCGAGCGCGGCACTGGTGACGGCCTGGGGGCCGGCGAGCACGGCCCTGGCCGCCACGACGGCCACCACCCTCGTCGTCGCCACGAACGGCGACGACACCGCCCCCGGCACCCTCACCCGCCCCCTGAAGACGATCCAGCGGGCGGTGGACCTGGCGAAGCCCGGCGACGTCATCGCCGTACGCGGCGGTACGTACGCCCTCACCGACAACATCACCATCGCCACCTCGGGCACCGCGTCCCAGCCCATCACCCTGGGCGCCTACCAGGGCGAGCGCGTGGTCGTCGACGGCGAGAAGCTGCCCGCCAGCCACACTCCGGTCGGCGGCAGCATCCCGCGGGCCGAGCGAGGGGCGGTCCACCAGGAGGCCTCCTACTGGCGGATCTCCGACCTGGAGATCGTCAACGGGCCGTACGGCGTGTACTGCGACGGCTGCAATGGCAACGTCTTCGCCCGCCTCTCGACGCACGACAACTACGAGTCCGGCTTCCAGCTCCAGGGCGCCTCCAGCAACAACCAGATCCTGAACCTGGACAGTTACGGCAACCGCGACCCGCGCAAGAACGGCGAGAGCGCGGACGGGCTGGCCGTCAAGGAAGGCAGCGGCACCGGAAACGTCGTGCGCGGCGCCCGCCTGTGGAACAACGTCGACGACGGTTTCGACGCCTGGAAGTTCACCTCTCCGATTCTGATCGAGAACACCGTCGCCTACGGCAACGGTTTCAACCGCTGGGGCTTCCCCGACTTCGCGGGCGACGGCAACGGGTTCAAGCTCGGTGGCGGCAGCCCGGCGCCCGCGGTGGCCCACACCGTGCGCAACTCGACCGCCTTCAAGAACGCGGCGCACGGCCTGACGGACAACGGCAACACGGGCGCCCTCGCCCTGAGCAGGAACAGCACGTACGGCAACGGGGGCACCGGTTTCGACGTGGACACCTCGGGCGGCAAGGCCGTGGTCACCGCCAACCTGTCCGTCGCCGACGCGCGAGCCGCGGCCGTCGGATCGGGCACGGTCGCCAGCGGCAACTCCTGGAACCTCGGCGGCACATGGAACGCCTCGTCCGTCCTCAGCACGGACCCGGCCCCACTCACGGGCTCCCGCGCTACCGACGGCTCACTGCCGTCCGCGCCGTCGTTCCTCGTCCCACGCAACGGGGCGGCTGTCGGCGCCCGGTTCTGACTCCGTTTCACGCAGGCGGTTGATTGCTCAAGTGCCCCGCTGCAATACTCCGCTTTCGACCTCGGACACCCAGAGGAATCGGAAGAGCAGCGAATCCGAACACCAGGGAATTCGGATTCACGATCCCCTCACAAAACCCGCACAGTGCGGGGCACACAGCAGCAAAGAAGGTGCGTTTGTGCCCGAATTTTCACCGTGGCCCGACAACTCGTCCGCATTTCATGCTCCGCACACCGAACCGATAAGTCCGCAGCAGATATCCCACGATCCGGAATTCCGCTCGCTGCGCCGCGCCCGGCTGCGGTTCGGGGTACGGGCCACGGCCCTGTCGGTCGGTGCGTTCCTGCTGTACGTGCTGCTGTCGAGTTTCGCGCCCGGTGTGATGAACCAGCCCCTGATCGGCCACTTCACGCTCGGACTCGCCCTCGGCCTCGGGCAGTTCGCCGTGATGGCCGCGACCGCGTGGTTCTACGTCCGGCACATGCGCACCAAGGTCGACCCGCTCGCCGGCCACTTCCGGTCCCAGCTGCGGCACGAACCCCTGCGCCCCCGCCCGGCCGCGCGCAGCACGGTCACGCAGGCCCAGGGCACGAGGGGGTACGGCACGTGGTGACGACCTCCGCCGGTGTCGTCGACAGCTTCAGCCTGCAGCTGACGTTCGTCCTGTTCCTGTCGGTGGTCGTGGCCACCCTGTTCATGGCATTGCTGACGGCTCCTCAGCGCGACGAGATCGGCGAGTTCTACCTCGGCAACCGCACCATGTCGCCGTTGCGCAACGGCCTGGCCATGTGCGGGGACTACCTGTCCGCCGCGACCCTGCTGGGCAGTACGGGTCTGGTCGCCCTGACCGGCTACGACGGGTTGATGTACCTCGGCGGCACCACCGTCGCGTGGATGATGGTGATGCTGCTGATCGCCGAACCTCTGCGCCGCACGGGGAAGTTCACGCTGGGCGACACGGTCGCGCTGCGTATGCCCCGGCAGCAGCGGCCGGTGCGGCTCGCCCTGGCCGTGTGCACCCTGGCCATCGCGACGCTCTACCTCGTGGCGCAACTGGTCGGCAGCGTCGCCCTGCTGACCCAGTTCACGGGCGAACCGAGCCCCGCCACCCGCACGTTGTGCGTGGTCGTGATCGGCACCGTCGTCATCATGTACGCCTCCCTCGGCGGTATGCCCGGCGCCACGGTCATCCAGATCATCAAGGCGGTGATGCTGGTGGTCGGCATCACGGTCACCGCGGGCTGGGTGCTCCACCACTACGGCTGGAACCCGGGCGCGCTGCTCTCCGCGGCCGCCGACCGCAGCGGCAACGGCCTGCAGTTCCTCGAACCCGGTCTGCGCTACGGCGGCAGCACCACCAGCAAACTGGACTTCTTCAGCCTGGAGCTGGCCATCGTCCTCGGCCTCGCCGCCCTCCCCCACGTGCTGATGCGGCTGCTCGCCCCGCGCAGCATCGGGGTGCTGCGCTCCTCCGTCGTGTGGGCCGTGGGCCTGGTCGGCCTGGTCTGCTTCGCGGCCGGCATCGTGGGCCTCGGCGCCACCGCCCTCGTCGGCCGGGAGACCATCGCGGACACGGACCGCACCGGAAACGCCTCCATCCTGCTCCTCGCCCACGAACTGGGCGGCGGCGTCCTCACCGCCCTGCTGTCCTGTCTGGCCTTCGTCACGCTGCTCGCCGTCGCCGCCGGCCTCACCCTCGCCGCGGCCTCGTCCCTCGCCCACGACCTGTACGGGGAGGTGATCCGCAAGGGCCGGGCGAGCGAGCGGGAGGAGCTGACCGTCGCCCGGCTGGCCGGGGTCCTCGTCGGCGTCCTGGGCATGCTGCTCGCCCTCGTCGCCTGGGGGGCGAACACCGCGACGCTGGCCTTCCTCGCCTTCGCCATCGCGGCGTCCGCGCTCCTGCCGACGCTCCTCTACACCCTCTTCTGGAAACGCTTCACGGCCAAGGGTGCCCTGCTCAGCCTCTACGGCGGACTGGTCTGCTCCGTCCTGCTCGTCGTGTTCTCGCCCGTCGTCTCGTCCACACCGGACTCGATGTACCCGTCCTCCGACTTCGCCTGGTTCCCCCTCCAGAACCCCGGCATCGTCTCCATCCCGGCGGGCTTCCTCCTCGGCTGGCTCGGCACGGTACTGAGCGACCGCCGCGAGAGCGCCCCGTACGAGGAGTTCGAGGTGCGGATGCTGGTGGGCGTCGCGGAGGAGTGAGGCGGCGGGGGCGTCAGGGGCGTCAGGGATGGGCACGCCACGGCTCGTCCCGGTCAGCCCTCCGCCGCCCGCGATCACGAGCAATCCGGCCCGCTCCGGGCCTCCGCGTCCTGACTATCCTGAGGAAGGACGTTCCTGCTCGCCCAGCGCGAGAAGGGAGCCGCGTGTGACGGAGCGGACGGTCGGTCGGACGGGTGCGGGCACGCTGCGGGAGGCGCGGGACGCCGTGGCGCGGGAGGCGTGGGCCGAGGCCTACCGGCTGTTGTCCGGGCTGGACGCCGCCCGGCTGACCCCCGACGACTGGGCCGCGTTCGCCGACGCCGCGTGGTGGACGAGCCGTGTCGAGGAGTCGATCGGCCGGCGGATGCGGGCCTACTCCGGGTACGCGGCGGCGGGCGCCGGCCGGCGGGCGGGTCTCATGGCCTGGCTGCTCTTCTACGAGCACCAGCTCGCGGGGCACTCGGCCGTGGCCGCAGGCTGGCTGCGCCGGGCCCGGCGGCACCTCGACGGTGAGCCCGAGTGCGCGGAGCAGTGTTATCTCGCCTTGGTCGACACGGAGGACGCGCAAGCACGCGGCGCGTTCGACGAGGCGATGGCCTCCGCGCGGCGCATGGCCGCGATCGCCCGGCACTGCGGCAGCCTCGACCTGCACGCGATGAGCGTCCAGGCGCAGGCGTCCGTCCTGGTGGCCCGGGGCCGGGTCGCGGAGGGGCTCGATCTGCTGGACGACTCGATGTGCTCGGCGGCGGCGGGCGAGCTCAGCGCCTTCTTCACGGGGTGGGTCTACTGCCTGGGGCTGCAGCAGTGCATGGCGTGCGTCGATCTCGAGCGCGCCGCCGAGTGGACCGACGCGGCCATGCGGTGGTGCGCGTCGATGCCGGAGGAGAACAACTTCCGGGGGCTGTGCCGCATCCACCGCGTGGAGGTGCTGGAGCTGCGCGGCCGGTGGGCCCGGGCGCTCACCGAGGCCGTACGGACCTGCGAGGAGTTGCTGCCGTACGAGGGGCGGCTGACCGCCGAGGTGTTCTACCTGGTCGGGGAGATCCAGCGGCGGCGCGGCGAGGCGGAGGCGGCCGAGGAGTCGTACGAACGGGCGCACGGGCTCGGCCGGGATCCGCAGCCCGGTCTCGCCCTGCTGCGGCTGGCCGAGGGGAAGGCGGAGGCCTCGGCGGCGGCCCTGCGTCCGGCTCTCGCAGGTCACGGCGAGGGCGCTCTGGTGCGCTGTCGGCTGCTCGCCGCCCAGGTGGAGGTGTCCCTCGCGCTCGGGCGGCTCGACGAGGCGCGCGGGGCGGCCGAGGAGCTCAAGGCCCTGGCCGGGGAGTGGCGGCGGCTGCGCGGCTCGCGGACGGCCCTGCCGGAGGCGAGTGCCGCGTCGGCGGGTGGCGCGGTGGCGTTCGCGGCCGGTGACCCCGTCCGTGCGCAGACCATGCTGCACCGGGCGGTGGCGCTCTGGCTGGAGCTGGGGGTGCCGTACGAGGCGGCCCAGGCGCGGATGACGCTGGCCGCCGCCGACCGGGCCACCGGTGACGAGGAGGGGGCCCGGATGGAGTTGCGGGCGGCCCACCGGTCCTTCGAGCAGCTGGGCGCCGTACCGGACGCGCGTAGGGCGGCGGCCCTGCTCACCGCCCTGCGCGGGAGGCAGCCGGGCGGGCTCACCGAGCGCGAGATCCAGGTGCTGCGGCTGGTCGCGGCGGGCCGTACGAACCGGGCCGTCGCCGCGGAACTGGTGATCAGCGAGCACACCGTCGCCCGGCACCTCAACAACATCTTCGCCAAGCTCGATGTGTCCTCGCGGGCGGCGGCGACCGCGTACGCGTACACGCACGGGCTGGCGTGACAGGCCGGGCATGGGCCGTTCTGCCCATGTTTGGTGCGCGGGGAATGGGCGGTTCCGGCGATGAGGGGCGCCCCGGCACGGGCGTACACCGATGACACAGGCACCCTCACCCAGAGAGCAGGTGGCGGCCATGACCACCTACACCCCCACCCTCGACCACCGGCTGCTGGAGCGGCTGCGCGGGGCCGTGCGCGGCGGGATCGTCGAGCCCGGCGACCCGGACTACGACGAGGCGCGCGCGGTCTACAACGCCATGCACGACAAACGGCCCGCGCTCGTGGTCCGGGCCGTCGACGCGGGCGACGTCATCGCCACCGTGGACTTCGCCCGCGACCAGGGCCTGACGCTCGCCGTGCGCGGCGGCAGCCACAGTGTTCCCGGCTACGGCACCTGCGACGGAGGCGTGGTCCTCGACCTCGGGCGGATGCGCGGGATCCGCGTCGACCCCGACGCCCGCACGGCGCGGGTCGAGGGCGGCTGCACCTGGGCGGACGTCAACCACGCCACGTACGCCTTCGGTCAGGCCACCACCGGCGGGATCGTCTCCACGACCGGTGTGGGCGGCCTGACGACGGGCGGAGGCATGGGCCACCTGGCCCGGCGCTGCGGTCTGGCCTGCGACAACCTGGCCTCGGTCGACCTGGTGACGGCCGACGGGCACTTCGTGACCTGCACGGACGAGGAGAACAGCGATCTCATGTGGGCGATCCGCGGGGGCGGCGGGAACTTCGGGGTCGTCACGTCCTTCGAGTACCGGCTGCACCCCGTCGCCGACGTCCTGGGCGGGCCGACGTTCTATCCGCTCGACGGCGACGTGATCCGCCGGTACCGGGAACTGGTCGCCGAGGGCGACGAGCGCCTCGGTGCCCTGCTCATCGTGGGACTCGGACCGCCGGTGCCGTTCCTGCCCGAGCGCTGGCACGGGCGGCCGCTGTGCGGCGTGGTCGCCTGCTGGACGGGAGCGGAGGGCGAGGACGACCGGATCCGCGACCGGCTCGCCGCTCTGGGACCGGTGCTCGGCCGGCACGTGGAGCGCATGCCCTACCCGGTGATCAACACGCTCTTCGACGACCTCGTGCCCGCCGGCCTCTGCCACTACTGGAAGGGCGCCTTCACCCAGGGCATGCCGGACGGCGTCGTCGACGCGTTCGTCGAGTACGGTCCCACGACCCCGTCCATCCAGAGCGTGACGGTCGTCTTCCCCATCGACGGTGCCTGCCACCGGGTCGGCCCCGAGGACACCGCCTTCTCCTACCGGGACGCCGACTTCTCGATCGCGCTCAGCCCCACCCTGCCCACCCGTGAGGAGTGCGAGACCCAGAAGCCCTGGGTGCGTGCCTTCCACGGCGCGCTCGAACCGCACTCCATGGAAGGCGCCTACGTGAACTTCATGGACGGCGACGACCAGCACCGCGTGGCGGCCAACTACCGTGGCAACCATGCCCGGTTGACGGCCCTGAAGCGGCGTTACGACCCCGGGAACCTGTTCCGGCTCAACCACAACATCGCGCCCTGAGGAATCCTGGGGGCTCCCCCGTGTTGAACCCTGTATGAGCTCCGTGATCGCCTCGGCCCGCTTCTCCGTCCTCGACCGTTCCCGCACCCGCGAGGGCCGCCCGGCCGGCGAGGCGCTGCGCGACACCGTGGGGCTCGCGCAGGAAGTGGAGCGGCTCGGCTACCACCGCTTCTGGGTGTCGGAGCACCACGGCGTGCCCGGCGTCGCAGGGTCGGCGCCGACCGTCCTGGCCGCCGCCGTGGCGAGCGCCACGCGCACGATCCGGGTCGGCACCGGCGGGGTCATGCTGCCCAACCACCGACCGCTGGTCGTGGCCGAGCAGTTCGGGGTGCTGGAGTCCCTCTTCCCGGGCCGGATCGACATGGGCCTGGGCCGCTCGGTGGGCTTCACCGACGGGGTGCGCCGGGCCCTGGGGCGCGACAAGGACGACGCCGACGACTTCGCGGGCCAGCTCCGGGAACTCCTCGGCTGGTTCCGGGGCACCTCCCCGACCGGCGTGCACGCACGTCCCTCGGAGGGTCTGGCCGTGCCGCCGTTCGTGCTGGCCATGGGCGAGGGCGCGACGATCGCGGCCCGCGCGGGCCTGCCGATGGTCATCGGCGACCTGCGCGACCGGGAGAGGATGCGCCGCGGGATCGACACGTATCGCGAGCGGTTCCGCCCGTCGCCCTGGGCGAGCGAGCCGTACGTCGTCGTCTCCGGCACGATCGCGGTGGCACAGACACCCGAGGCGGCCCGGCGGCTCCTGTTGCCCGAGGCCTGGTCCATGGCGTACTCGCGCACCCACGGCACCTTCCCGCCGCTGCCGCCCGCCGAGGAGGTCGAGGCCCGGTCGATGACCGCGAAGGAGCGCGGCTTCTACGACTCCGGTCTGACCGTCCACATCGCGGGCACCGAGGAGCAGGTGGCCGACGAGCTGGAAATCGTGTTGAAGGACACCGGCGCGCAGGAGATCCTCGTCACCACCAGCACCTACGACCGTACGGCGCTGCTGGACTCCTACCGGCGACTGGCCGGGATCGTGAACATCGGGAACGGGGAGAACGCCACCTGACCGCACAAGCACTGCTGTCGGAGTACGAGAACCGGCTGCGCGGCGTCGCGCCGTCGGACCTGCCGTGGAGCCCCCTGGGCGTGGTCACCGAGCAGGACGGGCCGCTCGTACGGGTCCACTACGGAACCCACGGAGCCGTGGTCCACAAGCAGGTGAAGGGTGAGGGAGACCTGGGGCCGCTGGTCCGCCGCCAACAGGAGGCCTTCGCCTCGCGGGTCGAACCGGTCGAGTGGAAGGTGTACTCCCACGACCCCGACGCGCCGCACCTCGCCGAGGCGCTGTCCGCGGCCGGCTTCACAGCAAGCCCGTCGCGCGCCCTGCTGCTCGCCGACGTCGCCGACGTGTCCCAGCACCCGGCCCCCTCCGTACGGTCGCACTTCTCGATCTACGACGAGCCGCGCCGCCAGTCCCTGCGCCGGCTGGCCGCGGCCGCTCCCGAACAGCGCGGACGTCTCGCGGACACGGAGGCCGACGGCAGACCCTGGGACGTCCTGGTACTGGAACACGAGGGGCGCCCCCTGGACGCCCTCTGGTACCAGGAGGTGGTGGGCACCGACTTCTTCGCGATCGACGGGATGACCGGTCCGCGCCCCGAGTTGCTGCACGCGGCGGCGAGGTGGGCCGCTCTGCGATCGCGCTTCATGGTGGCCGAGGCGCCCGACGCCTTCGTGCCGGTGCATCGGGCGGCGGGGTTCCACGAGGTATCCCGGGTCACCACGTACCGGTGGGCGCCACCGGGCGAGCCGGCGCGGGAACGTCCGGCGGGCTGGATCCCCGAGCCGGAACGCGAGGACATCTGGGAGCGGTTCGAGAAGCGCTTCGAGGTGACGTACGAGACCGCCTACGACGGCATCGCCGAGCCCCCGGGCTCCGTCACCTGGCACATGGCGGCCGTGCAGGACTCGCGGGACCCGCTGCTCGCCGAGGTCGAGGCCGTGGTCGCCCGAGGGCTGCGGGCCTGCGGGCGGCCCGGGGACCGGCTCTACCGCCTGAAGTGGTACATCAGCAGCACCCGTTGCGACCCGACGCGGGTCGGCGGCCCGGGGCAGCCCCGCTGGGTGGGCTACTCCTACCTCGCCGACGAGAACGTCATCCAGGTCACCGCGGACCTGCGCATGGGCACGTACGGCAACTTCGTGGAGGAGTCCCTGTGCGTCTTCGGCGCGGACCTGGTGGCCGAGGTCGAGGAGGAACTCACCGGCCTCCTCGGCACGGTCCTGCGGCGCGACGGCCGTCCGGTGGGCAACGTGTGGAGCTTTGGCCCCTGAGAACGGCCGCCGGGGTCCCGGGGCCCGGGGGCGACGCGGTCACCGGGCGTGACACACTCCGGTCGCCTAGACTCCGGAATTTGTCCCGCCGCAGTCGAAGACCCGTACGGAGTTCCGCCCATGCCCGGCTCACACGACTCGTTCGTCCGCGTTCGAGGCGCCCGCGAACACAATCTCCGGAGCGTGGACGTCGACATCCCCCGGGACGCGTTGACCGTGTTCACAGGCGTCTCCGGTTCGGGCAAGTCGTCGCTGGCGTTCGGCACGATCTACGCGGAGGCCCAGCGCCGCTACTTCGAGTCGGTGGCGCCGTACGCGCGTCGGCTGATCCACCAGGTCGGTGCGCCGAAGGTCGGCGAGATCACCGGTCTGCCGCCCGCGGTCTCCCTCCAGCAGCGCCGCTCGGCCCCGACGTCCCGCTCCTCGGTCGGCACGGTCACCAACCTCTCGAACTCGCTGCGGATGCTGTTCTCCCGCGCCGGGGACTACCCGCCGGGCGCCGAACGCCTCGACTCGGACGCCTTCTCCCCCAACACGGCGGCCGGGGCCTGCCCGGAGTGCCACGGCCTGGGCCGGGTCCACCGGACGACCGAGGAGTCGCTCGTCCCCGACCCGTCCCTGTCGATCCGCGAGGGCGCGATCGCCGCGTGGCCGGGCGCCTGGCAGGGCAAGAACCTGCGCGACATCCTCGACGCGCTGGGGTACGACGTGGACCGCCCGTGGCGCGACCTGCCCGCCGAAGAGCGCGAGTGGATCCTGTTCACGGACGAGCAGCCGGTGGTCACCGTGCATCCGGTCCGGGACGCCGACCGCATCCAACGGCCGTACCAGGGCACGTACATGAGCGCCCGCCGGTACGTCATGAAGACGTTCTCCGACTCCAGGAGCCCGGCCCTGCGGGCGAAGGCGGAGCGGTTCCTCACCAGCGCGCCCTGTCCGGCCTGCGGCGGCAGCCGGCTGCGGCCCGAGGCGCTGGCGGTCACCTTCGCGGGCCGCACGATCGCCGAGCTGGCCGCGCTGCCGCTGGCGGAACTGGCTGAGCCGGCGAAGCATGCCGAGACCCCGCACAGGTCTTCGGAGGCCGCACGGGTCCTCACGGAGGATCTCAGGGCCCGGATCGAGCCCGTCGTCGAGCTGGGCCTCGGCTACCTCAGCCTGGACCGCGCCACCCCCACCCTCTCGGCGGGCGAGCTGCAGCGACTGCGCCTCGCGACGCAGCTGCGCTCCGGGCTGTTCGGGGTCGTGTACGTCCTCGACGAGCCGTCCGCCGGTCTGCACCCGGCGGACACCGAGGCGCTGCTCACGGTGCTGGAGCGACTGAAGGCCGCGGGGAACTCCGTGTTCGTGGTGGAGCACCACCTGGACGTGGTCCGCGCCGCCGACTGGCTCGTGGACGTCGGCCCGCAGGCCGGCGAGCACGGCGGACGGGTGCTGCACAGCGGGCCGGTGGCGGACCTGGCCGCCGTCACGGAGTCGGCGACGGCCCGCTACCTGTTCGACCACTCCCCCGCGCCCGCACGTGAAGTCCGCACCGCCCGAGGGCAGTTGAAGGTCGGTCCGGTCACCCGGCACAACCTGCGCGGGGTGACGGCCGAGTTCCCGCTGGGCGTGTTCACCGCGGTCACCGGTGTCTCGGGCTCCGGGAAGTCCACGCTCATCGGCGAGATCACGCAGGACCTGGCGGGCGTGGGCCGACTCGTCGCCGTGGACCAGAAGCCGATCGGCCGCACCCCGCGCTCCAACCTGGCGACGTACACGGGTCTCTTCGACGTCGTCCGCAAGGTCTTCGCGGCCACCGACGAGGCGCGGGCGCGGGGTTACGGCGTCGGCCGCTTCTCCTTCAACGTGGCCGGCGGCCGCTGCGAGACCTGTCAGGGCGAGGGGTTTGTCAGCGTCGAGCTGCTGTTCCTGCCGAGCACGTACGCGCCGTGCCCCGACTGCGGCGGCGCGCGCTACGAGCCCGCGACGCTCGAAGTGACGTATCGGGGACGGAACATCGCGCAGGTGCTGGACCTGACCGTGGAGAGCGCCGCGGAGTTCTTCGCGGACACCCCGGCCGTGGCCCGCAGCCTGTCCACCCTCCTCGACGTGGGCCTCGGCTATCTGCGACTCGGCCAGCCCGCCACCGAGCTGTCCGGCGGCGAGGCCCAGCGCATCAAACTGGCGAGCGAGCTGCAGCGCGGCCGCCGCGCCCGCACCCTCTACCTCCTCGACGAACCGACGACCGGTCTCCACCCCGCCGATGTGGAGGTGCTGCTGCGACAACTGCACGGGCTGGTCGACGCCGGTCACACCGTCATCGTCGTCGAACACGACATGTCGGTCGTCGCCGGCGCCGACTGGGTCGTCGACCTGGGCCCGGGCGGCGGAGACGCGGGCGGCCGGATCGTCGCCGCGGGGCCGCCGGCGGAGGTGGCGGCGGCGGAGAGGAGCGCGACGGCGCCGTATTTGAGGCGGGAGGTGCGGTCGGGAGGCTGACCGCCGCCCCGAGTGGGCCGCCGGGCCGGTTCACCCGTCGGAGTCGTCGCCCGTGCTGCCGCTCGAGTTCCGGCTCCCGCGCCCGGCAAGGCTCACCACATGGCCCAGGGCGAGGGTGGCGACGGCCACCGCGCGCACCCAGCGCGGGCCGCCCCGCGCCGCCCACACCACACAGACGCATCCTCCTATGACGAGCACGAGGACACACGACAGTACGAGCACATCCATGGCTGATCCCCCTTCTTGCGTTGCCGGTCCGCGCCATCCTGTCAGGGTGATCCCCCGGACACTCCTCCGGCCCGCCCTCTTCCCTGCTCACGCCAGGACCGGTAGTGGTCCACCAGCGTCTCCTCGATCGGGCGGTAGGTGAGGCCCAGTTCGGTGACGCTGCGGGTGTTGTCGACGTGGAACCTGATGCCGAGGTGTTTGCGGATGTAGTCCTGGGTGAGTCCGAAGGCGGGGCCGAGGAGGCGAACGGGCCAGTGCGGGAGGGCTGTTCGGGGCAGGCGGAGGTTGCGGGGGTGGTGCCCCAGGAGGATGCGGGCCATCTGGTGGAAGGACGTCATCTCCTGAGCCGCCACGATGTAGCGGCCGTGCGCTTCGGGGTGTTCCGCCGCCGCGATGTGGGCCAGGGCGACGTCTCGTACGTCGGCCGTGGTGAAGCTGAAGTCCGGGGCGCCGTAGCAGAAGTAGCCCTTGAGGAGTTCGTCCAGGAGGAAGAGGCTGCCCGAGTCCGAGGCCGGGGTGAGGGACGGGCCGAGGATCAGGCCCGGGTTGACCGAGACCATGCGCCAGCGGTCCTGGGCCGCCTCCGCCTCCCAGGCGGCTCGCTCCGCGATCGTCTTGGCGTAGTGGTACGGGTTGTTCTCGACGGTGCTCGTGGTGTTGAAGTACTTCTCCGACAGGATCCGGTCGTCCATGTCCAGGACGTCGGAGTAGTCGCCGAAGATCGCCCCCACGGTGGAGGTGAAGACGACCCGGCCGACGGTCTCCGTCCGCTCCACGCTCGCGAGTACGTTGCGCGTGCCCAGCAGCGCGGGCGCCACGACGTCCCGCCGGCCGTCCTTGATCTTCTCCGGCATGAGGAAGGGCGAGGCCACGTGGAAGACGACCGCGCAGCCCTTCATGGCCTCGTCGAACGACCCCTCGCGCAGCAGGTCCGCCTCGAAGATCTCCAGTCGGCCGGGGTGGTGTGCGCCCATCGTCCGCAGCGGGCCCGTCTTCGCCGCGTTCGCCGTGCCGCGGACGGTGGTGCGCACCCGGTAGCCGCGCTCCAGCAGCTCCCGCACCAGATGGGCGGCCACGAAGCCGCTGCCCCCTGTCACCAGAACCGTCTCGCCGACCGGACCGTTGCTCACGCGCGCTCCCCCTCACGACATCCGGACCTGGTCTGTCATGATCTCACCATGACCGCCCAACAACCCCTCACATACCAGGAGTTCGTCGAGCGGGCCACCGCCGACCCCGCCGTCGTCGGTCTGGTGCTCAAGGGCTCGCAGGCCCATGAGGGCATGGCCACCGAGCACTCCGACCACGATCTGTACGTGGTCGTCGCGGACGGGGCGGAGACCGACCTCGCCCGTTTCGCCGGTCACCGCTCGCCGCGGCTGGACGTGCTGGTCGTACCGCTCGCCGACTTCCGGGCCGCCGGGATGCCGGGCTTCGAGCGCTACGCGCTGGCCCGGGCGCGGGTCGTGTTCGACCGGCTCGACGGGGAGCTCGACAAGATCCTGACCGCCAAGGCACGCCTGGGCGTCGAGGAGGCGCTGCGGGCCGCGGGCGGCCGGCTGGACGCGTACGCCAACGCCCACTACCGGTCGGTCAAGAACGCCCGGGACCGGGAGTCACTCGCCGCCCGTCTCGACGCCGCCGACAGCCTGAGCCACCTCCTGGAGCTGCTCTTCGCCCTGGACCGGCGCCCCCGCCCCTACAACAAGTACCTGCGGTGGGAGCTCGCGCACCACCCGCTGCCGGACTGGGACACCACCGAGCTCCTCGGCAGCCTGGAACACATCGCGGCGACGGCCGACGTGACCGCCCAGCGGGCGCTCTTCGCGCGCGTCGAGGGGATGGCCCGCCGGGCCGGGCACGGCGCGGTGCTGGACGGCTGGGGCGACGACCTGCGCCTGATGCGTCCCGCCCAGTGAGCGCTCCTCGGCGGCCCGGGCGAGCGCCCTGCGGTCGGTGTGGTCGTCCGCGCCGAGCGCGGGCGGCACGTCGACCTCGGCCGTGAGACCGCGGGCCGCGACCACCCGCCACAACGAGGCGAGGAGCGAGTCGTCGCCGACGAAGGCGGGCGCCGTGCTGGCCGCTCCCCCGGCGAGCCGGTAGCGGATCCGCACCGGCTGGACCGGGACCCCCGCGTCGAGGGCGGCCTGGAAGACGGCCCGGCGGAAGTGGCCCTGGGCGCGCCCGCACCAGGTACTTCCCTCGGGGAACACCGCGATGGCCTCCCCGGCACGCAGCGCCCGCGCGAGGCGCGCGACCGTGTCGGGGAGCGCCCGCAGCCGGTCGCGGTCGATGAACAGGACACCGCCGCGCGCGGCCAGCGCACCCGCCACGGGCCACCGCCGGATCTCGGCCTTGGCGAGCATCCGGGCCGGGCGGACGGCGGCAAGGAGC
Source organism: Streptomyces sp. NPDC002888 (assembly GCF_042888465.1). Taxonomy (NCBI): domain Bacteria; kingdom Bacillati; phylum Actinomycetota; class Actinomycetes; order Kitasatosporales; family Streptomycetaceae; genus Streptomyces; species Streptomyces sp. NPDC002888. Next base: position 84,031 of record NZ_JBIAPU010000026.1, on the reverse strand, counting down.
GGGATGTCCAGCCACGAGATGTGGTTGGCGACCAGCAGCAGCCCGCCCTTGGGCGCGGCGCCGCCGGTGACACGGACCCGGACCCCGGCGGCCCGCACGATCGCCCGGCACCACCAGCGCACCGCCCCGGCGGGGATCCTCCCGCCGAGTGGCGTCAGCACGACCCCGGCCAGGACCAGCGCCACGACCGCCGCGAGCCGCAGAACGGCCCGCGGCACGGCCGCGGCGGACCCCGTCGCCTCCACGCACGCCCGCGGGGTGCAGGGCGCGCTGGGCAGCCAGACGCTCATCAGGCCGGCACGAGGGAGAGGAAGTGCCGCAGGTAGCGCGCGTTGACCCGGCGCATCGACAGCAGCACGTACAGGTCGGCGACCCCGAAGTCCGGGTCGTGCGCGGGCTCGGCGCACACCCAGGCACCGAGGCGGAGGTAGCCGCGCAGGAGGGCGGGGAGTTCGGTGCGCGCGGGAGCGGCGGCCGTCTCCTTCGGCGCCCACGGCAGCAGCGGTCGCACGCGGTACTCCTCGGGCGCCAGGTACTTCTCCCGTACGCGGTCCCAGGCCCCGGCCGCGAGGGCGCCGCCGTCGGCGAGGGGGATGGAGCAGCAGCCGGCGAGCCACTCGTGGCCGCGGTCCACCATGTAGCGGGCGATCCCGGCCCAGATCAGGCCGATGACCGCGCCGTCCCGGTGGTCGGGGTGCACGCAGGAGCGGCCGACCTCGACGAGGCCCGGCCTGATCGCGTCCAGCGGCGTGAGGTCGAACTCGCTCTCCGAGTACAGCCGCCCGGCCACCGCGGCGCGCTCCGGCGGCAGCAGCCGGTACGTTCCGACGATCTGGCCGGTCAGGGTGTCCCGTACGAGCAGGTGGTCGCAGTACGCGTCGAACGGGTCGACGTCGAGACCCGGCTGCGGGGAGTTCAGCAGGGCTCCCATCTCCCCGGCGAACACCTCGTGCCGCAGCCGCTGCGCGGCCCGCACGTCGGCCTCGTCGCGGGCGAGGGTCACGGTGTAGCGGGTGGGTGCCACGTTCTGCGAGGGACGGTCGAGCGTGGAAACGCCGGTCATGGCTCACTCCAGGGACGGGCCACTTCGGGGACGGTGGCGCTACCCCTCGTTTCTCCCGACCCCGGTTGGCGCGGACGTGACGGGTGCCAGGAGAGCGGATGTGCGGTTGTTGAATGCCAGGGTCACCTCGGAGAAGCCAGACGGGACCGGGGATGAGCACCACTCCCGGTCCCGCCCGTCCGCACTTCTCGGCGAACGTTCATTTCAACGCCCCAAGGGGCGCGGCGAACTGCGCGACCAGCCACACCCCACCCGCACCCCGAAGACGACAGTTCCTCCTACGGCGCTACCGCTTCACCCTCCGCGCAGCCCGCAGCCACTCCTTGTTCATGCTGGTGATGGACACCAAGGGAATCCCCTTGGGACAAGCCGTCGCACACTCCCCAGCCAACGTGCACCCCCCGAACCCCTCCGCATCCATCTGCCCCACCATGTCCAGCACCCGCGTCTCCCGCTCCGGCGCCCCCTGCGGCAACACGTTCAGATGATTCACCTTCGCCGACGTGAACAACATCGCCGCCCCGTTGGGGCAGGCCGCCACACACGCCCCGCACCCGATGCACTCCGCGTGCTCGAACGCGAAGTCGGCGTCCGGCTTCGGCACCGGAGTGGCGTGCGCCTCCGGGGCGGAACCGGTCGGCGCGGTGACGTACCCACCCGCCTGGATGATCCGGTCGAACGCCGTCCGGTCGACCACCAGGTCCTTGATCACCGGAAACGCCGACGCCCTCCACGGCTCCACATCGATCGTGTCGCCGTCCTCGAAGGACCGCATGTGCAGCTGGCAGGTGGTGGTGCGCTCCGGCCCGTGCGCGTCGCCGTTGATGACGAGGGAGCACGCTCCGCAGATGCCCTCACGGCAGTCGTGGTCGAAGGCGACCGGGTCCTCACCCCGCAGGATGAGCTCCTCGTTGAGCGTGTCGAGCATCTCCAGGAAGGACATGTCGGGCGAGATGCCGTCCACGTCGTACGTGGACATGGCGCCGTCGGCGTCGGCGTTCTTCTGCCGCCAGACGCGCAGGGTGAGCCTCATGCGTAGCTCCGCTGGGTGGGGTGGACGTACTCGAAGACCAGGTCTTCCTTGTGCAGGGTCGGGGCTTCGCCCGTCCCGTTGAACTCCCAGGCCGCCGCGTACGAGAACTCGTCGTCCCTGCGGGCGGCCTCGCCGTCCGGCGTCTGGGACTCCTCGCGGAAGTGGCCGCCGCAGGACTCGGCGCGGTGCAGGGCGTCGAGGCACATGAGCTCGGCGAGCTCCAGGTAGTCGACGACGCGGTTGGCCTTCTCCAGCGACTGGTTGAACTCCTCGCCGGTGCCGGGCACCTTGATGCGCCGCCAGAACTCCTCGCGGATCTGCGGGAGGCGTTCGAGTGCCTTGCGCAGCCCGGCATCCGTGCGCGCCATTCCGCAGAACTCCCACATGATTTCGCCGACCTCGCGGTGGAACGAATCGGGGGTGCGGTCGCCGTCGACGGACAGGAGCAGGTTGAGCCGGTCCTGGGTCTCCGCCAACACCTCCTGCACGACGGGGTGTTCGTCGCTCACCTCGCCCTCGTGCGGGTGGCGGGCGAGGTAGTCGTTGATGGTGGCCGGCAGCACGAAGTAGCCGTCGGCGAGGCCCTGCATGAGGGCCGAGGCACCCAGTCGGTTCGCGCCGTGGTCGGAGAAGTTGGCCTCACCGATCGCGAACAGGCCGGGGACGGTGGTCTGGAGGTCGTAGTCGACCCACAGGCCGCCCATCGTGTAGTGCACGGCGGGGTAGATCCGCATCGGCACCTCGTACGGATCCTCGTCGGTGATCCGCTGGTACATGTCGAAGAGGTTGCCGTACTTGGCCTCGACGGCCTTGCGTCCCATCCGCCTGATGGCGTCCGCGAAGTCCAGGTAGACGCCCTGACCGCCGGGGCCGACTCCCCTGCCCTCGTCGCAGACGTTCTTCGCGGCGCGGGAGGCGATGTCGCGCGGGACCAGGTTGCCGAAGGACGGGTAGATGCGCTCCAGGTAGTAGTCGCGCTCGTCTTCGGGAATCCGGTGCGGCGGCCGGTCGTCGCCCTTGGCCTTCGGTACCCAGATCCGGCCGTCGTTGCGCAGCGACTCGCTCATCAGGGTGAGCTTGGACTGGTGGTCGCCGGTGCGCGGGATGCAGGTCGGGTGGATCTGTGTGAAGCAGGGGTTGGCGAAGTGGGCGCCCCGCCGGTGCGCCCGCCAGATGGCGGTGGCGTTGGAGTTCATGGCGTTGGTCGACAGGTAGAAGACGTTGCCGTACCCGCCGCTGGCCAGGACGACGGCGTCCGCGAAGTACGTGTCGATCTTGCCGGTGATGAGGTCCCGGGCGACGATTCCGCGCGCCCGCCCGTCGATCACGATCAGGTCGAGCATCTCGGTGCGGGGGTGCATCTCCACGTTGCCGGCGGCGATCTGCCGCGACAGGGCCTGGTAGGCGCCCAGCAGCAGTTGCTGGCCCGTCTGGCCGCGGGCGTAGAACGTCCGCGACACCTGGACGCCGCCGAAGGAGCGGGTGTCGAGCAGACCGCCGTACTCCCGGGCGAAGGGCACGCCCTGCGCCACGCACTGGTCGATGATCTCGACCGAGATCTGGGCGAGCCGGTGCACGTTGGACTCGCGCGCCCTGAAGTCGCCGCCCTTGACGGTGTCGTAGAAGAGGCGGTGGACGGAGTCGCCGTCGTTGCGGTAGTTCTTCGCCGCGTTGATGCCGCCCTGCGCGGCGATCGAGTGGGCGCGGCGCGGGGAGTCCTGGTAGCAGAACTGGACGACGTGGTATCCCTGTTCGGCGAGGGTGGCGCCGGCGGAGCCGCCGGCCAGTCCGGTGCCCACGACGATCACCGTGTGCTTGCGCCGGTTGGCGGGGTTGACCAGCTTGGCCTCGAAACGGCGCCTGTCCCAGCGCTCGTTCACGGGGCCGGAGGGGGCCTTGGCGTCGAGGACCGGTTCACCGGTCGCGTAGTTCGTGTACTCAGCGGTCATCTTCAGCTCACCACTCCGGTCATGACGCCCACGGGTACGGCGATGAAGCCGGCCGTGAGCAGCAGCGCGAGGACGTCTGCGACGGTCTTCAGGGCGCGGTCGCGGGTGCGGCTGCCGACGCCGAGGGTCTGGGCGGCGCTCCAGAAGCCGTGCCGGACGTGCAGGCCGAGCGCGAGCATCGCGACGATGTAGACGACGTTGCCGTACCAGGTGGAGAAGGTGTCCACGACGTTCTGGTACGGGTGGCCCTCCTGGAAGCCGCCCGAGTGCACGGTGCCGGTCGTCAGGTCCAGGACGTGCCAGACGATGAACAGGCCCAGGATGATCCCGCCCCAGCGCATGGTGCGCGTCGCGTAGCTCGCCCGCGGCTTCTTGTGCACGTACTTGCTGGGCCGCGCCCTGATGTCGCGGCGGCTGAGCTGGTACGCGGACGTGGCGTGGGCGACGACGGCGGCCACGAGCACGACGCGGACGAGCCAGAGCGTCCACTCGTAGTGCATGAACGGCTCGCCGACGGTGCGCAGCCAGTGGGCGTAGTGGTTGAACTCGCCCGGACCGAAGAAGATCTTGAGGTTTCCGATCATGTGGACGACCAGGTACAGCAGCATGATCAGCCCGCTGACCGCCATCACTGTCTTCTTGCCGACGGTGGAGTCCCACACGGTGCGTGCCATGGACGACCGTCGGTCCGTCCGCGTTGCCAGAGCCATGGTTCAAGACGCTAGAGCCGGTACCCCTCATCGGTCCAAGACATGGTCCGGCTCGTTTCCATAGCCTGTGCCTATCATGGCTGGATGCAGTTCCAGCAGCTCCAGTACTTCGTGGCCGTGGCCGAGGCCCGGCACTTCACCCGGGCCGCCGAACTGGTCCATGTCGCGCAGCCCTCGCTGTCGCAGCAGATCAGGGCACTGGAGCGGGAGTTGGGCGCGGATCTGTTCCAGCGTGCACGGGGCAACATCACGCTCACCGACGCGGGCGAGGCGCTGCTGCCGCTGGCCCGCCGGATCCTCGCGGACACGGAGACCGCGCGCTACGAGGTGCAGGAGCTGGTGCAGCTGCGCAGCGGCCGGGTCCGCCTCGGCGCGACCCCGAGCCTGTGCACGGGTCTGCTGCCGGACGTGCTGCGTGCCTTCCACGACCGCTACCCGGGCATCCGGCTGCTGATCGAGGAGGGCGGCTCGCACGATCTCGTACGGCAGCTGGCCCGGGGCGCCCTCGACCTCGCCCTGGTCGTGCTGCCGCTGCCGACGCCGTCCCCCGCCCTGACGACGGTGGAGCTGCTGCGCGAGGACCTGGTCGTGGTGTCCTCCCCCGAGGCGCCGAAGCCGGGCGGCGGGCGGCGGACCGTCCGGATCGCCGATCTGGAGAGTGAGCGCCTGGTGATGTTCCGGCACGGCTACGACCTGCGGGAACTCACCGTGGCCGCGTGCCGGGCGGAGGGGTTCGAGCCGGACTTCGCGGTCGAGGGCGGGGAGATGGACGCGGTGCTCGGGTTCGTCCGGGCCGGGCTCGGGGTGGCCGTCGTGCCCCGGATGGTGGCCGCCCGGTCGGGCCGGGGTCTGCGGGTCACCCCGCTCGCCCGGCCCGGCCTGCACCGTGCGATCGCCCTCGCACACCGCAGCGATGTGGCACCACCGCGGGCGGCAAGGGAGCTGCAGCGGATGCTGCTGGAGCGATGAGTGCGGTTCAGCGCCTCAGAGCCGCCGGCTTGAGCACCTCCTCGCACCACTGGCGGAAGCCGGTGGGGGCGAGGTCGGGGGTGGTCGGCTGGGCGGCGCCGTAGATGCCCTGGGCGTTCTGGGCGTCCATCATGTCGGCGAGCCCCTGCGCCCATGCCTCGGTCGCCCCGAAGCGGATCATCCTCGCCCTGTGGTCCGCGCTGTCCTCGAACCGGGCGCGTACGGGCCGGTCGAACACCTCGGAGAGGACGCCGGCCACGCCCTCGGGGGTCAGGTCGTCGGCACTGGCGAGGGGAACGTCCTCCTGGCCGGTCCAGGAGTCGTCGAGGAGGAGACGGGCGGCCGTGGCCGCGACATCGCGGGTGGCGCAGAGGCGCAGCACACGGTCGGGGACCTGGGTCGTGGAGAACACGCCCGCGTCGCGGACCGAGGCGATCTGGTGGAGCACGTTCTCCATCAGGGACGGCGGGCACAGCGCCCGGTAGTGGACGCCGGTGGCGGCGATCGCGTCGTCCATCGCCAGCGACGCGGAGATCTGTCCGGCGCTCCGCGCTGTGCCGCGCCCCATGGTGGAGACGGCCACGACCCGACCGGGCCCCCGGGCCTCGACGACCTCGCACAGCGGCTCGGTGAAGGCCCGGAAGTGTCCCTCGACGCTGTCGGCGCCGGGGGTCGGCGGGACCAGCCAGAACACGCGGTCGGCGTCCTGACAGGCCTCCTTCAGTACGGCGGGGTCGGCGTGCGACCCCTGGACGACCTCCACGCGCTCGCGGACCTGCGGGGTGAGTGCGGCAGGGTCGCGGACGATCACCCGGACCGGTGCGGAGCCCACGTGGGCGTCGAGGAGGCGGGTGACGACCTCACGGCCGATCTGGCCGGTCGGGGTGGTGACAACAATCATGAACTGCTCCTGGAACAGGACCTGTTGGGATGTTCCTGAGCCTGGTGCCTGCCCGTCCCGAACTGAAGGACCGGTCCGCTCACGCTTGTTACCCTCAGGGCAATACCGAGGGGAGGGGGCGCAGGTCCATGGAGTCCCGGCCGCTGCGCTACTTCGTCGCCGTCGCCGAGGAGCTCAACTTCGCCCGTGCCGCGGAGCGGTTGGGCATCTCGCCGCCGCCGCTGTCCCGGGCGATCCGTCAGCTGGAGTCGGAGCTGGGAGCCGTTCTCTTCGAGCGCACCACTCACAGCGTCGCGCTGACCCCGGCGGGAGAGGTCCTCCTGGCGGAGGCCCGGTTCGCGCTGGAGGCGTTGGAGGCCGCCGGGCGACGGGCACGCCGGGCGGCCGACGAGCCGAAGCTGGTCCTGGCCATGAAGGCCGACGGGGACGCGGGGCTGCTGGAGGCCATCCTCGCGCGGTACGCGTCGGAGCCGGCGGCGCTGCCGGTCACCTTCCGGCTGTGCGCGTGGCAGGAGCAGTCCCGGCTGCTGCGCCAGGGCGAGGCCGATGTCGCCCTGGTTTACGAGCCGTACGACCGGACCGGCCTCGATGCGGAAACCCTGGCCGTCGAACCGCGCGTGGCCGCCCTCGCCGTGGGCCACCCCCTTGCGGCCCGGGCCGGGCTGGGCCTCGCCGACCTGGGCCTGCGGCTCGACGAGGCACACCGGTACATCGACGAGGTCCGCGGCAGGGGCCGGGACCTCGCCCAGCTCCTCACGCTCGTCGGCCTGGGCGACCTCTTCGCCCTGCTCCCCGCGTCGGTCGCCGACCGTTATCCCCGGCCGGGCGTCGTCTACCGCCCTGTCCGGGACGCCCCCGCCGCCGTCCTGGCCGTCGCCTGGCCCCAGCGGTCCCGCTCGACGGCGACGGCGGCGCTGGTACGGGCGGCGGTGTCGGTGGCGGACGAGAAGGGCGAACGCGCGGCGAGTTGAGCATCCAGCACTTCGACTGCCCATAGTCCCGGGCGGCCGGCCAGCGAGCGGACGGCGGGCGCGGCCGCTACTCGGCGCCGGGCGGTACCGGTGTTCCCTGGTGGTAGTACATGCGCCAGCCGGTCTCCTCGTTCTGTTTGCGCCAGAGCGAGGTGCGGCGGGCGCGTTGGCCGTCGAAGTCCGTTTCGTAGGTGAGGTGGACCAGGCCGGGGGCCAGGACGACGCCCGTGATGGCCGACGGCGCGTAGCGGGGGCCGCCCTCCGAGCTGCCCGCGTGGTCGGGCAGCCAGGCCATCATGTCCTCGTACGTGTAGCGTCGGCCCGAGGAGCCCACCTCGACGTACTCGGGGTCGAACAGCTTCTCGTAGCGGGCGCGGGTGGAGCGGACGGCGGGGTCCGTGAGGGCCAGCTCGCCCGCGATCGCCTGGTTCACGGCGTCTGTTTCATCGGTCATCCGAAGATCATCGCTGTGCCCCCGCCGCTCCTGCCACCGGGTTACGGCCGTCACCCGGTGGCGTCCACCAGTGCCAGTTCGTGCAGGCGTTCCGGGGGGCCCGGGCGGGCGTAGTACCAGCCCTGGGCGGTGTCGCAGCCCAGTATGCGGAGTTGCTCGGCCTGGGCGCCGGTCTCGACGCCCTCGACGGTGACCGCGAGGTCCAGGCTGTGGGCGAGGGAAACGATCCCCTCGACGATCTTGAGATCGACGGGGTCGGCCGGGAACTGCTGCATGCTCTGGGTGAAGGAGCGGTCCAGCTTGAGGATGCTGACCGGGAGGCGGCGCAGGTTGGCGAGGTTGGAGTAGCCGGTGCCGAAGTCGTCCAGGGCGATGTCGACGCCCATCTCCGCGAGGCGGCGCAGCGGCTTCAGCAGGTCGTCGTCGGCACCGATCAGCGCGGACTCGGTGACCTCCAGGCAGAGCGCCTCCGGCTCCAGGCCCTCGCGCTCCAGGATGTCGACCGTGTCCTGGACCAGGCCGGGGTGGGTGAGCTGGCAGGGCGAGAGGTTGACGTTGACGCGGAGCGGGCCCGTGAGCGCGTTTCCGCCGTGCCGCTCTCGCCACTCGCGGGCCTGGCGCACGGACTGCTCCAGGACCCAGCGGCCCAGCGGCACGATCAGTCCGGTGTGCTCGGCGAGCGGGATGAAGCGGTCGGGGCCGAGCACCCCGTGCTGCGGGTGCAGCCAGCGCACCAGGGCCTCGGCGCCGCGCACGCTGCCGTCGCCGAGGTGGACCAGCGGCTGGTACTCGATGAAGAACTCGCCCCGCTCCAGGGCGGTCGGCAGCGCCGTGGTGAGCCCGTTGCGGGTGATGGCGCGGGCGTCGGCCTCCGGGTCGGCGAGCTCGAAGCGGTTGCCGCCCGCGGACTTGGCCCGGTACATCGTGATGTCGGCGCTGCGCAGCACCTCGGCGGCGCTGCGCTCCCCCGCGGCTCCCTCGACGATGCCGATACTGCCGCGCACGGTCAGGTCCCGGCCGTCCACGCTGACCGGGGCGATCAACGCGTTCATGATGCGCGCGGCGAGCTCGTCGACCTCGCGCCGGGTCTCGGGACCGGTGGTCAACGCCACGAACTCGTCGCCGCCGAGGCGCGCGACCATCTCGCCCGGCGCGGTCGCGCAGGACTGGAGCCGGTCGGCGACCTCGACGAGCAGCCGGTCGCCGGCCGCGTGACCGAGGCTGTCGTTGATGGTCTTGAAGCCGTCGAGGTCGAGGTAGCACAGCCCGAACCGCTGTCCCTCGCCGGCGCCCAGCACCTTCTCCAGGCGTTCGAAGAACAGGGTGCGGTTGGGCAGGCCGGTGAGCGCGTCGTGGGTGGCCTCGTAGCGCAGCCGCAGGTTGAGCAGGCGGCGCTCGGTGGTGTCCTCCATGAGGGCGAGCTGGTACTGGGGTCTGCCGTCGGCGTCGCGCAGCAGGGAGACGGTGAGGTTGGTCCACAGGACCGTTCCGTCAGGGCGGTAGAAGGCCTTCTCCACGTGGTAGTGCTCGCGTTCGCCGGTCACCAGCTCCTCGTAGAGCCGCCAGACCTGCGGGGCGTCGTCGGCGTGCGTCCACTCCCGGACGTTGCGGCCGCGCACGGTCTGCTCGGAGCCGCCGAACATGCGCAGCAGCGCCCCGTTGACCTGGAGGACGTTGCCTTCGAGGTCGGCCATGCCGATGCCTATGGCGGCGCCCTCGAAGACCGCGCGGAAGCGGGCCTCGCTCGCGTGCAGCGCCTGTGCCACCACGCCCTGGGCCTGCAACGCGGCCTGCGCGATGGCCTCCTGCTCGGCCAGCGTGCGCTCGCGCAGGGCCTGCGCGAACCCGGCGGCCATGGCGTGCTGCAACCGGGAGCAGCGGGTGCGCAGCTCCTCCTGGTGGCCGTCCTCGCCGCAGTAGAGCACCAGATAGGCGTCGACGCAGTCCAGGCTGTGGCTGAGCGCCTCGGGGTCGGTGCAGTGCGTGTCGACCAGTGCGGCGCCGACCGCCTTCGCGGCCTCGGCGTCGAACGCCCTGGCCCGCAGCGCCTCGCTCAACCGGCGGGCGAGCGGCAGGAGTTCCTCCTCGAACTCCGGCCGCGTCAGGGAGGTCGACGTCACCGGGAACACCGCCCGGCTCCAGATCGTGGCGAACCGGCGCAGTCTGTCCTCCGGCCCGTCCGGCTCCGCGGTCACGCCGTACGCCCCACGCCGGCGAAACCGGAGAAGGCATAGGGATCCTCGTCCTCCGGAGCCGTCTCCGGCCGCCAGCGCGGCATCGGCACCAGTCCCGGTTCCACCATGTCGTACCCCTCGAAGAACCGCGCGATCTCGTCACGCGAGCGCATGATCAGCGGGTTGCGAATGTCCTTGTATACGTCCACCGCGCCCTCGGCCCGCTCCGGCGGCAGCGGGATTCCCTCGTACGAGGCATGCGTCAGGATCAGCAGGCTGCCGGGCGCGAGCGCCTCGCGCAGCTCGGCCACCGCACCGTACGGGTCGTCCGCGTCTTCCACGAAGTGCAGTATGGCAACGAGAAGCAGCGCCACTGGCCGATTCAGGTCGATCAGGTCGAGAACCTGGGAGCTGGAGAGGATCTCCTGCGGCTTGCGGAGGTCGGCCGCGACGACGTCCGCGTCCGCGTTGTCCGCCAGCACCGCCTGGCTGTGCGCGACGGCCACCGGGTCGTGGTCGACGTAGACCACGCGCGCGCCGGGGCTTGCCGCTCGGGCCACTTCGTGGACGCTGCCGAAGGTGGGAATGCCCGAGCCGATGTCGAGGAACTGAGTGATGCCCTCGTCGGCCGCGAACCGCACCGCCCGGCGCATGAACGCCCGGTTCGCCTGCATGATCTTCGGAAGTCCCGGCATGAACTCCATGGCCTTGCGGGCTGCTTCCCGGTCGACCTCGAAGTTGTGCGAACCGCCCAGGTAGTAGTCGTAGATCCGCGAGACGCTGGGCACCGAGATGTCGATGCTCCGTGGGGCCCAGGCGGGACGCTCCATCTATCTCTCCAAGGCGCTAGGCGATCCGGTGTTCGAGCAGAGGCTACTGATCGCCCGCCAAAAGAACGAGCGGAAACGGAAATTGACCGTCCGTTCCCGGTCACTGCCTGAGGCACGTGCCGAATTGACGCGGCGTGAAAAGCGGCGTGAAAAGCGGTGCGAAAGAGGGACACCTCCACACAAGGCGACCACGACAGCGGTCCGCCCCCCTCCGTGCGGCGCGGAGGGGGGCGGACCAGGGGTCAGTCACACCGGAGCGGGCGAGGGATCGGCCCTGGGGAGGTGATCTCTACTGCTTCGGCGCGCCGACCAGCTTTCCGTCGGGGGCCACGGCGTACCACGTGCCGCCGACGCCCTGACCGTTGATGTCGCCAGGGGCCTTGTCACCGGCGAAGGTGTAGATCGGCGAGCAGTTGACCGTCATCTGCTTGACGTTGTTGTCGGGCCGGGTGAAGCTCATCAGGCCCTTCTTCTGGACACCCTCGGTGTCGTTGGCCTCGACCGGTGCAACGACCGGCCACTTCTCGAGGCAGGCACCGACGCAGGCCGAGACGGGCTTCGGCCATGCCTTGTCCTTGACGAAGCGGTAGACCGTCATGCCGTTCTTGTCGACGACGATCTCGCCGAGGTTGGGGTCCTTGCGGGTGGACAGCCCGGGCAGGTCGGAGACCTTTGCCTTCTTGCCGTCGGGGGCCAGCGCGTACCACTTGCCGCCCACGCCCTGGCCGTTGACGTCTCCGGCGGACTTGTCCTTGGCGTAACGGTAGGCCGGCCAGCCGCCGATGGTCAGCTGCTTGGTGCCGTCGGCGCGGGTGACCTCGCCGAGCGTGGACTTGTCGATGCCCTCACCTGCGGCCGCGTCGTCCGCGGGCACCGGCGGCCAGGCGGTCGCGCAGTCGCCGTTGCAGTTCGTCTTCGGCGGTTCCGCGGTGTCCTGGTCGAAACGGTAGAGGGTCATGCCGTTGCCGTCGGTCAGCACCTCGCCGAGTTCGGCGTTGGTGGAGACGGCCAGCTTCCCGGCCCCGACACCCGACGCCGCGGGCACGGAGGCGGCGGCGGAAGGAGCGGTGGAACCGACCGTTCCGCCGGTGCCGGCACCGCCCGCGCCCACACTTCCGTAATCGCCGGTACCGGCAACAGTGCCTGCGCCGGCCGCGGCCGTGGCACCCACGTTCTGACTCGACGCGGTGCCGGATTCCTGACCGCACGCCGTCGTCAGCGCCAGCACGGCCACGGCGCTCGCCACGAGTGAGGCGCTCCGCCAGGAGGTCTTCATCGTCAACTCCCCAAAATCACAACAGGTGTTGCAGCGCCCTGCTGAGCCGCCGCACGGTCATGAGTACGCATGGGGGTGGCGGTTGTGTTCAACGGCGGCAGAAAATTCTTTCCAAGGGCTGTGAAGGAGGATCCCGACGGCGCTATGACGGGCCTCGGAAGAGCGTGCGGCAAACACCACGAACCGAACTTCGCTCGTTCGGACCAATCTTCCCGCGGCCTGGGCGCGCGCCCGCGCGCGAGGGCTCATGATCCTCGTCGTGCATGCATCCGAACCGACCCGATCCCCTTTCGTCACACGGGCGTTGGCCCTGGCGGCACTGACGTGGATCCTCGTGGGCGCACCGGCCGGCACCGCGACGGCCGACGCCTGCGCGTCCGCCTCGACGGGCCCGAACGGCACCGTGGCGGTGGCGGTCGCCGGAAGCCACACCTGGCCGACGCCTCCGCCTTGCCCGGTGCCGACACCCCCGCCGTGCCCGACACCGACGCCGACTCCCACACCGCCGCCGAGCCCCCCGCCCACGCCCACGCCGTCCAAGTCCACACCCGCGCCGCCGAGGCCGACGCCCACACCCACGCCCGAGCCACCGCCTCCGCCGCCCCCTCCCCCACCGGCACCGCAGCCCGCTGCTCCCCGCCCGGCACCCACTCCACCCACTCCACCCACTCCACCCCCACCGCCCACGGCGACCCCCACCCCCACACCGCCGCCCACGCCGGAACCGGCCCCGCGTCCCTCCGTGCGGCCGGTGAGCTACCCGCAGTACCACTCCCCGCCGCGCAAGCGGCCGGCGCACGGGGGAACGTCGCCCCTCACCCACGTCCTGCTCATCACGGTGCCCGCGGTGGTCGCCGTCGCCGCGCTCCGTCCGCGCTGATCCCTGGAGAAACCCTTGCCGGAATGGCTTGTTCTGACCCTCGCGATGGCTGCCGCGTGTGCCGTGGTGGTCGTCATCACCTTCCTGAGGCACCGTTCGGTGTCCGAGGACGAGGACCCGTCCGAGACCCCGGACGTCATCGAGTACATGACGATGTGGATCGGTGTGGTGTACGCCATCGTCCTGGGACTGGCCATCGCCGGTGTCTGGGAGGCGCGCAGCGTGGCCCAGGACCACGTCCAGGCGGAGGCCCAGGCGCTGCACGAGATCTCGGAGCGCGTCCGCGTCTATCCGGTCGAGACCCGCGACCGTATTCGGGGTGACGTCAACACCTATGTCGGACACGTCGTCACCACCGAGTGGAAGACGATGGCCGACGACGGCCGTGTCACGGAGCGCGGTGACGAGTTGTTGGAGCGCGTCCGCGCGGACATCACCGACTACGAGCCGCAGACGGACTTCGAGGCCCAGGCGTACCAGCCGCTCGTCGACCAGGTGGCCGCCGCGGACCAGGCGCGCACCTCCCGCTCGAACTCGATCGAGCCGACCATGCCCGGCGTGGTGTGGTTCGGGCTGCTGGCCGGAGCGGTGATCACCATCGGAATGGTCTTCGCCCTCCAGATCAGGCGGACCCCGCGCGAACTCGTCCTCGCCGGGCTGTTCTCCGCGCTGATCGCCTTCCTGCTCTTCCTGATCTGGGACTTCGACGCGCCCTACAGTCGCGGCATCACCGCGTCCGCGGAGCCGTTCCTGGCCCTCTTCCCGGGCGCCAAGGGCTGACGAGAGGTCACGCGCGCGAGGATCCGGCCAGGGGTGGGCACCACGCCGTGCCGTCCCCCGGCCGTGGGAACACCGTTCCCCCGTCCGGCCCGCGCGCATGCCCCGTTCGGGCGACTGCGATCGCGGTGCCGGGCACCTCTTCCTAGCGTTTCGGTCATCGAGGTGCGTTTTCGGCGCCGCCGGAACAGGTCCGCGGCTGCTCCTCACAGACCCGGAGGATCCACCATGCGCGCGATACCCGTCGCTTCGGCCGCACTGCTGGGCGTCGGCGCCCTGGCCTCCTGCGCCCCGGGCGTCGTCGCCGGCCACGGCGACCACTACGTCATGTCCGTCGGCTACGACGTCCTGCCCTCCACCATCGCGGCGGGCGGGCAGGTCAGCCTGCTCGTGGACCGCGACACCAGCGGCTGCCGGGGGCGCGTGACGGTGTCGTCGGAGGTCTTCGACACCGTCACCATCGCGCCGAGGTCGACGAGGGCGACGGCCCTGGTCGCCCGGGACGCCACGCCCGGGGCCGTGTACCGGGTGACGTTCATGTGCGGGGGCCTGGGCGCGGTCAAGGACCTGACCATCGCCGGGGGCCGCCCGGCCGGCCCGTCGCGGGTCCCCGGGGGTGTCCACGCCGGTGCGGGCGGCAGCAGCTCCGGGTTCGATCTCGGAGACGTCGCGCTGGGAGCCGCTCTGGTCGCCGGTTCGCTCGGTGCGGCGTACCGCTTCACCCGCCGCCGCACCGCCTCGGACGGCGCCTGACTTCCACCACCACGCAGGCGTCCGCCCCGGTCCCGTTCCTGGGAGCCGGGGCGGACGCCTGTTCACGTGCGGGCGACGTGCGCCGAGGAAAGAAAGAGGTGAGCGGGGGCGGGCTCAGATCCTCTTCTCGGAGCGGCGGCGCATCCAGAACACGCCGCCTCCGATGACCGCCGCGGCCACGAGCGCACCGCCGATGGCCACGTCGGTCGGGGTCGCCCCGCTGGAGCTGCTGCCGCCGAGACCGCCACGGACACCGCCGAGGACGGTGAAGGCAGCGTCGCGGGTCAGCGGGGCACGCCCGTTGCAGTTGACCGTGATGCTGTACGGCCCCGGGTTGGCGTTGTCGCGGATCGTCGCCGTTCCGCTCGCGGTCCCGTTGGTGCCGCCGACCCGGCGCAGGTTCACCGGCGAGGTGAACGCCGGGGAGTTGGCCGTGCCTCCGCCCGGGCATCCGTCGACCGTGACGGTCAGCTGACCGCCGCGGGCGATCACGCTGGGCAGGGCGACGATGTTGCTGACGATGCCGCTGTTGCCGTTGCCACCGCTGTTGCCACCGAGGCCGTTGCCGCCCCCGTTGCCGCGACCGTTCCCGTCCCCGTTCCCGTCACCCCCGCCCCCGTTGCCGCGGCCGTTCCCGTTCCCGTCGCCCCCGAAGCCGTTGCCGCGACCGTTCCCATTGCCGTTGCCGTTGCCGTCACCCCCGAAGCCGTTGCCCCGGCCGTTCCCGTTCCCATTCCCGTCACCCCCGAAGCCGTTGCCGCGGCCGTTCCCGTTCCCGTCACCCCCGAAGCCGTTGCCGTTGCCATTTCCATTGCCGTTGCCGTTGCCGCCGAAGCCGTTGCCTCCCCCATTACCGCCATTGCCACCGTTACCGCCGAAGCCGTTCCCGCCGCCGTCGCCGCCATTGTTGACGTAGGCGTTGGCGCCGCTGTTGCCCATGCCGTCCGCGACGGCCGCCGGGGCGGCGAGGCCGAGGACGGAGACCGCGGCGGCCGCGACCGCCAGGGCACGAGGAGTACGCATGTGAACCTCCGCGGAAGGCGCCCCGGGACCCGTCCCCGGTCGATCGGCGAGAAAGCGCCTCCCGAATAGACCCTCAGATGCCTTTCTTCCGACCGCATTTCGGGAATGGTCCGTCCTGGTGAGCTGACACGCCGTAAGAAAAGCATGTAATGCGATATCACCGCAGGTCACGGACCGTCAGAAAATTCCTGGTCGGAGCGACTCGGATGGCGCACCGACAGGCGCGCCTGCCACCCGTTCGCATCTGTCCCGTCGCCGCTCGCGCGCGGGGGACTTAGCGTTCTCGTATGCGCGAATTGACGTGGCGACGGCCGCGTCGAAAGGGGATGGCGAATGTCTGCGTTCGAGCTGTCCGAGGTGGCGGAAGAGGAGGAGCGGCGGAGGAAGCGCGCCCCGTGGGGCGTGATAGCGCTTGTTCTGCTGACCGGTCTCGCGCTCATTCGCAACGGTTCGGGGGAGTTCGACGTCGGGCCGCCGCAGCCCGCGTCGGCGGCCGCCGCGGACAGCCGTACCACGCAGGGCATCTTCGGCACCCCGCAGGCACTGCCGTACGCGGTGCCCGCCCGGGTGCGGATCCCCTCGATCCAGGTGGACGCGCCCGTCATGCCGGTCGGCCTGGACTCGGACGGCTGGGTCGGCGCGCCGCCCGCGGAGGACCCGAACCTGGCCGGCTGGTTCACCGGCGCCGTATCGCCCGGTGAGAAGGGAACCGCGGTCATCGTCGGGCACGTCGACAACACGCAGGGCCCCGCCGTGTTCTACGGGCTCGGGGCGCTGAAGAAGGGAAGTCGACTCGAGGTGGCGCGAGGGGACGGAAAGACCGCCGTTTTCGAGTTCTACGGCATCGAGGTTTTCGCGAAGAACAACTTCCCGGGCGACCGTGTCTACGCCTCCAAGGGCACCCCGGAACTCCGGGTCATCACGTGCGGCGGCGGTTTCTCCAAGCAGAACGGCTACGACGGGAACGTCGTCGCCTTCGCCCGCCTGGTCGAGGTCCGCTGAACGTTCCCCGGCCGGGCGGGCGAAGGCCCGTGCCCGCCGCCCGCTACGCGTACTGCCGGCGCGGGACGGTGATGTGGTAGCCGCCGTCCAGCAGCTGCGGCAGATAGGAGCGCAGCGCCCGGACACTCTGCGAGCGGTCGCCCCCGGCGTCGTGCGAGAGCACCACGACGCCGGGGGCGGCGCCGTCCTCGACCCGGTCGACGATGGTGCGGGTGCCGGGGGTGGTCCAGTCGAGGCTGTCGACGGTCCAGGCGAGCGGTTCCATGCCGAGTTCCGCGCCGAGCTGGAACGCGGCGCGGTTCCAGGCGCCGTAGGGCGCGCGGAACCACTGGGGGCGTTCGCCGTACGCGTCCTCGATGACGTCGCAGGTGCTTTCCATCTCGGACCGGATGCGTCGTCGGGTGAGGCGGGTCAGCAAGGGGTGGGACCAGGTGTGGTTGCCGACGACGTGGCCCTCGTCGGCCATCCGCGCCAGCAGGTCCTTGTTGCCGACGGCCATCTCCCCGCAGACGAAGAACATCGCGCGGACGTCGTACTCGCGCAGGGTGTCGAGGATGGCGGGGGTGTAGCGGGGGTCGGGGCCGTCGTCGAAGGTCAGCACCATGGTGCGGCCGCGTCCGGACAGGCGCAGCAGCGGCTCACGCCGTACGCGGGGGTGGCCGGGGGTGGTGCGCACCGGGCCGTATCCGGTCAGGGGCTGGAGGCGGTATGTGGAGGGTGTCACCGGGAGCCGGCGCACCGGGGCCCCTCCGGCGGGAGCCGTGGCGCCTCCGGCGGGAGCCGTGGCGCCTCCGGCGGGAGCCGTGGTGCCTCCGGCAGGGGTCGTGGTGCCTCCGGTGGAAGCCGTGGGAGCGGTCGGCCCGCCCGCCCCGCCCAGCGCGAACAGCCCGGCCGTGCCTGCCGCCCCCAGAGCGGCGCCGCCGGCGAGCAACGCCCGGCGCCGCGTGAGCAACTGATCCTTCTTCATGACTCATCAGTCGCCCGACGGAAGGCCGACGCACCTCACCGACACCGGCACGGAGGCACGTTTCCACCCGCCCGGCCCAGCCCCGCTCGCGGTCAGCGGTGGCGTACCAGCGGGAACGGGAGGGTCTCGCGGATGGTCAGGCCGGTGAGGAACATGACCAGCCGGTCGACGCCGATGCCGAGGCCGCCGGTGGGCGGCATGGCGTATTCGAGGGCGTCGAGGAAGTCCTCGTCCAGTTCCATCGCCTCGGGGTCTCCCCCGGCGGCGAGCAGGGACTGGGCGGTCAGGCGGCGGCGCTGTTCGACGGGGTCGGTCAGCTCGGAGTAGGCGGTGCCCAGTTCGGTGCCGAAGGCGACGAGGTCCCAGCGCTCGGCGAGCCGGGGGTCGGTGCGGTGCTGGCGGGTGAGCGGGGAGACGTCGGTGGGGAAGTCCTTGTAGAAGGTGGGCAGCTGGGTCTTCTCCTCGACGAGCCGTTCGTACATCTCCAGGACGATGTCGCCGTGCCCGTCGTCCGCGACGTACGGCACTGCGGCCCGGTCGCACAGCCGCAGCAGCGCGGGCAGCTCCGTGTCGGGGGTGATCTCCTCCCCCAGTGCCTCGGAGATCGCGCCGTAGACGGTCTTGACCGGCCAGGTGCCCGAGATGTCGTACTCGGTGCCGTCCTTGCGGGCCACCGGGCTGCCGAAGGCGGCGGTGGCGGAGCCCTGGATGAGTTCGCGGACGAGGTCGAGCATCACGTCGTAGTCGGCGAAGGCCTGGTAGGCCTCCAGCATCGTGAACTCGGGGTTGTGCTTGTGGTCGACGCCCTCGTTGCGGAAGGTGCGACCCATCTCGAAGACCTTCTCCAGGCCGCCGACGCACAGCCGCTTGAGGTACAGCTCGGGGGCGATGCGCAGATAGAGGTCGAGGTCGTAGGCGTTGATGTGCGTGGTGAAGGGGCGGGCGTTGGCGCCGCCGTGGATCTGCTGGAGGATCGGCGTCTCGACCTCCATGAACCCGCGCTCCAGCAGACCCTGGCGCAGGGCCTGTACGGCGGTGGAGCGGGCCCGGACCACGTCGCGGGCGTCGGGGCTCGCGACGAGGTCGAGATAGCGCAGGCGGACCTTGGCCTCGGGGTCGGCGAGGCCGCGGCGCTTGTCGGGCAGCGGGCGCAGGCACTTGCCGACGAGCTGCCAGGCGGTGACGAAGACGGTGGGTTCGCCTTTGTCGCTGGTGCCGGCGCGGCCGGTGGCGGTGATGTGGTCGCCGAGGTCGGTGTCGGCGGTGAAGTGGTCGAGGGCGGGGCCGGATTCGGCGCGGGTGAGGGCGAGTTGGTGGTCGCCGGACCAGTCGCGCAGCCGGACGAAGACGATGCCGCCGAAGTCGCGGACCTGCATGATCCGGCCGGCGACCGTCACCTGTTCGCCGTCGCGGACCTCGGTGAGGGCGTGGGTGCGCCGGGGGGCGCCGACCGGGTAGGGGTCGGTGCCGTCGGCGCGCAGCCGCTCCAGTTTGCGGTGCCGGACGCGGACCTGTTCGGGCAGGTCCAGCTCCGCTGCGTCGGGCCCGGCCTCGTCCCCTCCGTCGAGGCCGAGCGCCGACAGCGGCGGCAGGCCCTCGGTGGTCGCAGGGCGCTGCCCGCCCTTCGAGTGCCCCTTTCCCCAGAGTTTGCGCAGCGACGGTACGGAGACGAAGCCCTCGGCGATCGCGGAGGCGAGGCCGATGCGGGCGAGGGAGGCGGCCTCGCCGTAGCAGAGGAAGCGCGGGTACCACTCGGGGCGGTATTTGGCGTTGGAGCGGTACAGGGCCTCCAACTGCCACCATCGGGAGAGGAACAGCAGCAGGCGGCGCCACAGCCGCAGCACGGGTCCGGCGCCGATGCGAGCGCCTTCCTCGAAGACGGAACGGAACACCGCGAAGTTCAGCGAGACTCTGCGCACGCCCAGTTTCGGGGCGACGGCCGCCAGTTCGGCGACCATGAACTCCATGGCGCCGTTGGGGGCGCGGCGGTCACGGCGCATCAGGTCCAGGGAGATGCCGTCCTTGCCCCAGGGCACGAAGGAGAGCAGGGCGAGCAGCTGCCCGTCGGCGCTCAGGGCCTCGACGAGGAGGCAGTCGCCGTCGGCGGGGTCGCCGAGCCGGTCCAGGGCCATGGAGAAGCCGCGCTCGGTCTCGGTGTCGCGCCAGGCGTCGGCCTTGTCCACGACCGCCTTCATCTCCTCCTCGGTGAGGGTGGAGTGGCGGCGGACGCGGCAGGTGGCGCCGGTGCGGCGGACGCGGTGGACGGCCTGGCGGGTCACGCGCATGTCGCGGCCGTCGAGGTCGAAGTCGGGGACGACGAGGATCGCCTCGTCGCCGAGCTGGAGGGCGCCGAGCCCGGCGCGGGCGAAGGCGCGGGCACCGTCCTCGGAGGCGCCCATCGCGGCGGGGGCCCAGGCGTACCGGCGGGCCACGTCCAGCCAGGCGGCGATGGCGTGCGGCCAGGCCTCGCGGTCGCCGACCGGGTCGCCGCTGGCGAGGCAGACGCCGGCCTCGACGCGGTAGGTGACGGCGGCCTTGCCGCTGGGCGAGAAGACGACGGCCTTGTCGCGGCGGGTGGCGAAGTAGCCGAGGGAGTCCTGGTCGCCGTAGCGCCTGTGCAGGGCGCGAATGCGGGTCTCCTCGTCGCCGTGCAGGGCCGCCTCCAGGCGCTGGGAGCGGAACAGCGTGGTGGCGGCGTTCAGCAGGGCGAGGGCGCCGAAGAGGCCGAGGAGGAAGGAGACGGCGCGGGGCGGCAGTCCGTCGTAGGTGCCGCCGGAGACCAGGCCGCCGCAGACGCGGTCGGCGGCGTAGGCCAGCCGCTGACCGCGCGGCAGCGTGCCCGGGAAGAGCTCCACGAACCCCCAGCCGACGAGGATCGCCACGACGAGGCCGGCCAGCAGCACACCGAGCGCCCGCCACACGGCGGCGCGGCGGGAGGCGGCGTAGAACTCGCGGCGGGCGACGACCAGCAGGGCGAGCGCGAGGGCGCACACGACGAGGGAGGGGATGGAGTCGGCGTACAGGCCGGACGCGACGCCGACGACGTCGGCGAGGACCAGCAGGCCCAGGTAGACGACGACCAGCCACCAGGCGACCTTCTTACGGGCGGCGGTCGCGGCGGCGAGCAGGAACAGGAAGACCGCGTAGGCCAGGTTGGCGCTGACCGGGACGATGATCTGGTCGAGGGCGCGGACCACCGGGCGCAGCAGGGTGCGCAGGGGCGGGATCAGGGCCAGCAGGACGCAGAGCAGGCCGAGGGCGCCGAAGAAGGCCGCGAAACCCTGGGGCACCCGGCTGAGGAAGCCGCCTCGGGGCGGTCGTATCGGGCCCTGGGTCTCCTCGGCCGTGGTGGCCGCCACGGTGGCACTCATGCTTTCGACTGTAGGAACAGACGGGCGTCCTCGCCCGTCGAGCGGTGCCGGGCACCTGGTGCCCCCGCACGGGGCGACCTGCGGCTTCCGATAGCCTCGGAGCCGTGACGAAGCATCACGCACATGAGTTCGAGCTGGGCACGGACGGGCCGAAGGTCATCGTGGTCGGTCTGGACGGCTCCGACTCGTCCTTCCGTGCGGCGGCCTACGCGGCGGGGCTGGCCCGGCGGCAGCGCGCGCTGCTCGCGGTCGTGTACGTACAGCCGGTGATGGTGGCGGGCGCGGCGATGGGGGCGCCGGTCGCCGGCACGACCGACGCGATCGCCGAGGACCTCGTGCGGGAGATCCGGGACGCCACCGAGCGGGTCAAGGGGATATTCGACGTGCGCTGGGAGTTCCACACCTTCCGCGGCGACCCGTACAGCGGCCTGGTGAAGGCCGCCGACGAACTGAAGGCGGACGCGGTGGTGGTGGGGGCCTCGGAGCAGGCCGGGCACCGGATCGTCGGCTCGGTGGCGGTCCGGCTGGTGAAGGCGGGGCGGTGGCCGGTGACGGTGGTGCCGTAGCCCCCGCGCGTCGGCGCGGGGGCCCCGCCGCTGCTCCCCCGTCACGCCGCGTCGCTACTCCCCCATCACCAGCCCGTCCTTCGCGGCGCCCCGGCTGAGTACGACGTCCCGGATCCGGTCGCGGACCCCGGTCAGCTCGGCGCCCTGGGCGATCGCCCGGTTGACGTCGACCACGCGGCCGGCGTCGACGTCGAAGAGCTGCGGGAGGAACTCGGCCTTGGCGACCTCCCACCGTCCGCCCGGCCGCTTCGGCGGGGCGAAGGTGAAGCGGCCGACGGTGGACTGGTTGCCGCGGGAGTCCTGGACGCCCTCGTGGTTGAACATCTCACCGGCCACCTGGTCGCCCAACCCGTAGACCACCCAGGTGCCGTTGACCTTCTCGTACGCCTGCGGGACGTGGGCGTGGGTGCCGAGGATCAGGTCGACGTCGGGCCGGCCGTCGGTGCGGGCGGCGGTGAGCCGCTGGGCGAGGCTCTGCTGCTGGGCGTCGGGTTCCTCCTGCCACTCGGTGCCCCAGTGCAGGGACACCACGACCACGTCGGCGCCCGCCTGCCGCGCGGCCCGGGCGTCGGCGAGGATCCGCTGCTCGTCGATCAGGTTGACCGCCCAGGGCTGCCCCGGCGGGAACGGCAGGCCGTTGGTGTCGTACGTGTAGGCGAGGTGGGCGACCTGCGCCGAGCCCGCGCGCAGGATCGTGACGGTGCCTGCCTCGGCCTCCGTACGCGCCGACCCGGCGTGACGCACGCCCGCGCGGTCGAGGGTGTCCAGGGTGCGGAAGATGCCCGCGGCGCCGTCGTCGAGGGAGTGGTTGGAGGCGGTGGAGCAGCCGTCGTAGCCGACCGAGGCGAGGCCCGCGGCCACTTCGGGCGGTGATTTGAAGGTGGGGTAGCCGGTGTAGTCGCCGTTCGCGCCGTACACGGTCTCCATGTGGCACAGCGCCAGATCGGCGCGGGAGACGACGGGCTGGATCCCGGCCAGCATCGGGCGGAAGTCGTAGCCGGTGCCGCCGGCGTCGAAGCGCGCCCGGTCGATGATCGAGCTGTGCGGCAGGACGTCGCCGGAGGCGACGAGGGTGAATCTGGCGGTGCCCGCGGCCGGTGCCGGCCGTCCGGGCTCCGCGGGCGGTTGATGGCGGTGGGCCTGGCAGGCTGCGGCCGAGGCCAGTAGAGCTGTCAGGATCAGGGCAACCTGTCGTCTGCGTGCGATCATTCCTCACCCCGCTGAGGTCATATTTACGCACAAATAGGTACGATTTTGGCCGCTGTCGCAAACAACCTCAGGCCCCCCACTCACCCATCCGGTGTGCGCGAGTGGCGGGATACGACCGTTCGTCGAACCGTTCGTCGACGCGATCGACCGTCCGTCGCAGACCCGCGTGCGCCCCCTGTCCCTGGCCGCCGCCCTGCGGTCCCATACGCGCATGACGGCCGGAACCACCCTCACGAACGGTACGAACGGGACGACCGCCGAGCACGAGCTCGCCGCACTCCAGCGCGAGCACGGCCGACCGCTCTTCGCGCTGCTGCTGAGGCTGTGTGACGGCGACCGGCAACGCGCCGAGGACCTCGTGCAGGAGACGCTGGTACGGGCCTGGCAGCATCCCGAGGCCCTGCGCGCGGACGCCTTCGACTCCGTCCGGCCGTGGCTGCTCACCGTGGGGCGGCGGCTCGCGATCGACGCGCGGCGGGCCCGGCAGGCGCGCCCGGCGGAGGTCGGCGACGCGGTGCTCGAACACGCGCCGGTGTGCGCCGACCACGCCGAGCGGTCGGCCGCCACCCTGGATGTGCGGGAAGCTGTGAAGACTCTCACTCCCGAGCACCGTGAAGTCCTGGTGCTCGTGTACTTCCAAGGGGCGAGTGTGGCGGAGGCCGCCGCAGCCCTGGGGATTCCGCCCGGTACCGTGAAGTCCCGCGCATATTACGCGCTACGCGCCCTGCGCAGGGTACTTCCGGGATACGCGGCCGACCTGCGGTGAAACCAATGGGATAGTCAAACCTCCGTAAAGCGCCTTGCTGAGGACCCCAGTTGAGTAATCGGCTGTCCTCATCCGTGTTCCGGACTGGGGGGCCCGGGTTCGGGCGACGCGCACGCACCGGAGGAAGGCAGGAAGGGATGCTGCACAGAGGTCATCAGAGTACGGACGGCACCGGCGGCGGTGAACTCACCGTTCCCATGGCCTGGTTGTACGCCGAGTACATCGCCGACGAACTGCTGCGGACCGGCGATCTCATGCCGCCGACTTCGTTCGAGTTCCGCGCCGGGCGCGACGCCCTGGCGCTGACCATCTTCCTCTCCGACACCGACGGCGAGCTCCCGGGCATCCGGGTCGTCACCCAGCTGGAGACCTGGCTGTCGCTGACGGCGTACGACCAGCCGTGGCAGGACTGGGTGCGCGAGCGCATGGCCGGGCTCACAGCCGAGGCGGCCACGTCCCCGGACCCGGCGCCCGACCTCGAACTGGCCGCTGCCGCCTGGCGTTGGCTGGAGGAGACCGAGCTGCTCGCACCCGACCTGAACGCGGTTCCGGGCGGCGCTCCGGTGGTCGGTGAGGACGAGGGACCGAAGGTGTGGACGCCCGCCTGGCAGCTCGGGCTGCCCCTCGGACATCTCGCCATCCATCTTTTTTAGAACCGGACCAATCCGGGGGCCGAACCGCTCCGAATATCTTGGTCTCGATTGTGTGTACGGCTGAGTGATTCGGGTGCCGGGTGCGTACGGATGGGAGCAAGGAGTAACCCCACCCGCACCCAACGGCACGAGGATTGCGCATGAGGTCCCAGGAAAGGCATCACGACGCCGGCGCCTACGCGCTCGGCGTGCTGGACGAAGTGGACGCCTTCCGCTTCGAGGACCACCTCATGGAGTGTCCTCAGTGCGCGGCGCAGGTCACCGAATTCGGTGCAGCGACACGGCAGTTGATGCTGTACCGGCAGGCGACGCCGCGGGTGGTGCACCCGTTCGCGGGGCCGGGCCCCCGGCTCCTGGACCGGCTGCTCGGCGAGGTCGCCGCGCGGCACCGGGCGCGTCGCAGGCGGCTGCTGTACGCCGTGGCCGCCTCCGTGGTCGTCGCGCTGGCCGGTCCGGCGCTCGTGATGCTGTCGGGCGCGGGGGCGGGCGGCGGGGACGACGCCGTGCGGGTCACCGCGACGGACGAGAAGTCGGGTGTGTGGGCACAGGTCACGACCGAGGACGAGCCCTGGGGCAGCCAGGTGGAACTGAAGGTCAAGGACGGGGCGGGGCCCCGCAATTGCCGCCTCATCGTCATCGGCCGGGACGGCTCCGAACGGGCGGTCACCAACTGGATGGTGCCCCGGCACGACGCCCGGCCCACCACCGTGCAGGGCGGGACCGATCTGCACACCGACCAGATCCTCCGCTACGAGATCCGCTCGGCGGAGGGCGAGCACCTGGTGACCCTGGCCCCCCGCTGATGTGCAGGCCCACCGCCACGGACGGACACTGAAAGTGCCGACGTGGAGCCACTGATGGTCCGCTCGACCAGGAGCCGCCGTGCCGGCCGCCTGAGCAGCCGACCGAGCCGCACGACGTGGTCGTCCGCACTCCGCCGCCCGAGGACCCACCGGTCATCCACGCGGACCCTGGCCTCGATCGCGGAGGGCCTGGCGATCCCGGCCCCGGTCCTGGGCGTGCTCGCGACGGTCACCTCTCTCGTGGGCAGCGCCTACTGGTGACCTACTTCAGCAGCCTCGACATCCTGCGGTCCGCCAACGGCTTGCCCCCCGTCTGGCACGTCGCGCAGTACTGGAGGGACGAATCGCTGAAGGACACCTCGCGGATCGTGTCGCCGCAGACCGGGCAGGGTTCGCCCGTGCGGCCGTGGACGCGCAGGCCGGTCTTCTTCTCGGCCTTGAGGCGGCCGGCGGCGAGGCCGCGGGAGCGTTCGACGGCGTCGGTCAACGTGCTGCGCAGGGCGGCGTGGAGGGTGTCCGTCTCCTCCGGGGTCAGGGAGGCGGCCAGTTTGAAGGGGGACATTTTCGCGGCGTGCAGGATCTCGTCGCTGTAGGCGTTGCCGACGCCGGCGATGAGGCTCTGGTCGCGCAGGGCACCCTTGATCTGGCGGCGCTCCCCCGCGAGGAGCCCCGCGAGTCTTCGTGCGTCGAAGTCGGCCGCGAGCGGGTCGGGGCCGAGGCGGGCGACGCCGGGGACCTCCTGCGGGTCCCGTACGACGTACACCGCGAGCCGCTTCTGGGTGCCGGCCTCGGTGAGGTCGAAGCCCTCGCCCGTCTCCAGGGCGACCCGGAGGGCGAGGGGGCCCTTGCCGGGGCGGGGCGGGCCGTCGGGGAGGCGGTCCTTCCAGTGGAGCCAGCCGGCGCGGGCCAGGTGGGTCAGGAAGTGCGGCCCGCCGTCCGTCTCCAGGTCGAGGAACTTGCCGTGGCGGTGCACGGCGGTGATCTCGCGGCCCTCGACGGCGGTGACGGGTGGGTCGTAGGTCTTCAGGACGCTGATGGCGACGGGCAGGACGCGCACGATCTCGTGACCGACGACGTGCTCGGTCAGGAAGTCCTTGAGCGCTTCGACCTCGGGCAGTTCCGGCATACGTCCAGAGTGCCACCGGGGACCGCCGGCCTCAGCTCCGGGCGGGAGCGCCATCCGGGGCCGACCGGATCGGCCTCACCCGGACACCGTGAACTCGCACCACACGCACTTCCCGCCGCCCCGCGCCTCCACGCCCCACTCGTCGGTGAGCAGGTCGACCAGGAGCAGGCCGCGCCCCGAGACGCCGGAATCCCCGGCCTCGCGGCGGCGCGGCAGGGCGCTGGAGGAGTCCTCGACCTCGACGCGCAGGCGGCGGTCGGAGTTGCCGAGGACCCGCAGGGTGAGGATCGCGGCGCCCTCGGTGTGCATGAGGGCGTTGGTGATGAGTTCGTCGGCGACCAGCTCGACCTCGTCGGCGCGGTCGCGGGCGCCCCAGGAGCGGACGGCGGCGCGGATCATGTGCCGGGCGCCGGTGAGGGCCTCGGGGTCGCCGGGGATCACGAGCTGCTGGAGGCGGCCCCCGGGCCGCGGGGTGTCGAGGCCCCGGCGGCGCAGCAGGAGCAGGGCCACGTCGTCGTCGCCGGCGCGTTCCTCGGCGACGACGATCAGCCGGTCGGCGAGGCTGCGTACGTCGTCGGGGCCGGTGGCGATGAGGGCGGTGAGGGTCTTCATGCCGTCGTCGAGGTCGGCGCCGGGCTGTTCGACCAGGCCGTCGGTGCACAGCAGCAGGGTGTGGCCGGGGTCGAGTTCGAGGGTGGTGACCGGGTATTCGAGGGTGCCGAACTCGGCGGACAGGCCGAGTGGCAGGCCGCCCGCGACGGGCACGCGGCGGCAGGCTCCGCCGGGTGCCCGCACCAGGGGGTCGATGTGCCCGGCCCGGACCACCTGGACCACGCCGGTGGACAGGTCGGCCTCCGCGTAGAGGCAGGTGGCGAAGCGGTCGGTGTCGAGTTCGTGCAGGAAGACGGAGGCGCGGGCCATCACGGTGGCGGGGGTGTGGCCCTCCGCGGCGTAGGCGCGCAGCACGATGCGGAGCTGGCCCATGACGGCGGCGGCGTGCGTGTCGTGGCCCTGGACGTCGCCGATGACGGCGCCGACCCGGCCGCCGGGCAGCGGGATCAGGTCGTACCAGTCGCCGCCGATGTCCCGGCCGAGGGAGCCGCCGATGGTGGCGGCGCGGTAGCGGACGGCGACGTCGGCGCCGGCCACGCTGGGGATGGTGCGCGGCAGCATGGCCTGCTGGAGGCCCTGGGCGATGTCCTTCTCCTGCTCGTAGAACATGGCCCGTTGCAGGCTCTGCGCGATGCTGCTGCCGAGGGCGACGAGGATGTTGCGCTCCTCGGGGGTGAAGCCGCGCCGGTCGCTGTAGAGCAGGCCCATGGCGCCGATGGGGCGGGTCTGGACGATGAGGGGCAGGTAGGCGGCCGAGGTGATGTCCAGGTCGGTGATGTGCGGCCACAGCGCGGGGTAGCCGGCGGCGAACTCCTCGGGCGACTCGATGAACCGGGGGCTGAGGGTGCGGACGACCTCGCTCATCGGGTAGGGCTCGTCGATGCGGGTGACCAGGGTGCCGGGCACGAAGCTGCCCGCGGGTCCCTCGGCGACCAGACGGATGCGGCCGGCCTCGACCAGGCCCATGACGAGGCTGGTCGCGCCGAGGTGGGTGAGGCCGTGGGTGTCCTTGAGGACGTCGATCACCTCCCGCACGGTGCGGGCGTGCGCGAGGGCGGCGGTGGTGAGCTGGACGACGTTGGTCTGCTCGCGGCGGGCGTCGTCGAGGGCGGCCTCGTCGCGGCGGTCGGCGAGGTCTCTCAGCTCCTCGGCGGCGTCGCGGACGATGCCGATGATCCGGCGGGGGCGGCCCGTCTCGTCACGCCGGATGTAGCCCTGGGTGTGGGTCCAGCACAGGCTGCCGTCGCGGCGGCGGATGCGGAAGTAGGCGCCGTAGTTCTCACTGCCGTCCTTGATGGCCTGGGCGACCAGGGCGTCCAGGCGGATCCCCTCCGCCTGCGGGACGCGCGGGGAGAGGCTCTCGGGGCGGCCGTCGTACTCCGCGGGGGGCATGTCGAAGATCTCGTGGGCCCGGGCGTCCATGTGGAACAGGCCGGAGTCCAGGTCCCAGTCGAAGCTGCCCATGCGGTTGAGGGCCAGGATCGGATCCGGGTGGGCGGGCCAGTCGTCCGGGAGTGACAGCGCGCTCGCTCCCCGATCAGCCATGCGCCCACCTTGCCAGGATTTGCCCGATTATTCGAGTGGGCACGGGACACGTGGGTTACCCAGCCCGAGGCATGGAACACGGTGAGTGACGGGGCCGTCGGGACCGAGGACAGGAGCGCGAGGCCGTGGAGTGGTTCACCGCACCCGACTACTGGCTGAGCCGACTGGTCTTCCAGCGGGCTCTGGCCGGCGTGTATCTGGTCGCGTTCCTCACGGCGGCCCTCCAGTTCCGCCCGCTGCTGGGTGAGCGGGGGATGCTGCCGATCCCCCGGTTCGTCGCGCGCGTACCGTTCAGGCGGGCGCCGAGCCTGTTCCATCTGCACTACTCGGACCGTTTCTTCGCCGGCTGTGCCTGGTCGGGCTGCGCGGTCTCGGTGGCGCTGATCGCGGGCCTGGACTCCCTGTTGCCGCTGTGGGCCGCGATGCTGCTCTGGCTGGTGCCGTGGGCGCTGTACCTGTCGATCGTCAATGTCGGCCAGACCTGGTACGGCTTCGGCTGGGAGTCCCTGCTCCTGGAGGTGGGGTTCCTCGCCGTCCTCCTCGGCAACGACGAGGTGGCCCCGCCGTTCCTCGTGCTGTTCCTGTTGCGCTGGATCCTGTTCCGCGTGGAGTTCGGGGCCGGTCTGATCAAGCTGCGGGGTGACGCCTGCTGGCGGAAGCTGACCTGCCTGGACCACCACCACGAGACGCAGCCGATGCCGGGCCCGCTGAGCTGGTTCTTCCATCATCTGCCCAAGCCGCTGCACCGGGTCGAGGTGGCCGCCAACCACGTCACGCAGCTCGTCGTGCCCGTCCTGCTGTTCACCCCACAGCCGATCGCCACGGCCGCCGCCGCCCTGATGATCGTCACCCAGCTGTGGCTGGTCCTGTCGGGCAACTTCTCCTGGCTGAACTGGATCACCATCGTGCTGGCCCTGTCGGCGCTGCGGCTGCCGGGCGAGGCGCCGTCCCTGCCCGACACCCCGATCTGGTACGAGGTCGTCGTCCTGGCGGTGGCCGCGCTGCTGGTGTACCTGAGCTATCACCCGGTCGTGAACATGATCTCCCGCGGCCAGGTCATGAACCGCTCCTTCGACCCGCTCCACCTGGTCAACACCTACGGCGCGTTCGGCAGCGTGAGCCGTGTCCGCTACGAGGTGGTGGTCGAGGGCACGCCCGACGACGTCCCGCGCGAGGACTCCGAGTGGCGGGAGTACGAGTTCAAGGGCAAGCCGGGCGACCCGCGGCGCTGGCCCCGCCAGTACGCGCCGTACCACCTCCGGCTGGACTGGATGATGTGGTTCGCCGCCCTCTCCCCCGCCTACGCCGGGTCGTGGTTCGGTGTCATGGTCGAGCGGCTCCTGGAGAACGACCGCGACACCCTCAGGCTGCTGCGCCGCTCCCCGTTCCCGCCCGGCGAGCCCCCGCGCTACGTCCGCGCCCGCCTCTTCCGCTACCGCTACACGAGCTGGCGGGAGCTGCGGGAGACGGGCGCGTGCTGGGAGCGGACGTATGTGCGGGAGTTTCTGCCGCCGACGCGGCTGACGGTGGCGGTTCAGAGGTCGTAGACGCGGGTGGCGGTGGTCTCGTAGACCTGGGTGATTTCGTCGGCGCTCAGGTCCGCGGTCAGCTCCTGGGCGGCGGACAGCACGTCACCGTACGTCGCTGCCAGGGTGCACACCGGCCAGTCCGAGCCGAACATCAGCCGGCCCGGTCCGAAGGCCTCCAGCGCCACCTCGGCGTAGGGGCGCAGGTCGTGGACGGTCCAGTGGGCGTGGTCGGCCTCGGTGACCATGCCGGAGAGCTTGCAGACGGTGTTGGGGAGCGCGGCCAGGGCGCGGACCGCGGTGGCCCAGGGTTCGCGGGTGCCGGAGGCGATGGGCGGCTTGGCGAGGTGGTCCAGGACGAGGGTGAGGCCGGGGTGGTCGGCGGCCGCCTTGGCGCAGGCGGGGAGTTGGTGGGGCAGGACGACCAGGTCGTAGGCCAGGCCCGCGGCGGCCACGGCGGCGAGGCCGCGGTGGACGTCGGGGCGCAGCAGCCACTGCGGGTCGGGCTCGCCCTGGACCTGGTGGCGGATGCCCTTGAGGTGGGCGCCGCCGGGGAGTTCGCGGAGCCGGGCGAGTTCGTCGGCCACGTCGGGGCGGGTCAGGTCGGTCCAGCCGACGACGCCCGCGACCAGGTCGTGTCCGGCGGCGAGGGCGAGGAACTCGGGGGTCTCCTCGGGCACGGTGATCGTCTGCACCAGGACCGTGCGGTCGACGCCGGCCGCGCGGACGTCGGGTTCGAGGTCGGCGAGGGTGAAGTTCCGCCGTAGCGACTGGAGTTCGGGGCCCCTGATCCAGTCCTGGTCCCGGACCGACAGGTCCCAGACGTGGTGGTGCGCGTCGACGGTCACGGCAGCTCCCACACGACGGGCAGGCCGGCGTCGGCCCCTTCGCCGGAGTAGTCGTGCACCACGTCGAGCAGGTCGGCCATGCGGGCCTGCCAGGCCACGTTGACCGGCAGTTTCTCCAGTTCGGCGAGGAGGCGGGCGTAGTCCTCGCACTCCAGGACATGGAAGAGGTCCGTGCCGCTGCGCCAGATCGTCCAGGAGGTGGCACCGGCCGCGCGGATGGCGTCGGTGAGCTCCTCGGGGACCTCTCGGTGAGCGGCCTCGTACGCGGTGATCCGGTCGGCGCGGACCTTGGTGTGCAGGGCGACTCTCACGACGGCTCCTCCAGGGGCAGCAGACCGGTGTCGTTCAGCTCCTGCCAGAAGGCGGCGGGGACGGGGGTCGCGAACTGCTCGGCGCAGTCGCGCACCTCGTCTGCCGAGCGGGCACCGACCAGCACGCTCGCGACCGCCGGGTGGGCGGCGCAGAAGGCCAGGGCGGCGGCGCGCAGGGTGACGCCGTGCCGGTCGGCCACCGCCTGCATGCGCAAGGCCTTCTCGAGCAGCTCGGCCGGCGCCTGGGCGTAGTTGTAGGTGGCTGTGGGCCTTGGATCCGCCAGCAGCCCCGAGTTGAAGGCGCCCCCGATGACGACCGACACTCCTCGCTCGACGGCCGCGGGCAGCAGCTCGGCCCCGGCGCTCTGGTCGAGGAGCGTGTAGCGGCCGGCGCACAGCACCACGTCGACGTCCGTGTCGCGGACGAAGCGGGTGAGCATCTCCGCCTGGTTCATGCCCGCGCCGATCGCGCCGACCACGCCCTGGGCGCGCAGCTTCTCCAGCGCCGGGTAGCCCTCGCGGAAGGCCTGTTCGGCGTGGTCGTCGGGGTCGTGGAGGTAGACGACGTCGACGCGGTCGAGGCCGAGGCGTTCCAGGCTCGCCTCCAGGGTGCGCCGTACGCCGTCGGCGGTGAAGTCCCAGACACGGCGGTGGGAGGCGGGGACGGCGAAGCCGTGGGCCAGGTCGTCGCCGGTGCCGTCGGCGGGGTCCAGGCGGCGGCCGACCTTCGTCGACACCGTGTACTGCTCGCGGGGGTGTGCGCGCAGGGCGGCGCCGAGGCGGCGCTCGGAGAGGCCGAGGCCGTAGTGGGGCGCGGTGTCGAAGTAGCGGACGCCCTGCCGCCAGGCCGCGGCCACGGCGTCGTACGCCTGCTCCTCGGTGACCTCGGTGTAGAGGTTGCCGATCACGGCGGCGCCGAAGCCGAGGCCGCTGACCTCGACGCCGCTGCGGCCCAGCGCGCTCACTGTCCCACCGGCCGAAGGCGCAGGCCCTGCATGCCGCCGTCGACCGCGAGGGACGTGCCGGTGGTGGCACCCGACAGGGGGCTCGCCAGGTAGGCGACGGCGCCCGCGACCTCGGCCGCGCTGACCAGGCGGCCGGTGGGCTGGCGGGCCTCCAGGGCGGCGCGTTCGGCGACCGGGTCGTCTGCCGTGTCCAGGAGGCGGCCGACCCAGGGGGTGTCCGCGGTGCCGGGGTTGACGCAGTTGACGCGGATGCCCTCGCGGACGTGGTCGGCGGCCATGGCGAGGGTCAGCGAGTACACGGCGCCCTTGGTCGCGCTGTACAGGGCCCGCTGCGGCAGGCCGGCGGTGGCGGCGATGGAGCAGGTGTTGACGATGGCCGCGTGGGCGGAGGCGCGCAGGTGCGGCAGGGCGGCGCGGGCCGTGCGGACCATGCCGACGACGTTGACGTCGAGGACGCGGTGCCACTCGGTGTCGTCGTTGTCCTCGACGGTGCCCTGGGCGCCGATGCCCGCGTTGTTGACCAGGATGTCGAGGCCGCCGAGGTCGGCGACGGCTGCCGCGACCGCCGTTCGCACGGAGGCGTCGTCGGTGACGTCGGCCCTGTAGGCGCGCAGCGGCTTCTCGACCGATGACGTGTCCAGGTCGAGTACGGCGACCCGGGCGCCGCGCTCGGCCAGCAGCTCCGCGGTGGCCCGGCCGATGCCGGAGGCGCCGCCCGTCACCAGGGCGCTGAGGCCCTCGAAGTCGCTCATGCCGCGTGACCTTTCTTCGCCTTGATGTCAGCCTTGATGTCTGCCTCGATGTCGGCGGCCCAGAAGGTGCCGCCGGGATAGGTGTACCGCGCGATCGACTCGGGACGCATGGCCGCCGAGAAGCCCGGCAGAGCGGGGCACTTGTAGTAACCCTGGCGGATCACCACCGGGTCGAGGAAGTGGTCGTGCAGATGGTCGACGTACTCGATGGTGCGGTCGTCGATGGTGCCGGAGACCGCCACGTAGTCGAACATCGACAGGTGCTGGACGAGTTCGCACAGGCCGACGCCGCCCGCGTGCGGGCAGACGGGGATGCCGAACTTCGCGGCGAGCAGCAGGATGGCGAGGTTCTCGTTGACGCCGCCGACACGGGCCGCGTCGAGCTGGAGGACGTCGATGGCGCCCGCCTGGAGCAGCTGCTTGAAGACGATCCTGTTCTGCACGTGCTCGCCGGTGGCGACCTTGACCGGGGCGACGGCCCGGCGGATCGCCGCGTGGCCGAGGATGTCGTCGGGGCTGGTGGGCTCCTCGATCCAGTACGGGTCGAACTCGGCGAGGGCCTTGGTCCAGCGGACGGCCTCGTCGACGTCCCAGCGCTGGTTGGCGTCGATCGCGAGGCGGATGTCCGGGCCGACGACCTGCCGGGCGACGCGGCAGCGGCGTACGTCGTCGTCGAGGTCGGCGCCGACCTTCAGCTTGATCTGGGTGAAGCCGTCGGCGACCGCCTCGGTGGCGAGCCGGGTGAGCTTGGCGTCGTCGTAGCCGAGCCAGCCCGCCGATGTGGTGTAGGCCGGGTAGCCCTGTCGCAGCAGGCGGTCCAGCCTCTCCTGTCTGCCCTCGCGAGCGCCGCGGAGGAGGGCCAGGGCCTCGTCGGGGGTCAGGGCGTCGGTGAGGTAGCGGAAGTCGACCTGGGCGACCAGCCACTCGGGGTCGGCGTCGGCGAGGAGGCGCCACAGGGGCTTGGCGGCGCGTTTGGCCGCCAGGTCCCAGACGGCGTTCATCACCGCCCCGATCGCCATGTGCATCACGCCCTTCTCGGGGCCGAGCCAGCGCAGCTGGCTGTCGCCGATGAGGTCCCGGTTCAGGCTGCCCGGGTCGGCGCACAGTTCCTCCACGGACCGGCCGACGACATGTCCGCGCAACGCCTCGATCGCGGCGACCTGGACCTCGTTGCCCCGCCCGATGGTGAAGGTGAACCCGTGCCCCTCGTGCCCGTCCCCGGCGTCCGTGCGCAGCACGACGTAGGCGGCCGAGTAGTCCGGGTCCGGGTTCATCGCGTCGGAGCCGTCGAGCTCGCGCGAGGTGGGGAAGCGGATGTCGTGGGTGTCGACCGCGGTGACGCGGGCGGGGGTCGGGGACACGGGGTGCCTTTCGGTGGGTGGGGAGGAGCGGGTGCCTTCTCAGTCCTGGGCGCGGCCGGTGGTCACCCGGGCGATCATCAGGGCGACGAGGATGATGCCGCCGTAGATCGCCTGGATCCAGAACGACGGCACCTGGGCGAGGGTGAGCAGGTTCTGTACGACACCCAGCAGGAGGACGCCGGTCAGGGCGCCGAACATGGTGCCCTTGCCACCGTCGAGGCTGATGCCTCCGATCACCGCGGCCGCGAACACGGTGAAGATCATGTTGTTGCCCTGGTTGGCGCTGATCGCGCCGACGTACCCGGTCTGCAGGAGGCCGCCCACGGAGGCGAGCACGCCGGCCACCACGAACACGCCCAGCATCACGCGCTCGACACGGATGCCGGCCGCGCGGGCGGCCTCCGCGTTGCCGCCGATGGCGTAGAGGGCGCGTCCGACACGGTGGTACTTCAGGACGAACCCGGCGATCGCGAACGCTGCCGCGGCCAGCCACACCGACATCGGGACGGTGAGGAAGGTGGTGGTCGCCAGGGAGTAGAAGGCGTCCGGCATGCCGAAGAGCGTCTTGCCCTTGGTGGCGCCGACCAGCAGGCCGCGCAGCACGATCAGCATCGCGAGCGTCACGATGAACGCGTTGAGTTTGAACTTCACGACCAGGATGCCGTTGAAGGCGCCGACGGCCGCGCCCGTGACGAGAACCGCCAACAGGGCTACCCCTGCGGGTAGTTCGGTCCCCCATCCGGAGGCTGCGGCGGGCAGGACCAGCAGCGCGCCCACGGCGGGCGCGATGCCGACGACCGACTCCAGGGACAGGTCGAACTTGCCGGTGATGAGCACCAGCGACTCGGCGAGCACCACCATGGCGAGCGCGGCGGAGGCGCCGAGGATCGAGATCAGGTTGCGCTCGGTGAGGAAGGAGTCGTTGACGATCGCGCCGAGCACCATGAGCAGCAACAGGGCGGGCAGGAGAGCGAGTTCGCGGGCCCGGCGCAGCAGGACCGTCCGGGCCGAGGCCACGGCGGGGCCGCCGACGGGGGCGAGCGGCGGGGCCGCCTTGGTGTCAGCCATGGTCCACTCCTTCGATGGAGGCGATCAGTTCGTGATCGCGCCAGCCCGCCGGGTGCTCCGCGACGACACGCCCGTGGAAGAGGACGAGGACGCGGTCGCAGCGGCGCAGGTCGTCGAGTTCGTCGGAGACCACGAGTACGGCGGTGCCGTCCTCGCGTGCGCTGTCCACGCGGGCGAGCAGGGACTCCTTGGACTTCACGTCGACGCCCGCGGTGGGGTTGATCAGGACGAGGAGGCGCGGGTCGGAGGCGAGCGCGCGGGCCATGACGACCTTCTGCGCGTTGCCGCCCGACAGGTCGGAGACGGGCTGGTCCGGGCCCTCGGCATGGATGTCGAGGCGGTCGATCAGCTCGGCGGCGAAGCCGCGCCGTCGGTCGGTGCCGATGAAGCCGAAGCGGCCGAGCCGGTCCAGGACGCTCAGGGTGGTGTTGTCGCCGATGGTCATGCCGGTGACCAGGCCCTGGTCGTGCCGGTCGCGGGGGACACAGCCGACACCGGCCTCCAGGGCCGCCTGCACGCTCCCGAACGGGAGCCGTTCGCCGTCGAGGTGAGCGGTCCCCCGGGTCGGTGTGTGCAGACCGGCGAAGGACTCGGCGAGCTCGATCTTGCCGCTGCCGCTGATGCCGGCGAGCCCGACGACCTCGCCGCGACGGACGGTGAGGTCGACGTCCTCGTACGCCTCCGAGGTGAGCCCGCGCGCTTCGAGCAGGACGGGTGCGGCTTCGTCGACGGCCCTCTCCTGCAGGCCCTGTTCGGCGAGCACCTCGATGGACTCCCCCGCCATGGCCTCCACCAGCGCCGCCCTCGGCAGGTCGGCGACGGGGGCCGTGGTGATCCAGCGGGCGTCGCGCAGCACGGTGACGGTCTGGCAGACCTCGTAGACCTCCTGGAGGTGGTGCGAGATGAACAGGAAGGTGACGCCGGAGTCCTGCAGGGCACGCATGCGGGTGAAGAGCCGCTCGATCTCGCGGTTGTCGAGCTGCGCGGTCGGCTCGTCGAGGACGATGAAGCGGGCGCCGAAGCTCAACGCCCGTGCGATCTCCACCATTTGCCGGTCCTCGACCTTGAGGTCGGCGGTGCGCGCCTCGGGGTCGACGCGCACGTCCCAGGTGTCGAGGAGCGCGGCGGCCTCGGCCCGCAGACGGCGCCAGCTGATGAAACCGCGTTGCAGCGGCTGGCGGTTGATGAACAGGTTCTCGGCGACCGTCAACTCGGGGACGACCGTGGGGTGTTGGTAGACGCAGGCGACCCTGCGGCGCCAGGCGTCCCGGTCGGCGAGGGCGGGTGCGGGTTCGCCGTCGAAGCGGACCTCGCCCTCGTCCGCCGCCTGGAGGCCGGTGAGGACGTTGACGAGGGTGGACTTGCCGGCGCCGTTGCGGCCGACGAGGGCGTGGGACTCGCCGGGCAGCACGGTGAGCCGGCCGTCGGCGAGGGCGACGGTGGGGCCGTACCGCTTGACGACGCCCCGCGCCTCAACGAGTGGAGTGCTCATCCGACCGTGTTGCCCCACAGCTCGGGGTCGTCGACGTTGTCCTTCGTCACCAGGGGCGCCGGGAGCTGGTCCTCGAGGATGCCGCTGGGCAGCTTGACGATCGTGGAGTTGTGGTCGGTCGGTCCGGGCTGGAACGTCTTCCCCTCCATCGCCGCCTTGATGTAGTACATGCCGTACTTGGCGTAGGCGTCGGCGGGCTGGGAGACGGTGGCGTCGATCTCGCCCTTGCGGATGGCGTCGAACTCCTGCGGGATGCCGTCGTTGGAGACGATCGTGATGTGGCCCGCCTGGCCGGCCGTCTTCAGCATCCCCTTCGACTTGAGGGTCTGCAGAGTCGGCGCGAGGTAGACGCCGCCGGCCTGCATGTAGATGCCCTTGATGTCGGGGTTGGCGTTGAGGAGGGTGTCCAGCTTCGAGGCCGCGGTGTCGGACTCCCACTTCGCGGGGATCTCCAGCACCTTCAGCTTCGGGAAGTTCTTCTTCACGCAGGAGCGGAACGCCTCGGAGCGGTCGCGGCCGTTGACCGAGGCGAGGTCGCCCATGATCTGCACGACCTTGCCGGAGGTGATGTTCTTGCCGAGGTACTGGCAGGCCTTCTCGCCGTAGGCGACGTTGTTCGCGCGGACGACCATGGCGACCTTGCCCTTGTCCGGGGCCACGTCCACGGCGACGACCGGTACGCCCTTGCGCTCGGCCTGGTCGAGGCCGGCCTCGATGGCGGCGCTGTCGAGCGGGGCGACCACCAGGCCCTTCACGCTCTGGTTGAGCTGGTTGTTGATGTCGGTGATCTGTTGTGAGGGGTCGCTGTTGGAGTTGACCGTCTTCAGTGCTTCGACGCCCTCCGACTTGGCCATCTTGGGCACGTAGTCGTTGTACGACTGCCAGAACGGCGAGGTCAGCAGGGGCAGGATCACCCCGACCTTGCCGGTGCCGCCTCCGCCCCCTCCGGCACCGGAGGCGCCGGTGTCCTTGGTGCTGCCGCACGCGCCGAGCACGAGCGAGGCGCCGACAGCCGCGGCCACCGCGCCGACGATCCGTGTCCTGTTCCGCTTCCACACTGTCCTGCCGGGCATCTGGCAGCTCCTCGGTGAGCGTCTTCGAGCAGTTGCCCGCATACTTATCAGACCACTTCCCCTCGGGAACACCCTCTGGTGCCAGATTTCCCGCTTCTCGGCCGTAGTGGTCCGACCACTCGGGTGGTTAAACTCGGCGCACCCGGTGACTGGAGGACGGCGTGGAGGAGACGGCCCCGCAGAAGGGCACGGTGACGCAGCGCGCCATCGAGCAGATCAAGGCGATGATCGCGGAGGGGCGCCTGGAGCCGGGCCAGCGGCTGCCGACCGAGCGCGATCTCGCGGCCCAGCTCGGCATCTCCCGCAGCTCGATGCGCGAGGGGATCCGCGCCCTGACGGTCCTCGGCGTGCTGGAGGCCCGTCACGGCTCCGGGATCTACGTGACCCAGCTCCAGGCCGGCGACCTCCTGGAGACCTTCGGCGTGGTGGCCGACCTGTCCCGGGGCCCGCGCCTGGTGGAACTCCTCGAGATCCGGCGGATCCTGGAGTCGACGGCGACCGCGCTGGCCGCTGCCCGCATCACTCCCGACCAGCTCGCGACCGTGGAGAAGCACCTGACGGCGATGAATGCCTCCGACGACCCGGAGGAGATCCTCGCCCACGACCTCGCCTTCCACCGCGAGATCGCGGTGGCCGCCGGCAACGAGACCATGGCCGCGATCCTGGAGGGCCTCTCCTCCCGCACCTTCCGCGCCCGCGTCTGGCGCGGCTACCAGGAGGAGGGCGCCTTCGCCCGCACCCGCCGCGAACACGCCGCCATCCACCGGGCCTTGGCCGCCCGCGACCCGGAGGCGGCCCGGACCGCGGCGGCGGCGCACGTGGGCGAGGTGGAGGAGTGGCTGCGCTCGCAGCTCGGCCCGTGAGCCGGCTGCCGCCCTCCCCCTCTCGACGCCACGCCCGCTCCGGGGGCACAGTTCTCCCTGCGTACTCACGAGTACGCACACCCAGCCCCTTCACCCCAGAGGAGCCCGCGTGACCACCTGGGTCGGTCGGACCGCCGTCGAGATCGCCGCCGCCGTACGCGAGAAGCGGGCCACGGCCCGTGAGGTGGTGGCCGAGCACCTCGCCCGGATCGAACGGGTCGACGGCCGGGTCGGGGCGTTCCGTGCGGTGCGGGCTCAGGCGGCGCTCGCCGAGGCGGACGAGGTGGGCGCCCGCGCGGACCTGGCCGAACTGCCGCTCGCCGGGGTGCCGGTGGCCGTGAAGGACAACCTCGCCGTGCGCGGGGAGTCCACCCGGGTCGGCTCGGCGGCGACGCCGGACACGCCCGCCGGCGACGACCATGTCACCGTGGCCCGGTTGCGGGCGGCGGGCGCGGTGGTCGTGGGGCTGACGAACGTGCCGGAGCTGTGTGTGTTCGGCACCACCGACGGCGTCCACGGCACCGCCCGCAACCCGTGGGACACCTCGCGCACGGCGGGCGGCTCGTCCGGCGGCAGCGCGGCCGCGGTCGCCGCGGGACTGGTACCGGTCGCCCTCGGCAACGACGGCATGGGCTCGCTGCGCATACCCGCGGCCAACTGCGGCCTCGTCACCATCAAGCCGGGCCACGGGGTGGTGCCCGCGGGCATCGGCGAGGGCGACTGGTTCGGCATGTCCGAGAACGGTCCGCTCGCCACGACGGTCGAGGACGCGCGCCTGCTGCTGTCGATCCTGGCGGACACCGACGTCGTACGCCGTGGCGCGCCCGGCACGTACAAGGTCGCCGTCTCGCTGCGCAGCCCGCTCGCCGGTGTCACCGTCAGCAGGCCCTACGCGGACGCCGCCCGGGAGGCGGCCGGGTTGCTGATCAGGGCCGGTCACCAGGTGCGGCGCGCCGACCCGCCGTACCCGCAGTCGCTGAGCCTGACCTCGCTCGCGCACTGGACGGCGGGCACGGCCGTGGACGCGCAGGGGCTCGACCCGCGGCTGCTGGCCCGGCGCACCCGGGTGCACGCAGCCGTGGGGCGGGGGTTCCTGCCCGTGGTGCGCCGGGGCGGGAGCAGGGAGGCGCTGCGGCGGCGCCTGGAGCCGTTCTTCGACACGTACGACGTGCTGCTCACGCCGGCGCTGGCCCGCCGCTCCCCGAAGGCGGCGGCCTGGCACGAGCGGGGCTGGCTGCCCAACCTCCTGGCCAACACCGCCTACTCGCCGCTGACCCCGCCGTGGAACCTCACCGGCTGGCCGGCCATGTCGGTCCCGTTCGGCACGCTCCCCTCGGGGGCCCCGTGCGCGGTCCAGCTGGTGGGGCGTCCCGGCTCGGAGGCGGAACTGCTGGAGCTGGCGGGGCGGTTGGAGGAGCGCCGCCCGTGGCGGCGGACGGCTCCGCTGGACTGAGTCACGACCCCTGACCAGCATGGGCGTGCGTCTCGCACGCCCATGCCGTCGGCGATCGCGACGGGCCTGCCGGGTCAGTCCACGCTGGGCAGGATGTGCGGCTCGGCGAGGTCGTCCTCGTAGCCGGCCAGGCGGATGGGGGCCGAGCGGGCCCACACGTCGAGGCTGCCGAGCTCGCCGTTGCGGCGGCGGGCGCGCTCAGGTCGATCCTTGGGGCGCTGTTCGCGATTCGTCTTCTCCGGTGTCACCGCGCACTCCTTATGTGTCGGGTCACCCTTGGGGCGTACCGGCCAGTCTGCGTTCCTGGGCCTGACGCCCGCTCGGGTCTGGGTCGAAGCAGTTCGGACGCGGTGGCGCCGGTCACTCGTAGGAGAGCAGGCCGCTGTGAACCGGCGTGTCCCATGACGGACGGTGGGTGTGGGTAGGACCCGGTACTGCTGTCCGTCGGGCTATAGATTAACCAAATGAGCGGGCGGCCGCTCTATGGGGCTGAAAAATCGGTGTAACCATCGCAAGTCGCCCGTATGCATTTGGCCACGAAGCGGACCCTTTTGCCGCATGATGCCCCTGTTTGAAAGTCACCCGTCCGGCCTACAACGGCTGAAAGCGGCGTCAGGGGGTCGGGCAGTTCAGGTGCCGTTGGCTCGGTCGAAAGCTCGCCATGATCTCCTGGCGTACCGCAACGGCTGTCTCGCGGGAGGACTGACGCATGGAACTGCGCAGCGTCGAGGAGCTGATGGACCTGCTGTACGCCTGCCGCGGCGTACGGGGCACCCCCGACCGGGCGGGCCGCTCGGTCGACCTGCACGAGCACGCGCTGCGCACGGCCGCGCTGCTGCGCCGAAGTCGCCCGGCGGACAAGGAACTCCAGCTGACCGGCCTGGTCCACTCCGTCGGACACCTGCTGCGCCCCGCAGACCCCGCCGGCCGGGCCCAGCGTGCCGCCGACGCGGTACGGCCCCTGCTCGGCCAGCGGGTCGCCCGCCTCGTCCGTCTGCACCCCTGGCTCGGCACACCGGCCGACGACGACCTGCTCAGCCTGCGTCAGGCCGCCGAGGACGCCCTGACGGCCGCTTTCGACGCGGGTGTCCTGGAGGACTGGCGGACCGTG
The DNA here is from genome assembly GCF_042888465.1 of Streptomyces sp. NPDC002888. NCBI lineage: Bacteria > Bacillati > Actinomycetota > Actinomycetes > Kitasatosporales > Streptomycetaceae > Streptomyces > Streptomyces sp. NPDC002888. Next base: position 42,825 of record NZ_JBIAPU010000026.1, on the reverse strand, counting down.
CTGGAACTGGTCGCGGCGCGCAACTCCCGTCTCGGGGCTGTCGATTGAGGGTGCGCCGTGAGACCGTACGCCGATGACGTCGTCGTACGGGTTGTGTGGCAGGGCCGCCGTCGTCACGGGGGCCACGCGGGGCATCGGCCGGGCGGTGGCACGGGCACTCGCCGACGCCGGGGCGCGGGTGTGCGTGAGCGCACGGAACGCGGACGAGGTGCGGCACGCCGCCGCTGAGCTGGGCGGGGTCGGCCTGGCCGGGGACGTCGCGGACGCCCGGCATCCGAGTGAGTTGACGGACCTGTGCCTGCGCGAGTTCGGCCGGCTGGACGTCCTGGTGAACAACGCGGCGACGAACCAGCCGTACGGCCCCCTCATGGACGCCGACCCGGAGGTCTGGCGGGAGGCGTTCACCATCAACGTCGAGGCACCACTGCGGCTGGTGCAGTGCGCGTGGCACGGTTGGATGCGCGAGCACGGTGGAGTGGTGGTCAACATCTGCACGGAGGGCGCGACCCATGTCGGCCCCGGCGTCGGCGCGTACGGCACCAGCAAGGCGGCCCTGCTTCACCTCACGCAGCAGCTTGCGGGTGAGCTGGGGCCGGGGGTGCGGGTGAACTCCGTCTCCCCCGGTCTCGTACGCACCGAGATGGCCCGGTTCGTGTGGGAGCCGGGGGAAACGGAGATCGCGTCGGGCCTGCCGCTGGGCCGGATCGGAGAGCCGGAGGACGTGGCACAGGCGGTGCTGTGGCTGTGCTCCGACGGGGCGGAGTGGATCACGGGCGCAGACCTACTGGTGGACGGTGGCACTCGAGTCAGGCCGGCCAAAGCGCCCCGATAGGGGCGCGGGGCCCAGTACATGTGCGGCTCCGCCGCGAGGGCGCGACCAGCCCCCACAACCCGCACCCGCCCACCGGCGTGAAACTGCCTACCACTTACCCGGCGCGTAGTCCTTCAAGAAGACCCCGTACAGGTCCTCCCCCGCCTCACCCCGCACCACCGGGTCATACACCCGCGCCGCCCCGTCCACCAGATCCAGCGGCGCATGGAACCCCTCGTCGGCGAGGCGCAGCTTGTCGAAGTGCGGCCGCTCATCCGTGATCCAGCCCGTGTCGACGGAGGTCATGAGGATGCCGTCGCTCTGGAACATCTCCTGCGCACTGGTCCGCGTGACCATGTTCATCGCGGCCTTGGCGGCGTTCGTGTTCGGGTGGCCCGCACCCTTGTAGCCGCGGCCGAAGACGCCCTCCATCGCCGAGACGTTCACGACGTACGCACGCCCGCTCGTCGCCGTCCTGGCGGCGACGGCCATGCTCGGGCGGAGCTTGCTGATCAGGATGAACGGCGACGTGTAGTTGCACAGCTGGGTCTCGAGGAGCTCCACCGGGGAGATCTGCTCGATGGTCTGCACCCAGGTGTTGCTCTCGACGACGTCGGGGACCAGGCCACCCGCGTCGATGGCCGTGCCGTCGAGGTGCCGGGCGACGCTGGCGTTGCCCGCCACCAGGGCGAGGTCGGCGACCTTCTGCGCGTCGAGGCCGCTGGTGCCGAGAGGCAGCGCCGCCAGCCCGTCGACGGCACCGGAGTTGAAAGCGCCGATGACGTGGTGGGCGGGGAGCTCCCCGGCGGGCAGCGGGGCGCTCTCCCCCTCGACCAGGGCGGCGTAGGCGGAGGGCAGCCTGCGTACGGTCTGCGTCGCGTTGTTGATGAGGATGTCGAGCGGGCCCGCCTCGGCGACCTGATCGGCGAGGGCGACGGCCTGCGCCGGGTCGCGCAGGTCGATGCCGACGACCTCCAGGCGGTGCATCCAGTCCGCCGAGTCGTCCATGGCCTTGAAGCGGCGGATGGCGTCCTTGGGGAACCGCGTGGTGATCGTCGTGTGCGCGCCGTCCCGCAGCAGCCGCAGCGCGATGTACATGCCGATCTTGGCGCGGCCGCCGGTGAGCAGGGCGCGCTTGCCGGTGAGGTCGGCGCGGGCGTCGCGGTGCACGCGGTTCACGCGGGCGCAGTCGGGACAGAGCTGGTGGTAGAAGTAGTCGACTTCCACGTACCGGGTTTTGCAGGTGTAGCAGGAGCGGGGGCGCTGGAGGATCCCCGCGATCTTGCCCTCGCCCGTGACCGACGACGGCAGGATGCCCTCCGTCTCGTCGTCGATGCGCTGGGCGGATCCGGTGGCCGTGGCCTCGGTGACCGCCTTGTCGTGCGCGGTCTTGGCGGCCCGGCGCTCCTGACGGCGGCGCTGCTTGACGGTGCGGTAGACGCCGGCGGTGGCCCGGCGGACGGCGATCGCGTCGGGGTGGTCGACCTCCAGCTTGTCGAGCTCCTCGAGCACGCTGAGGCACACGGCGAGCCGCTCCGGGTCGATACCGGGCCCGTAGACCATCTCCTCCACCGACTCCATGGACTCCATGGGTGCCATCGACTCCATGGACGCCGAGCCGTCCTCTGTCACCGTCATCGCGCTGCCGCTTCCCTGATCACCCGCGCAGCGCTCCGACCGCGCCCGCCCTCGAACAGGCGATTTTACGGAGCGCCGGGCCACACCTCCAAACCCGCGCAGGTCAAGAGCCGCAGGCCGTGAGGAGCGTCTCCACCTCCTCGGTCACGGCCCGTGCGAACCGGTCGAGGTCGGGGACCGCCTCGGCGTCGGCGACGAGTCCGTAGTGGACGCGGCCGCGATACGTCGAGATGGCGACCGCCAGGGACTGGCCCGCGGCGAGCGGGGCGTACGGGAACACCTCGGTCACCGGGTTTCCGCCCAGCTTCAGGCCGAGGCTGGGCAGGGGAACGCTGGTGACCAGGATGTCGAACCACAGCCTCGCGGCCTGGGCCGCCAGGGGCCCGCCGATGCGGTGGCCGAGCGCCGGGACGTGGTCGGCGAGCAGGGCGACGGCGCCCGCGCCGCGGTGGGGGCCGACGTCCTTGTTGCGGTCCATGGCGGCGCGGACCGTACCGAGGCGGCGGAGCGGGTCCGGGTCGTTGACGGGGAGCCTCATCAGATAGCCGGAGAGCCGGTTGCCCTGGGGGTGCGCGGTGCGCGGGCGGCGCCTGGAGACCGGGATCAGGGCGCGGGGCGCCACACCGTCGCTGCCGTCGCCGCGCTCGTCGAGCCAGCGGCGCAGGGCACCGGCGACGACCGCGATCAGGACGTCGTTGACGGTGCCGCCGACGACCTTGCGGACGCGGTGCACGTCGTCGAGGTCGACGACCACGCCGGCGGTGCGGCGGGTGCCGGTGGGCCCGGCGCTGAGCGCGGGGGTGGAGCGCATGCCGAGGGTGGACACGGCGACGGAGGCCCCGATGTCGAGGGCGCGGCCCATGTCGGAGAGGGCGCCGCGCACCAGCCCGGGCAGTCGGCGCACGTCCGGCAGGAGGGCGCGCGGCGGCTCGGCGGGGCGGGGCCGGGGCGCGGGCATGTCCATGGGGTCGAGGACGGCGGCGGCGAGCGTGAGCGCCCGCAGGCCGTCGGCGAGGGCGTGGTGGAACTTGAAGAGCACGGCGAAGGAGACACCGTCCTCGCCCGGCAGCACGTGCGCCTCCCACGGCGGCCGGTCGCGCTCCAGCGGGCGCCCCATGAGACGGCCGGCCACGGCCTGGAAGTCGTCGGTCGGGTCGTGCAGCCGGACGTGGTCGAGGGGGTCGAAGTCGGGGTCGGGTTCGCGCACGGCGCCGCCGAGGGCGGACGGCCGCCACACGTCCCGGATCCGCATGCGCAGTCCGGGCACCGCGGCGGCGCGGGCGGCGAGCAGGTCGGCCGCGTGGGCGCCGGCGGTGGGCGAGTGGGACGTGAAGACCCCGAGTGCGCCGAGGTGCATGGGGTGCTCGGCGGTCTCGATGTTCCAGAACGCCAGGTCGAGAGGTGCCAGCGGATCAGTCAAGGGCTTGCCTCGCGTCGACGAAGGGTGGACCAACAGTGAATCGCCCTCGATCGATTACGGTCAAGCACGATCAAGCTACACACAGTTAACATCCGATTAAGTAACAGATCTTGGCAACCCCGGAGTCCCGCAGGCCACAGACGTTGCACCGTGTCGTGGCGAAAAACGATCGGTGCGGCGTTACGACACGCGCTGGCCCTTGCCGAGCCCGATGACCCCGCCCTTGGACACGGAGTACAGCTCCGCGTCCCGTCCCGGATTGACCCCGATCGTCGCGCCCGGCGGTACCTGGACATTCTTGTCCAGCACGGCCCCGCGCACCACCGCGCCCCGCCCGATGTGCACGTTGTCGTGGAGGATCGAGCCCTGCACCACCGCGCCCGGGTCGACGACGACACCCGGAGACAACACGGACCGCGTGACCTGCCCGCGGATGAGGCAGCCCGCACTGATGATCGACTCGCTGGCCATGCCGCCGGCGTTGAAACGAGCGGGCGAGAGCTGGTTGGAGAGGGTGTAGATGGGCCAGCTGCGGTTGTAGAGGTTGAAGGCGGGGCGCTCGGCGATGAGGTCCATGTGGGCGTCGTAGTACGCGTCGAGGGTGCCTACGTCACGCCAGTAGCCCCGGTCCCCTGTGGTCTCGCCGGGCACGTGGTTGGCGCTGAAGTCGTACAGATGTGCCTCACCCCGTTGGGTGAGCTGGGGCAGGATCGAGCCACCCATGTCGTGCACGGAGCTCTCGTCCTCGGCGTCCCGCTGGAGCGCCTCGATGAGCGCCTTGGTGGTGAAGATGTAGTTGCCCATGGAGGCGAAGACGGTCTCCGGGTCATCGGGCAGTCCGGGCGGATCGGCGGGCTTCTCCAGGAACTGGTCCACGCTCTGGCCGTCCGAGCCCGGCGTGATCACCCCGAAGGACGACGACTCGACGCGCGGCACGCGTATCCCGGCCACCGTCACACCCGCGCCGGCCTCGATGTGCTGGGTGAGCATCTGCCGGGGATCCATGCGGTAGACGTGGTCGGCGCCGAACACCGCGACGTACTCGGGCTGTTCGTCGTAGATCAGGTTCAGCGACTGCAGGATCGCGTCGGCACTGCCCAGGTACCAGCGCGGGCCGAGCCGCTGCTGGGCCGGGACCGGGGTCACGTAGTTGCCCAGCAGGCTGGACATCCGCCAGGTGGTGGTGATGTGCCGGTCCAGCGAGTGCGACTTGTACTGCGTGAGCACGCAGATGCGCAGGATGTCGGCGTTGACGAGATTCGAGAGCACGAAATCGACCAGGCGATACGTTCCGCCGAAGGTGACCGCGGGTTTCGCGCGGTCGGCGGTCAGAGGCATCAGGCGCTTGCCCTCACCGCCCGCCAGTACGATTCCGAGTACCGAAGGTCCACCACGACGCATGGCCGCTCCCCTCACCCAGGTTGTCCCGTACCTGCCCCCGCGCGACACGCCCTACGCCTGTTTCACGATCTCCTCGTACAACCGGACCGTACGACGGGCGACCGTGTCCCAGCCGAACTCTTCCACCGCGCGCTCCCGGCCGGCCTCGCCCATCCGGCGGGCCTGGTCCGGGTCGCCGAGGACCGCGTTCAGTGCCCGGGTCAGACCCGCCTCGAAGTCGTCGTCCACGGACACGAGCACACCGGTCGCGCCATCCTCGACGACCTCCGGGATGCCGCCGACCCGGGAGGCCACGACGGGTGTCCCGCAGGCCATCGCCTCCAGGTTGACGATGCCGAGGGGCTCGTACACCGAGGGGCAGACGAACACCGCCGCGTGCGTGAGGAGTTGGATCACCTCCGCGCGCGGCAGCATCCGCGGGATCCAGTACACGCCGTCGCGGACCCGGCTCAGCTCCTCGAAGAGGTCGCGGAACTCCCGGTCTATCTCTGGCGTGTCCGGCGCGCCCGCGCACAGCACGACCTGCGCCGACGGGTCGATGTCCCGCACCGCGCGCAACAGATGCGGCACGCCCTTCTGCCGGGTGATGCGGCCGACGAACAGCACATACGGGCGGTTCGGGTCGAGGCCGACCCGGGCGAGGGCGTCGGTGTCGTGGTCGGGCCGGTAGAGGCCGGTGTCGATGCCGTTGTGCACGACGTGGACACGGCCCGGGTCCAGCGCCGGGTAGCAGGCGAGGATGTCCTCGCGCATGGCGCCGGAGACGGCGACCACCGCGTCGGCGGCCTCGATCGCGGTGCGTTCGGCCCAGCCGGACAGCTCGTACCCGCCGCCGAGTTGCTCGGCCTTCCAGGGGCGCAGGGGCTCCAGCGAGTGCGCGGTCATCACGTGCGGGATGCCGTACAGCAGTTTGGCGAAGTGTCCGGCCAGATTGGCGTACCAGGTGTGGGAGTGGACGAGGTCGCGGCCTTCGACGGCGGCGGCGACGGAGAGGTCCACGGAGAAGGTGCGCAGCGCGTCGTTGGCGCCGTCGAGGGCGGACCAGGGGCGGTGGCGTACGACGCCCTCCGCGCGGCCCTCGCCCCAGCAGTGCACGTCGAGGTCGACGAGGGACCTCAACTCCCGTGCGAGGAACTCCACATGAACGCCCGCGCCGCCGTACACGTCCGGGGGGTACTCCCGGGTCAGCAGTCCCACACGCACCCGCAACCCCCTGATCTCAGCGGCCGGTTCCCTTTCATGGTCACCCAGATGCGCCGCGCGCGGAAGAGCGCGGGGGGCGTGTGAAGCAACAGTCACCACATACGCCCCCGCCGGGCACGCGGTAGTAGAGGCAGCAGCTGCGGCGCCGGAAGGCCGTGCCGGCCAGGTTGCCGGTGCCGGCGAGGAGGGGGTGGGCGAAGAGTTCGCCGGTGAGGGCGCGGGCCCGCGCGGCGGCATCGGGACGGCCGTGGGTCCGCGCCCAGCGCTCCAGCTCCCGGGCCGCGCCCGCCAGCGCGGACCCGGCGTTGCCCCACAGCAGGCCCTCGGCGAGGCGGTGGCGGGCGCGCAGGGCGGCGGACAGCGGTCGCAGGTGCCCCTCGAGCACGACGTCCGCCACGGTCGCCGCGTCCCCGGAAAGGGGCCGTACCGCGGTCAGCCACAGGTCGTCGGGGGCCGACGCGTCGGCGTCCCAGTGCAGCAGCCCCGGATCGAGGTCGGGTGTCCGGCCGTAGAGGACCGCGCAGCCGAGCGCCGCCGACCACAGCCGGGCCGCCAGGGCCTGGTGCGCGATCGAAGCCGCGATCCGCACTTCGGGAGCTCGCAGACTTTCCGCCACTTTCCGGACACGGAATGTCAGCGGATCGTCGAACACATCCGAGACCGTGTCCGTATAGACCTGCGCGAGCGTCGGCAGCGGCGCCCGCCGATCTCCTGCCGTACGCAGGGCCGTACTTAGGGCCGTACGTAGGACGAAGAAGCCGCCGAGCGGGCGGAGAGCGGAGAGGCCGGGGTCGAGGTCCACGACGAGAAGTAGTACCAAGGGACGTAAGCCCCGCGGCCGACGGGTCCGGGTCCGTGTCACCCCCCTGAGGGAGGACAGCGGCCCGGTCGTACTCCATCGGCAGTATGACCATTTGCGTGCTCAGGGACGACGACGGGAACAGCTCGGCACGGCATCGTGTTGTGCATGGAAGCAGACCGTTCGCCGCGCCGGGCCCAGCGCCCCGGCCTCGCCCAGAGGAGCAACCGGTGAGTGCCCTCGCGTTGTCCGTGGTCCTGTCGTTCGTCTCCGCCGTCGCGTACGCGGGCGGGGCGATCGTGCAGGAGCAGGTCGCGGTGTCCTCCCCCGGCGAAGAGTACGCGCCGCTGCGCCGGCTGAGCTGGTGGGCGGCGGTGGCGCTGAACGGACTCGGCGGACTGCTGCACGTGGTGGCGCTCGCCTACGGTCCCCTCAGCCTGGTCCAGCCGCTGGGTGCGCTGACCATCGTCTTCGCGTTGCCCATGGCCGCGCTGTTCGTCGGCCGCAAGGCCGGGGCGGCGGCCTGGCGGGGCGCGATCATGGCGACGGTGGGTCTCGCGGGTCTGCTGTCCCTGGTCGGCGCGTCCGAGGCGCAGTCGCTGAGCACCCCGCAGCGGGTGAGCGTGGCCCTGTTCACGGGTGGCGCGGTCGTCGCGCTGATGATCGCGGGCCGGGCGGCCCACCGGCACCCGGCGGTGCGCAGCATGCTGCTCGCGACCGCCTCCGGCATAGCGTTCGGTATGTCCTCGGTGTTCACCAAGACCGTCGCCGTCGACTGGACCGACGGCATCTCGGCCGCGGACGTGCCGTCCCTCGCCGTGATCGGCGTACTGGCCACGGCCGGCATGCTGCTGTCGCAGGCCGCGTACCGCAGCGGCGGCCTCACCGCCCCGCTGGCCACGCTCACGGTGGTGAACCCGGTGGTGGCCGCCGCGGTCGGCCTCACGATGTTCGGCGAAACCTTCCGCTACGGCACCACGGGCACCGCGCTCGCCCTGAGCTGCGGTGTGGTGGCCGCCGGCGGTCTGATCCTGCTGACGATCGAGCGGCTCACCCGCACGCCGGAGGAAGCCGCCCCGGCCACCGACCCGGTGCCCCCGGTCACGGTGGAGGTGCGCCCCACCGTCCCCGAGCAGCCGCTCGCCGCGCTGCCCGAGGAGGCGTTCGACCCGACCGCGCTCCTGGAAGTCCTGGAGAGCGGGGTCCTGGAGAGCAAGGTCCTGGAGAGCCGGATCCCGTCCCCTGCGGCGGTGCCGGAGAGCTCGTACGCCGACCTGGACGCGTCGGACACCGATGAGCCGGTGCCCTTCCACGGCAGCTTCTACGGCGGGCCGTACGTCCCGGTGCGCGTCCTCGACCGGCGCCGCACCCGGGTCAAATCCTGACGCCGCCGGCCCTCAGGTAGGCCACCGGGTCGACGTCCGAACCGAAACCGGGCCCCGTCCGCACCTCGAAGTGCAGATGAGGGCCCGTGCTGTTGCCCGTGGAGCCGGAGCGGCCGATGCGCTGCCCGCTGCCCACCGACTGGCCGTCCCGCACGGAGATCGCCGAGAGGTGGGCGTACTGGGTGTAGCGCCCGTCGGCGTGCCGGATGACCACCTGGTAGCCGAAGGAACCGCCCCAGCCGGCGCTGACGACCTTGCCCGCCGCGACCGACTTCACGGACGTGCCGGTGGGCACGGGGAAGTCGACACCGGTGTGGTAGCCCTTCGACCAGGAGGAGCCCGTCGCGTGGTAGGCCGTGCCGGTGGCGGCGCTCACGGGGGCGACCACGGAGTGGCTGGTCGCCCTCGGTGTGCTCTGCGACGAGGACGAGGAGGACGAGGAGGTCTTCTTCTCCTCGCGGGACTCGGTGCCGCTCCGGCTCGTCGTGCCGGAGCCCTCGCCGCGCAGCTTCAGCCGCTGCCCCGGCAGGATCAGGTTCGGGTCGGCTCCTATGGCCGCGCGGTTGGCGGCGTACAGCCCCCGCCAGCCGCCCCGGACGTCCCTGTCACCGGCGATGCCGGAGAGGGTGTCGCCGCGGACCACCGTGTACATCTCCGCGGTGCCCGCCCGCGACTGGGGCGTGCTCTGCGGCTGCACGTCCTTCAGGGAGCTCTTCTCGGTCCGGGCCGAGGTGCCGCTCGGGTGGACGTCGGGCGTGTCGCCGCCCCGGGTGAGCCCGGCCCGTACCGAGCACGCCGGCCAGGCGCCGGGGCCCTGGCCCTTCAGCACCTTCTCCGCGACGGCGATCTGCTGGTCCTTGGTGGCCAGGTCCGCCCGCTGCGCGTACGCGGTGCCGCCGTACGCCTCCCAGGTGGACTGGGTGAACTGCAGGCCGCCGTAGTAGCCGTTGCCGGAGTTGATGTCCCAGTCGTTGGTCGACTCGCACGCGGCGACCTTGTCCCAGGTGTCCACGTCGGCCGCCTGGGCGGCTCCGGCGCCGATGAGCGGTAGCGCGATACCGGCACCGCCCGCCGTGACGGTGAGTGACGCGCGGTTGATCCTGTTGGGCTGATACCGGCGGTGCCGACCGCGTACGGCCATGTACTTCCCCCTCGACATGCGCAGGAGGGCCAAAAGTAAGCGCCGCCAACAAGCCATGACAAGACAGCAAATCAGCCTCACCCGCGCCCAAGTGACCGGGAACGAATACCGGTTGCACAACCGATGAGGCAGGTGGGGTCTTCCGTGCGTATCTGCGTACGCAACCGTACGCAATCTCGAACACCCCGGGACGTGCGGTCGGTCCACCGGCACGAAAGGATGGCCGGAACGGCAATACTGCCGAGCACGACCGGCACCACGATGTCCAGGATGCTTAGGAGCCAAACCGTATGAGCACTTCAGCCCAGATCGGCGTCACGGGTCTTGCGGTCATGGGCCGCAACCTCGCCCGCAACTTCGCCCGCAACGGCTACACGGTCGCGGTGCACAACCGCACGGCGGCGCGTACGCACGCCCTGGTCGAGGAGTTCGGCAGCGAGGGCGACTTCATCGCGGCCGAGACCGCCAAGGAGTTCGTGGCGGCGCTGGAGCGGCCCCGCCGCCTGGTCGTCATGGTGAAGGCGGGCGACCCGACCGACGCGGTGATCCAGGAGTTCGCCCCGCTCCTGGAGCCTGGCGACATGATCATCGACGGTGGCAACGCCCACTTCGCGGACACCCGGCGCCGCGAGCGTGACCTGCGGGAGCAGGGCATCCACTTCGTCGGCATGGGCGTCTCCGGCGGCGAGGAGGGCGCGCTGCTCGGTCCGAGCATCATGCCGGGCGGTCCGAAGGAGTCGTACGACTCGCTCGGCCCGATGCTGGAGAAGATCTCCGCGAAGGCGGCGGACGGGGCGCCCTGTGTGACGCACGTCGGTCCCGACGGCGCCGGGCACTTCGTGAAGATGGTCCACAACGGCATCGAGTACGCCGACATGCAGCTCATCGGTGAGGCGTACCAGCTGCTGCGCGACGTGGCCGGGTACTCCCCCGCGCAGATCGCGGAGATCTTCCGCACCTGGAACACGGGCCGCCTCGACTCCTACCTGATCGAGATCACCGCCGAGGTCCTGTCCCACGTGGACGCGGCGACCGGCGAGCCGTTCGTGGACGTGGTGGTGGACCAGGCGGAGCAGAAGGGCACCGGCCGCTGGACGGTCCAGATCGCCCTCGACCTGGGAGTCCCGGTGTCCGGCATCGCGGAGGCGGTCTTCGCCCGCTCCCTGTCCGGGCACGCGGCGCTGCGCGAGGCGTCCCGCGGGCTGGCCGGCCCGAAGGCGTCCCCCCTGTCCGAGTCCGAGGCCGGGGCCTTCGCGGACCGCGTCGAGCAGGCGCTGTACGCGTCGAAGATCGTGTCGTACACGCAGGGCTTCCACGAGATCGCGGCGGCCCGCGAGGAGTACGACTGGGACATCGACCTGGGCGCCGTCTCCGCGATCTGGCGCGGCGGGTGCATCATCCGCGCGGCCTTCCTGGACCGCATCCGCGCGGCCTACGACACCCGGGCCGACCTGCCGAGCCTGCTGTCGGACGAGACGTTCGCGCGGGAGATCGCGGACGCCCAGGACGACTGGCGTGAGGTCCTCGTCGCCGCGACCCGCCAGGGCGTCCCGACCCCCGGCTTCGCCGCGGCCCTCGCCTACTACGACGCCCTGCGCGCGGAGCGGTTGCCTGCGGCGCTGACGCAGGGGCAGCGGGACTTCTTCGGGGCGCACACGTACCGGCGCACCGACCGGGACGGGGCGTTCCACACGCTGTGGGGCGGGGACCGGTCGGAGGTGTCGGCCTAACGCCCACGAGGCGGGGAGTGAGTTGCGGTGGGCGGCGATTTTTCGCCGCCCACCGCCTTTTGTTCACGTTGTTCACGTTGTTCACGTGAGTGGTGGACCGGGCTCCGGGTTCGGCACCGGCTCCGGGCCCGGCGGGATCGGGGACGGGGAGGGTTCCGGAGGCGGGGTGGGAGTGGGACCCGGGGTCGGGTCGGGTCCCGGGGGCGGGGTGGGGGTGGGGCCCGGGCCCGGCGGGGCCGGGTCCGGGGGCGGACCTGGGGGCGTCGGGTCCGGGGGTGGGCCCGGCGGGGTCGGGTCCGGGGATGGGCCCGGCGTCGGTCCGGGATGAACGGGGTCCGGGTACGGGTTGGTCATGATGTCCTCCGGCCAGTCGGTCGACATCGGCTCTGGGCTACGTCCGCTCTGGACAATGTCCGCTCTGGACTACTCCCCCGCGTACCCGACGCCCGTGCGGCCAGTCACCCGTGGGCGTCAATGCGGCGGCCCAGGTGGGCCTCCCGACGCGCGGCCTCCGCTCCGGCCGCGAGCCCCGGGCGGGGGCTGGACAGCACCGGGACGGTGGTCGTCGTGAACCGCTGGGCCGGGGTCATGGAGACCTGGGCGAGCACGATCGCGTCGGCGTCGGTGACCGCGTCGACGGCGGCCGCCACCAGACGTGCGTGCCCCTCGATGTCACCGGCGGCGAAGCGGTCCCAGGCACCGTCGACGAGGAGCGTGCCGACGGTCACGGAGCGGTGGGCTCGGTGGGCCTCTTCCTCGATCAGCGTCCGGGTCGGCGCGAAGGTGCTCTCCACGGTGGCGAGGACGACGACGCGTGAGCCCGCCGCCACCGCGGCGGCCGCCATCGGGCGGTCGACGCGCAGGACCGGCACCCCGGCCCCGGCGGCATACGCCTCCGCGACGGCGCCGATGCTCGAGCAGGTGCACAGCACGGCCCGAGCGCCCTCGGCGACGAGCCGGTCGATGGCGGCTCGGACGTCGTCCGTCACCGCCTCCGGCCCCTCCCGACGGGTACGTGCCAGCAGCTCCTCGTCGACCGCGTGCCGCAGTTCGAGGCCCGGGTGGTGTTCGTCCCGGAGGGCGTCGAAGACCGGGATGTGAGCGGTCGAGGTGTGCAGCAGGGCGAGCATGTCGTGGTCGGCCATCCGCTCAGAACCGCCCGGGGTGCGCGACGAGCCACTCCTTCGCGGCCTGGAGCAGCCGCGGGTCGGCGGCCGGGGCCTCCTCGGGATGGCGCTCGGCCCATGTGACGACGTACGGGCAGAGCGGGGCCACGGGGACGCCCTCCCGCGCGGCGACGGCGTACAGCTCACGCGCCAGGGAGCCCGCGATGCCCTTCCCCTCGTGCGCCGGCTCCACGATGGTGTGGACGGGGACGAGGGCGCGCTCGGGGGACTCGAGGACGAAGTACTCGATGTGGCCGACGACTTCGCCCCCGTCCCCGAGGGCCTCCAGGCGGCCCGCCGCCCGGTCGTCGCGGATCTCTGTGTCGCTCATGGGCTCGCACGCTCCTGGTCCGTCTGGGGCCGGGAGTCCGAGGTCAGACCGACACGGCCTGCGGACTCCGTTCCTGGTCCGAGCCCGGCACCGGCTCCGACGGGTCCGCCCCGAGGGCCACGATCCGGTTGTCGCGGTCCACGTGCACCACCCGCGGCTCAAGCGCCCGCGCCTCGGCGTCGGTGACCTGAGCGTAACTGATGATGATCACCAGATCTCCGGGATGAACGAGATGGGCGGCCGCCCCGTTGATCCCGACCACCCCCGACCCGCGCTCCCCCTCAATGACGTACGTCTCCAGCCGGGCCCCGTTGGTGATGTCCACGATGTGCACGAGCTCACCGGGCAGCAGATCGGCGGCGTCGAGCAGGTCGGCGTCGATGGTCACGGATCCCACGTAGTGCAGGTCGGCCTGGGTGACGGTGGCGCGGTGGATCTTGGACTTGAACAGAGTACGCAGCACTTTGGACTCCTGGAAGACGGCTCCCTGCCTACTTTGTGCAGGTCAAGGGCAGTCTTCACTCTACATGGGCACGCCGGGGTCGATGATTGTGAGGAACATCGCTTCTCAGCGGGGATAGCGCTCCCTGCCTGGGCTTCCGCGCCGACCAGGCTGTTGTGACGCCATCGACCAAGCGCCTGTCGGACAGCCGTATCAGGCTGTTCGGGAACTGATGCTGACCAGATGCTGACTTACCTGACGCCACATCAGGTGCATGCGGGTCACAGGACGACTCGCTGACCGGGAGCCCGCACTGCAGCCCGAGAGCTCCGCGAGGAGCTTACACAGCCAGCGTCAGGCACACGGCCTTCGTGTCGTACCAGTAGATTTCCGCAATCTTCACTTCGACAACCGAGAAGCCCCCGACGCTCTCTCGACCAGTGAGCCGTCGCGTTCCGTTACCACGACGGGGCCGACCGAATGCTTAACCCTCTCCCCGGTCATCGCTATCAGCGCCAAGGGTCTCCCATGGCAAAGCAAGCTCGGCAGGCGAGTTGGAAAGGGGCAACAGTAGATCGCCCCGTCGGCACTCCTATTGTGGCCGCCGACAGGACGCGGGTGTGCTTGTCGAGTCTCGGTGGGGCCAGGCGCAACCCCGGCCCCACCCGGTTGGTCAAACCTTGGCCTCAAGTACGCCCAGCGCCGTATGGAGAACCGGCTCCACGCGCAGGCGCGTCCCGTCCCGGTCGAACACCTGGAGGGCTTCCAGGCAGACAACGGCCCGGCATGCCTCCCCGGACGAGAGACCTGCCATCTCGGCCGCGGTGACGAGGTAGGCGTCGTCATGCCAATCGGTACCGAGCTGCTCGACGACCCCGTCGTAGGCGGCCTTGAGGGTGTCGTTCTCCAGCAGCCCCACGGCATCGACGAACTGTTCGGCGCCGCTGCTCTGCCCCAGCCACGACGTCAGGTCCGCCAGCACCCGGTCCTGGTCCGGTCGGCGATCACGCAGGTGCAGCGCCTTGTCCAGCAGGTACGGCCAGCCACCGGTCGCCTTCGCCAGACGCATCAGCCGTTCCTCCGTCTCGCACAGGCTGTGGCGCTGCGTCCAGTCCTTCAGGCTGCGCAGGTCATGCCGGCGCAGCACCATGATGGTGTCGTGGTCGGCGTCGGGACCGGTGAGGAGGCCGGACCAGAAGCCGAGCTGTTCCACACCCGACACGAGGACCACCGAGCGGGTCGCCTCGGCGGCCTCGGGCAGCACTGCCCTGGCCAGGTCGAAGGACTCCCGGCAGGACTTCTCGCTGCCCAGAGAGAGATCGCTGATGAGCAGTCGCCGCTCGCCAGCGCGGCCGGCGGCGAGCTCCTTGCGGAACGTCTTGGCACTTCCGATGGCGGGCACGGACCAGCCCGCCACCCTGCCCGTCACCTCACGCAGGGTCCGTTCCACATCGGCGACGCCCATCGCCTGTGTACCGAGAACAACGCGGACTTGGTTCACGTATTCGCCCAGCAGGTAGTCGATCTGGTTGACGGTGAGCGGGGCGGACCTGCCGTCGTAGAGGTCCGGACGGCTCTCCAGGACAACGGTCTCCTCCAGCCGGGACTCCGTCTCCGCCCGCAGCAACCGCGCCTCGATCTCCTGGGCGGTACCGATCATGCGCAGCGCGTTGGGCCCTCGCAGATGCCAGCCCTGACCGTCGTTGTTCGGCGCCAGGACACCGAGGCCGACCATCTCCTGCAGATAGGCGCGAAACCCCTCGCTGTCCAGGTGCTCGAAGCCGCGGGGCCACCAGCCAGCACATTCCTCCCGCAACTCCCTGTCACTGAGGCGGGTTTCCAGACCGTTGTCCCGAGCGTGCTGGGCAAGCACATTGGCGATGACGTGGTAGCGGTCGTCCAGGGCAAGGGTGTCCTTGAAGGCCGCGGTGATGTCCGAACGCAGCGAGGTGTCCTGTTCTACCGCGTCGACATCGGAATCCTCGATCGTGTATGGAGGCGGCGCGAGTGGTGCTCGCGCCCGCTTGTCCTGCATGACCTGCACCATCCTGCTGCCGAAGATCTGCAGCAGGAAGGGCTGGTACGAGCAGAACCCGAGCACGCGGTTGACGAGGTCGACGTCAGCGAACTCGAAGCCGAGCGCACGCATCGGGTGCACGATCAGGTCGGCGGCGAACTGGGGGGCGAGCGGTCCCACGACCGTCGGGGTCTGCGCCAGGTGGCTGAACGGGCCGTTCCTGGCGAGCCGGGTGAAGCGCTGCACCGAGTGCAGACCGGCGAACACGACCTTGGCCCGGCCGCGCGAGTCCTCACCCAGACCGCGCAGCCGACGGGTCTCCGTGCACTCGGGAACGTCTGCCTCGAAGAAGCGGTCGCACTCGTCGAGGAGGATGAGCAGCCGCCGGTCGGGATCCTGAGCGAGCCACCGGGCGATCCCGTCGGTGACCCGCTGCCATGATTCCTGTTGTGGGCCCCGGCGTCGGGGCTCCTCCAGAACGCCCTGCCTGATCAGCTCCTGGTCGAGCGTGGGCCAGATGGCCTCGGCACCGAGTGCGGTGCCCCGGCCGATGCCGATCTTGTCCAGGTTGAGGTAGAGCTTGCGGTAGGCCCCCGGCCGCTGTTCCTCGAAGCGGTCCCCCGCGTCGGCGAGCAGGGCCGACTTGCCGAGACCCCGGCCGCCGTAGAGGATCTGGGTCCCCGCCGGGTCGTGGATGCTCTTGCGCTCGCGGTCCCGTCCGTAGAACATCTCCCGGCCGATTTGGCCCCGCTTCTCCTTGATGTATGGGTTCACCGCGGAGAACGGAAGCAGCGTCTCGGTCGTGGCGTCCACCCGCCGGTTGCCGTGCGCGATGAGGTAGGCCAGCGCGGCGTCGTCCACCACCATGATCGGCTTGGTGTCCTGGGAGGCGGCGGCCAGCTCATTACGGGTTCTGCTGTCCAGCGTCCCGAAGTGGACGACGAGCAGACTGCTCTCGTCGGGGTCCTGCAGAGCGCGGGTGATGAGCAGTTTGGCCGCGGGCCGGCCCCAGATCAACAGGGCGCGGAGCTTGCCGCCACGGTCCTTGATCTGCGATCCGAACGCGGGCGCCCAGGCACGGCCGGTGACGTGCACGGGCGCGAGTTCGAAGAACCGGTAGTCCTTGCCACGCGGCAGATCGTCCAGAGGCCGTGCGCGCCGGGCCTCGTATCCGAGGAGAGCCAGAGCCGGATTGAGGCTCTCGCGCGGATTGATGTTGATACGGTCCTTCGTCGCGGCGAGCGTGCTCCACAACTTCAGGGCCGCGGCGGCCCGTTCGGCCTCCTCCTCCGAGAGTCCTGCATAGTCCAGCACGGCGCGGTCGCCGTATCGGCCACGGGCGCGGACGGCCGCGATCAGGTCAGCGTCGATGCCGCCCGGCAACGATTCCGGCACGGCGGGGAAGAACGCCTCCAGGTGCGAGTCCTCGGACCTGATCTCGGGTACCGGTTCGCCGAGTTCGAGGAAGTAGACGAGTTCGGCCGCGGTAGCCAGGCTGTCGGTGTCCAGGTTGCGCAGGACTCGTTCGCGGTCCTCCGCGCTCACGTCCGTCAGCGCCGCCAGCCGGGCGCGCAGCCGGTCGGCGGCTTCCTCACGGTAACGGGGCAGCAGTTCTTCGACTCGGTCGAGGTTGCGCCGGACTGCGGCCAGCTCGCCCGGCCGGTCGTGCTCCAGGTGTGCTCGGGCGTCGGCGAGCAACTCCTGGAGGCTGACGTCCTGTTCGACGGTGAGTGCCTCGTCGGCCTGGGACCGGCGGAGCCGGGCGGCCAGTTGCCGATGTTTCTCGGCGAGCGCGGCGCGGCGCTCCTTCTGGATCGCGCTGAGGCGTGCGCGACGCTCCTCCGAGAGCGACAAGGTGTGGGCTGCAGGAAGGACGTCGAAGTCCGCGAGGTCCGTGATGGTGCGAATCACGCCGAATTCGTCACGGGCGAGCTGCCGTTCGATCGCGTCGTCCCAGGTACGGTCCACTGCCTTCAGCAAGCCGTCCAAGGTCGGCTTCTCTCCCGGCACGGCCGACTCGGCCTTGTGGAGCTCGGCGTCCAGAACCGTCTGAACGTCCGGCTCGGATCCCGTCTCGACCGGTCGACTATTCGCATCCAGCCCGTCGAAGACCTCGGCGAACAGGTCCCGCGCCACGTAGGCGGTGGCTTTCGCCAGGACGGCGGAGCTGCGTTCGGCCGCGGTGAGGTCGTCGGCGACCCGCTCACGCAGGCCGAGGAGGGAGAGGCGCAGGGATGCAATGGACTGGAACGCCCACACATTCTCCTCGGAGCGTCCTGCTTCCAGGTCGCGCTTGACCGTACGCCACTGCCGAACGGCGTCCCGGACGCGCTCGAGGCAGTGGCGGACGTTGTTGCGGCCCGACCCCTGGATGCCACGACCGCCCGGCCCGCGCAGCGCAGCGTCCATCTCGTCGATCGCCGCCTCGACCTGAGCTCGACGGGCGAGGTTTTCCAGCAGCTCGTCGGCCAGGTGCTCGGCGTCCGGGGCCCCGGCCACGATTGCGGTCAGCACGCTGCCGAGCAGACCGGTCGGCGCCAGCCAGCGCTGCACCATGGCGCTGGCCCGTTGGAAGCGCATTCGAGGGACGGTGAGCATAGCCTGGCAGGCGTCCACGGCCGCGCGCAGCTCGCCCTCGGTGTGGGAGACATCGGCGACAACGGCATGGGGCGGCGCGATGAGCAGCGCGCCCTGCAGTGCACGTTCTGCCACCATGGTGGCCACCTCGTGCAGGGCATCGGGCAGTTGCGGGGTGAGCGCCCTCAGCTGTGCACCGACCACGGGTGCACCCGTCACTAGGGCTGCCCGGACCAGCGTGGGCAGCAGGAGCAGGGACAGCGCGTCACTGTCGCTCTCCTTACGGGCCTCCCACTCGTGCAGCGCCTCTTCGATGATCTGAGCCGCTCGGCCGGTCCTGGAGTGCAGCAGTGTCGCCGCGGCGGCCAGGCGCAGGACCGCGGCCTCGGTGTCCGGGCGGTCGGCGGCCTGCGACAGGTGGGCGGCAAGTCCGAAGCGCTTCTCGGCGATGAGACGGGCGAGGACGGGTTCGATGCTCTTCGTTTCCGTGCCGTCGGCTGTTTCCGTGGTGGTGTCGACGGCCGCGGTCGCTGCGGGGGCGGCGAAGACCCGCCGTTCCGGCGCGGGCTGCTGCTCGGCGGTGTCGGCGGACCGGGGAGGTCGCTCGGCCGGGACGCAATCGGCGGTGCTGTGGTCCTGCGTTTCAGGCACGCCGGTGTCAGCCTGCGCGGCGGTGGCCGTCTCCGGGGATATGGCCCGTTCCGGCGCCTCGGGAACCTCGGCGGATTCCTCGCCCTGCGGGGCGGCGGCCGTGTCGGGGTGAGGGGTCCTGTGCTCGCTCAGCGTGATCTGCTGGTACAGGACGGCGGCCACAGCGTACGGCGGATGTGCGACCGACAACTGCTGTTGGAGCTCGATGATCTCCTGCTGTGCGTCGGACCGGTCCTTCATGTCGGCGAGGCGCACCAGCAGCGTGAGAATGTGTGCGCACGCGTCGTCCTGTTCGTCCCACTCTTGCTTCGCGAGCAGTGCCTCCGCGCTGTGCCTGGCGTCCGCGATCACCGCGGCCACCGCACTGTCCGGAGCGCAGCCCAGGGCCGTCACCGTCTCCACCACTTGACGGGCCTCGGCGTTCCTCTCCTTCCGTTCGACGCGCGCACGAACCTCGTCGATCGACCTCAGGACATCGGTGAGGCGATCGGTGACGCCGGTGACGCCGAGTTCTGAGAGCACACCCCGCACGTGGGAGAACGCCGGGGCGACCGCGGCGAGCGGCACCAAATCAGTGTCGGTGGGCGGGCACCCGTCCAGCAGGGTGGCGCGCACGCGGTCGACGGCGCCTCGTGCCTCCTCGACGACGTGCTTGAGCTCCTCCTCGGCCGAGGCCAGATCGTCTAGGGAGCGCCCCTCACCAGGGGGCTGCTCTCCCTGCTGCGCTGAGGACTCGGCCAGTTCTGGAGCCGAGATGTGCTCGGGCAGCCGGGGAGCCGGGACCGCAGCGGTCGGCTGTGGTTCCTCAGCCGCCGCGTCCTCGCCAAGCGCAGTGAGGTGGTCAAACCCGGGAGTCGCGTCGATTACCTGCTGAGCGGCCTTGAGTACCGCGGCCAGTGCCGCCTCGTCCGCCTCCATACCGAACCAGTCGTGTTCCGCGGCCCATACGAGCAGTCGGGCGTCGTGCGCCGAAGCCTGGAGGTGGGAGAAGAGCGCCAGGCGGAGCAGGCATGCGCCCCAGCGGCTCACGAGACCGGGGCTCGTGCCCGCGGCCCCGTGCTCAGCGACCTCGTGATCGATGTCGTTCATGATCCGGGCGGTGAGGTGGGACACCGCATGCCTGTGGTGGGTCGGCTCCACCCGTTGCAACCGCTTGAGCACTTGCTCGCTGAGCACGCGCCCGAATCGCCGCGGCTCGACCTTGCGGAAGCCGAGACCCCTCATGATGGCCTGACGATCCTTGGGCCCGAGGGAGTTCAGCGCGAGTTCCGTCTCGCCGACCGTGAGGGCGTCGAGGGCGGCGTCCAGGATCTGGCCGAGTCCGTCGAGCGTTACGGCGAGTTCCTTGAGCAGTCCAACCGGTGTGCCGTGCGGGGAGGACGGTGGTTTGGCGACCACGGCGTAGCTGGCGGTCATTCAGTCCCGATCTCTTGTTTCCTGTGATGTGGATGCGGGGGGTGTGGCGTGCGGCCCGCGCATGTCGGGCCGGTCCGGCCGGGGCGGGTCAGCGCCGGCGAGAGTGTTCCGTGACGAAGGTGTAGCCGGGTGGCAGTTCCCAGCCGTCCGCCTTTCCGACGTGGCGGCAGTGCTCGCGGTAGGCAGCGCGCTGTGCATCGGTCGGATTCGAGCCCGCGGGCAGCCTCCGCAGGAAGCCGTGGACGAAGTGCTCCACGCCGTGGACC
This sequence comes from Streptomyces sp. NPDC002888, assembly GCF_042888465.1. Lineage (NCBI taxonomy): Bacteria > Bacillati > Actinomycetota > Actinomycetes > Kitasatosporales > Streptomycetaceae > Streptomyces > Streptomyces sp. NPDC002888. Next base: position 22,431 of record NZ_JBIAPU010000026.1, on the reverse strand, counting down.
TGCGGCGGCGCGCCGGCACGCGAGCCCGGTCGTGGCACCACTACGGGGTTCGGCGCGTAACCGATCAGGGCGATGGGCGGCTCACCGTCGCGGGCAGGGTGGTGGGGCTCGCCGTCCACACCGCGGCTGCCGATGGCCGGGTACAGGTGGTGTTCGGCGAGGAGCTCGTCAACGGCCTGCTCCAGTGCGGTGACTTGCTGGGGGGCGGGAGTTGTGTCGTAGACGCCTCGAGGGAGGGCGGCCCGGTCAAGGAGAGCATGTCCCTCGGGCGTGAGGCGGCCGAAGCGTCGTACGGTACGCAGGACGAGACGCCGGGTGTCGAGGCCGGCGGACGAGTCGCCGTCCCGCTCACTACCCGGCGCTCCTTCCCGGGTGAGCACTCCCGAGTCGTAGCGATGCGCGACGAGCTGCCCGTCGATGTCGACGGGGTGTTCCAGTTCGACGGTGTGGACCCGGAAGACGGTACCGCCGCGCGGCCACTGGATGTACAGGCACAGCCCGGGGAAGAAATCGATCGGCCACTGGACGTTCCGGAGCATGCCGGTCTCATCGGTGAGGTCCAGAAGCACCTCCTGGACCTCCTCGGACGCGTCGAGCTCGCCGCCGGGATGGCTGAGTTCCAGGCGTACGCGCACGGAGCCGGTATCCGTGCCGAGATATGCCAACCCGTCCCGGGCCCTGGGGCTCAACGGCAGTCGGTCCTCCATGAGGTGGGCGAGACGCAGCGGGGTCTGCCAGCAGACCTCGCTGTCGTTGATCCTCAGGTAGTTCGGCGGACCGATCCGGTCACCGTCCGCGAGCGGGGTGTCCGCGGGTTCGGCATCGACGTACCGTTCGTCCTCCGGCTGTTCCTCTCGGGGGACGCTCTGTGCGTGCGGCACCGCGACAGGCCGAGGCGGCGCGGGTGGATGTACCGTGTCATGCCAGCCGCGTCCCGCTGGGCGTAGCGGATCACTGTCGTCCGCCTCCTCCGAGCCCGGGTGGTGGGACCGCCAGATGCCACCGTTCTGGAAGTCGTCGTCGAGGGTGATCCGTACGTCGCTCCCGGCGCGTATGCCGTTGTCCGTGTCTCCCCGGACGAAATCCGCGACCGCCAGGTTGGCGCGGCACACCGAGACCGCGTATTCCACTCCGCTCAGCAGTGGTTCGGCACCGTCGACGCCGCGCAGCCACGCCCCGATCGCCGTGTACACGGTGCGGGAACCGTTCACGCCGTGCCGTCGGTGGGTGGCAGGGGCCGCACTGCGTTCCAGGGAGCCGGCGAGGGCTCTCAGGTCGTCGCCGCCCAGCGGCCCGTCGTGGCCCAGGGCGGCCCCGATGCGGGTACGGGTCAGTGCGTAGTGGCCCCAGCTGCGCAGACTGTCGCTGGTGCGCAAGGCGTGATCGACGGTGTCCAGCAGCCCGCTGAGGGCGCTCTTCAGCCGCTCCTCCGTGCCACCCCCGGCCAGGTGGGCGACGGACGCGGGAACGAGGGGGCTCAGCAGTGCTTCGCGCTGGTGGGTCAGCAGATGCTGCACGAAGGCGGTGCAGTCGTCAAGCCCGGCGTGCGGCGCCGAGCCGTAGCGGGCGTCGACGACGACGTGGCCGTCCTTGTTGAGCCACTTCTGGCGGGACCGGAACCGCTGCAACTTCGCCTCGCTGAGCTGCAGCGCGGGGCCGAACGCCGTGAGATCAGGGACCAGCAGCTCCCGGCGCACTGGGTGCGGTGCCTCCGACAGCTCGCTCGGTCCTCGGACACCGGCCGGTACCCCGGACACCCACGCGGGTACGTCGGCACCCTCTTCGACGCCGGGGTGGCGGCCCTCCTTGTAGACGATCTCCGCGTACAGCGGGTCGGATCCTGTTTCGATGCGAACGAGTGCCCCGACGGGCAAGGCCGGTACTTCGTCGCCCAGCGTCAGGGAGGGGAACGCGTCCAGGTCGAAGGGGCCGTTGCCGTGACCTTCGCCACTGAGCTCGTAGCCGAAATAGGCCGCATTGAAGGCGACCGCGGTGTGCACCGGACACACGCGGTCGGACACGACCGCCTCCAGGTAGCGACGCAACCGTTCCAGTTCCTCGGCGGGTGTGCTGCGGTGTCCGCCGGTCATGGCGGGAGTGAGCACAGGCTCGCCGTCGAACGGCCGCCAGATGTCCGGTCCAGTGCTGATCATCGTGGTCACGCCCAGCTGTCCTTCCGTTCGGGTCCGCTTCCCGCCCGGCGGGATCTCATGTGTCGGACTGGGCGGACAGCTCGCCAGAGGCTGTCCGGGCCCTCGACTGCGGCTCCGGCTGCGGCCAGCCGTGTGAGGCTCGCGCCCACCGCCGTATAGGACAGATCCGCACGACCGCCGAAGTGGCGGCTTTCCCGGATCGCCTTCGGCAGGGGGATCATCTTTCGATTCCTCGGGTTGTAGGAGGATTCGTCGCCGCGCAGTGCGTGCCAGAGCCGGCGCGGGTGTGCGCCCTGCGGCTGGAGCTGCAGCAGCCGGTGGACCTGGAGGTCGACGCGCTGGTCGCGCAGTGAGGTGTCGGCACCGCCTCCCTCGCGGGGGCGCGGGCTGTCGAATGCCTGGGCGACGGCAGGGCGCCGCTCCTCCACGGGCCAGCGGCCGGTGTCCCAACAGGCCGAGCAGCGGCAGCGGGCCGTGGTGCAGCACCCCTCGGGCAGGTCGCTGACGCCGAAGTAATCGGCGAAGACCCGTTGGGCGCATACCGTGCTCGCGTCGAAGAAGTTCCGGAGCCTGGCCAGTTCCTCGGCGGCCCGGCGCCCGCGTCGGCCGAGCAGCGGGAGGAACCCGTCGGGCAGGGTGCCGGTGCGGGTGGTCAGACCGGTGACCAGGCGGCGGCTGGGTGCCGCTGAGACGTCCAGGAGCCCACGGTCGTGGAGGTCGGCGAGCAGTTCCCAGGTCGCCGACGGTCCATCGGCGACCGAGCGGTAGTCGGGGCACCGGGCGGCGAGTTCCCGGTCGAGAGCTCGGACGTCGACCTGTCGTGGGGTGTCCCAGGACAGGGCGGTGTCGATGACGGTCTGCTCCAGCCGCACGGACCCGGCCGCTTCCTCGTCGCGCTCCGCTGCAGTGGTAGGCGTCTGTCCTGCGCCGTGGCCGGCCGGTCGGAGGTCGCCGGGTTTGACCGCGCAGAACGGTGGGTGGTCGCCGAGGTCCTCGACGGCGCCGAGGTCGGCGAGCGCGCTGAATGCCCGCATGATGCCGCCCTGGTAGCGCTCCTGGGTGTGCCGGTCGTCCAGCTCAGCCTCGCTCAGCGCACCGCTCGCGGCGTCCTCGGCCATCAGCAGGTCGGCCAGCCGCACCGGATCGAGCGTGCCGTCCCGCTGGGCGAGGACAAGGTTGCCCATGCGCCGGAGCAGCGACGTGGGCAGTTCCTGGCCCGTCATGAAACGGACCATGCGCAGGCCCCGGCTCGTCGCGAGGGCGAGACCGCTGTTGACGGGGCCGTCGCCGGCCGTCCCCCGGCCCGCGCCGTCCCGCCCCGCCCGACCCAACTGCTGGTAGAGCGCGGCCAGGTCGGTAGGCGGCGACACGCACATCACGGTGCGTACGTCGGGCCGGTTGACACCGAGCCCGAACGCGGAGGTGGCCACCACCACGACCGGGACGAAGCCGTCGTCGCCTCCCCGGGGCGCCTCCCGGAACTCAGTCATGACGGCCGCCTTCTCCGCCTCCGTCAGACGGCCGTGGAACCGCAGCACGCGGACGCCAGCGTCACCCACGTACTCGCGCAGGTGGGTGTAGAGGGTGTTGACCTCCTTGACGGTGAGGCAGTAGAAGATGGCGTGACCGTCGAGCGCGTCGACGACGCGCTCGACCAGCCCTGCCACACTTCCCTGTCCGAGTCGGTCGAGGGAGCGGCGGAAGACGGCGAGTTCGGGCCTGATCGGGTTCTCGCGCACCGTCAAAAGCCCACCGACGACTCCGGGATGCTCTGCTTCGGCGGTCGCCTCGGCCGAGGCGGGCTCAGGGACCTCGGTGGGCAGACCGAACAGCCCTTCGCGCAGCGCCTCGTGGACGGCCCTGTTGGCGGTGGCGGTCACCGCGGTGACCCCCACCCCGTGGTCCCGGCGCAGCTCGTCCAGGAACCTGCTGACCCGGCGCATGCTGGGCCGAAAGTCCTCCCATTGCGGGAGGGTATGTGCCTCGTCCACGGCGATCCGGGTCACCCGGCCCGCCGCCGCGGCCGCGCGGACGGTCTCCCGGAAGCGCCGCTGGCACAGGCGTTCCGGGCTGACGTAGACCAGGCGGATACCGTGGTCGGCCCGACCGAGGAGCTGGTCCGTCACTTCTGTCTTGCCAGCCCTGCTGCTGGACTCGCGCAGCGGGGAGATGAGTGCGCGGACCGCGCCACCGATGGACCGGTTCAGTTCGAGTGCCTGGTCGTGCATGAGAGCGACGAGCGGGCTGACGACCACGGTGACGCCGGGCAGGACCAGCGCGGGCAGCTGGAAGGTGAAGCTCTTGCCGAAGCCTGTGGGAAGCAGTCCGAGTACGTTGCGCCCCTCGGTCACGGCGGCGATGACGGCCTGCTGGGCCGGCTTGAGGGCCACGGGTTCGTCGACGAGCCGCAGCAATCCTCCGATGCGGGCGCAGCGGTCCTTGATCTCCTCCACGAGCAGGCCCTGTTCCCGCAGCTTTTGAGTCTCCTCTGTGGTCAGGGCCAGTTCACGGATGCGCCTGGTGTGCGGTAGGAGGGTCTGTCGTTCGAGGGCTTCGTCGGTACACAGCTCCGCAGCCCGGGTGGGGTCCAGGAGGTTGTGGGCCGCCATGAACTCCCAGATGCGACGCCATCCTTCGGCCATGGTGGCGACGTTGCCGCCGCCGATGTCGCCGGTTTCCGGGTCGGGGCGCTGAAGTCCGTCATCGAGGCTGCCGAGGAAGGCACGCCGGTAGGAGCGACGCAGGCTGCTTGCTCCCGCAAGCTTGCGGTCGCTGATGACGACGACGCCACGGTGGCGGTCGGAGCGGATGAGCCGGCCCACCGCCTGACGCAGCTGAAGCGCGGCGAGCGGCAGGTAGTAGTGCTCGGTGGCGGCACCTTCCGGATCGGGGTGGCCGGCCTGCTCGGCGCGTTCGGCAACCGCCGCGCGCCGGGCCTCCACGATCGGAGCGGCGAACGGTGCGAAGGGCAGTTTGTTGATCCACACCAGACGCAGCCGCTCGGCGTCGGAGACGTCGACCCCCTGCCAGAGTCCCTTGGTGCCGACGAGAAACCCTCCGCCATCCCGTCGGTCGGTGAAGGCCTGATAGGCCCGGCCGTTGCCGAGAGTGAGCGCCTCGACGACCGGGGTGTCGAGGGCGCGGGAGCGCAGCTCCTGCACGAGGTGGAAGCCGATGCCCGCGGCGGTCGAGCGAGCGGTCGTGAGGATCACGCCGCCGCCATCAAAGCCGTTGCCGTCGGCGCGTCCACGTGTCATTTCGGTGGCGAATCCGGCGACGTGGTGGGCGACGGTCCGCAGGGCGCCCTCCTCCTGCTCCGCCCAGGAGGGGAAGTCGGAGAAGCACACGACCTCGGCCTGGCTGCGCAGGGCGAACGGGGAAGGCAGGGACAGCGTCGGCAGATCGTCGGGCAACCCGAGTCGGGTCCGCATGAAATCCCATTCCCCGGCGACACGCAGGGTCGCGGAGACGTAGTAGACACGGTCGAAGGACGCCAGGTAGCGCCGCCACTCCGGGTCTGCGGGCAGATCGACGGGACTGGTGGCGACACGGAAGCGGTAGGACCGCAGTTCCGCCTTGGGTTCGTCCGCTTCCTCCAGATGTATGACGCGCGAAGGCGGAGCCTCGTCCAGGGTGAGGGCGGGGTCGAGAAAGGCGCGGATGTCGGCCGTGATCCGGTCGAGGGCCGTAGTGAGTGATTCGGTGTGCTCCGCGAGCGCGGTCAGGCGCTCGCGTACCAGGGGATCGATTCCGGCAGCGTGCTGGACCACGTACCGCTCCAGCGTGATGCGACAAAACACGAGCGCCTTGGCGATGCTCTCCAGCACCACCGACAGCCGCCGGGTGTGCCGGGTGCCGGAGGTGCCGACGTAGGGGCTGGCGAGCGTGGTCGCCCGGCTGCCGATGCGTACGCCCACGCCCTTGGCCTGGGCGTCGAGGGCCTGCGCCGCCAACCGAGGAAGGCGTTCATCATCGAGCAGTCGTTCGAGGTCTGCAATCGCTGCGGCGGCCTGCTCCTTGGCGGTGCCCAGGTGCGCGTCCGCGATCCATGCCTGGTACTCCGGCAGCAAAGCTTCCAGGTCCTGGTAGTTGACGGTCACGGTCAGCGCGGACGTGGCGGCGTTCTCCAGCTCATGCGCCTCGTCGATCACGAGGAGCACCTCAGGTCCGACGGCACGCAGGTCGTCCAAGTGGGAGAGGACGAGTGCATGGTTGGCGAGGATGAGGCGGTGGCTGTCGATCGACTCCCGGACGGTGTCGGTGTGCACAGTGAGCGGATTGCCTGCGGCGGGGCCATAGTCACCGTCGCGCTGGGACAGCGACTCCAGCCAGAGCGGCAGGCCGCGCCCGATGTAGTCGATGAAGAAGGCGGGCAGGTCCACCGGGTCGACCGATCTGGCCGTCCAGGACTGCGGGGGCTCCTTGGCCGCGAGCAGGCGCAGCGCGAGGAAGACGGCGAGTTCGCGGAACCGGATCCGCTGGGAGAAGCGGGCGCGGGCGGTGCCCGCGGAGCGGCGCCGACGCGTGGCCTCGGCGAGGGTCTTCGTCAGGGCTGCGAGAGAGAGCCGGTTGGACTTGCCCTTGACCAGGTCGGCGACCCCGAGGATGCCTGGCAGGGCCCGCTCCAGGTCTTGGACGTCCTTCGCCATCTGGCTCTGCAACTGTTTGGTGTACGTGGCAATGACAGCGGTACGGCTGTCACCACCGGCGAGCCAGTCCAGCGCGGCGGCAAGTACGGCATAGCTCTTTCCGGTGCCGGTGGGCGCTTCCAGCAAGCCGCCGACTCCGCGGTCGGTCCAGTCGTGCAGCGTCGCCGTCATCTCCTGCTGGGCGGGCCGGGGTTCAACGCGGGCGCCGTGCACAACCCGGGCGAGAGCGGTCGGCTCGACCCGTCCGTCGGCGCCCCGCAAGACGTCCGGCACCTCCACGGCGCCCTTGCCCGGTGCTCTTCCGCCAGGGGTTCGACGCGGCGTGTGCTGCCCGAACTCGGCACCCAACAGGCGGGTCACGTGTGCGTGCTCCCACACTTGCGGCTCTCGATCATTGGCAGCCTCGCCCTCGGCCAGTTCCCGCAGCAGTCGCCACGCGTCGGAGTCGGGGCAGACATCGGCGATGAGACCGCGTAATTCGGCCGTCCTGCAGGCGAACTCGGCGGCGGCCCGCTCCAGGAGGCGCACCAGCAAGAGCGCGTCACTGTCCGCAGTATGGGCACGCAGGCCCGAACGGGACACGTCGAGCTGGATCGCCAGGTCCTGAAGTCGGTGGGACGGGGCTGTCGGCCACATGGCGTGCGCGAGGTACAGGGCATCGACGGGGCGCACGGCGGAGAGCGGATCGCTGGTACCGGCCTCCTTCGCCGCTTCACAGACGACGGGAAAGTCCAGTGTCGTGCCGTTATAGGCGACCACGACATCGGCGTCCGACAGGAAGTCACGCAGCTCCGTCCACGCCTGTTGCTGGGATACCCCCTGGCCAAGCACAGCGTCCCGCACGCTGCCGTCACGCAACTCCTCAGTGTCACCAGGGAACCTGAGGTACCGCCGCCAGCGGGGCGCCGCAGCGACCCATTCACGATCGGCGCCGAACCTGACCGCTGCCGCCTCGTAAACGTGCCGCTCCAAGTAGGGAGCGGTCGCCGTCGTCCGTACGACGCTTTCGACGTCGAGCGCGACGGTCCGCAGCACGGACGTCTCGTCCAACCGTGCAGCAACAGCGGACTCAGCGCCTGGCTGGCGCCGTTCGGACGCCACCTGTGCCGGGCGCACCAGTTCCTGCGGAGCAACAGGCAGGAGAAGGTCCCCCGAAGCGATCAGCAGACCTCCGCGGACCGCCTCGGCGACCAGCTTGATTAACCGCTGCTCCGGCAGTGTGCCGAACTGCCTCTTGGCCTCGACGACCAGTTCCCGCTCAGAAATTCCGGACGAGAAGGCACGGACCAGCTCTGCAACCTTCCGCGACGCCGCAGAAACCGTCTGCCCTTCGGGCATGTACACCCCCCTTGCACACAGCCCCGGCCGATGCTCGACCGCGCCGCTCCCTCGGCTCTCCCTCCCCTGGAGACCGGGACGTGGCCTACATCATAGTTTCATTCAGAAGGTTACGGACCTTTAGTAGAAATCTCGTGGGCGTCAGACGGACACGGACAGGCGTGACGGTGTTCAGCTTCCACGAGCCGAACTGGCACATAGGGGGCACGTGGTGAAAGATCGGCGTGCTCGCCCGTCCAGTACGCGGCCTCTTCCGCTGCCGCGGCCATCACCCCTTCGCGCATTCCCCCGCCATTTGCTGACCCCGCTCGCGGCGTGCCTTCACTACAGACGGGTCCATGCCCCTCCTCCACACGCGACTTCGACAGCGGGGTGACGCCGAGGGATTCGGCGAGACTTTCCGGATCCAGCCGGAAGCCTTCCGACCAATTCTTCGAGCTGGCCGTTACCGAGTTCCACCGTCGGGACCCGGACTGGGCATGGGAGTGGGATGCAGTGTTTGACCGTTACCGCAGACCGGTTTCGCCGTGAGTCCACTGCGGTGTATCGCTCGGCTGCCCTGCACATCCGCCGTGCAGGGCAGCCACCGCCGTGGACGGCTCCGGGGTGGAACCTGCTGGCTACACCGCATCCTCTCGTTGCAACGGTGGTAGAGGGGATGGACACGATGACCGCCTCTCAGGCGTTCTCGTCATGGATCCGCGCACCCAGATCCTCCGCCCACTCCAGCGCCCACGCCTTGAGTTCTTCGATCTGCCGGAAGGTGAGCCCGTACGCGGTGTAGTCCTCATCCTCGTACCAGTCCGCGCCGATGAGCCGGTCCCGGAGGTCTTCGAGGCTGAACTCGTCGTGGGCGCGACGGCGGCCCAGGGATTCGAGGTCGACGGTGGAGCGGTGGCGGGAGGCAGCCTGGACGTCGATGAGGTCACGGACGGTGCCGCGGTCGGCGAGGGCACGGACCTTGGTGCCGATCACGTCATCGAGGGAAAGAACGGGGCCGTAGGGGGTCTGAGCGGGCGGAGCCCAGAACGCCTCCTTGAGGACGTCGACCTCGCACTCCTCGCCGGTGTCCGGATCGGTGACGAGGAAACGGCCGCTGAGCGGATCAGTCTGGACGTGCGTGGTCCGCCATCCGCGCGCGCTGAGACCCGCTGTGAGTGAGGCGACGATCTCCTGCATCGGAGCAGGGTTCTCGGTGGCGACGTCGAGGTCACGACTGAAGCGTTCGACCAGGCCGTGGGCCTGCACGGCGTATCCGCCGGTGAGGACCAGAGGGTAGGGGGAGCCGAGGTCGAGGATGTCGGCGAGGAGACGCTCGTGGAGCGGAGTGAGCTTCACGCGGCGGTCGTGTCGGCCGGAGCGGTGCGGAGCAGCTCGGGGAAAGCGTCTTCCCAGACCTCGCGGATGTAGGGGCTGATCAAGCGCCGCAGGACGGGCCACTGCTCGGTGAGCAGCCGGTGGTGCAGGAGAGCCACCAGGTCCTCACGCAGTCCTTCGGCGAGGACGGTCCGGTAGAGCGTCATGCGGGACTTCGGACGGTCCAGGCTGTAGCTCGTCCGCCCGGACCAGACGATGTGGAGCGGCAGGTCCACGTTGCCCTCGACGGGGCCGGCCAGCTCCTGCAAGCGCTTGGGCAGCCGGCTGCGGTAGCGGTCCCGCAGCACCTCAGCACGAGGGGCGGTGATCGTCGTGTCCATGCATCCAGTATCGCTGCTGGGAGGCGGCGGCATGGCGGATACGGGGCTCCTCTCTCGTACGTACGGGTCGGGCGCCACCCGCCCTTCCTTCGAACACCTCACCCCGTGGGCGCTCAGGGCATCATGGCCTACCCGTGCAGCTTCCGGGTGGTGCGGCAACCAGCTGCCCTGCCGACCTAGGACCAGCCCCGCTCGCGGGCGCGGGTGATCGTGACGCAACAGGTCACGCGGAGGGCGCCGCGGTGGGGTGGGCTGCGGCTTCGGTCACGGTGTCGCGAATGACGACGGTGTCGAAGCCGAGGGCCATGACGTCGGCGCAGTGGACGAGAAGGACACCGGGGCGGGCTAGGTAGGTCGTGGCAGCGGCCGGAGCATCCATAGGGCACGCCGCTTCGGCCCCGAACGCAGCCCAGTTGCTCACGCCCATGCCGCGGACGAGCTGTCGAGCCACGCAGCGAACCTCCCAAGCAGGAGCCAGGCGCCTGTGTCCAAGTCCCCGTCATGGCGGCCACCTGGTCAGCAAGCTGGGACGCTCCCGCGCCCGATGCTGACCGTTTACTGACCTGGAGGCGGCGACTAGGGCTCTGACCTGCGAAAACATCTAAGCGCTAGATCTTCGACTTGAACATAGTACGCAGCACTTTGGACTCCTGGGAGACGGCTCCCTGCCCGCTTTGTGCAGGTCAAGGGCGTTCTTCACTGTACACCGGCACGCGTCGGAGTCGAGGATTGTGAGGAACATCGCTTCACTCTGGCAACCAGGCTCCCTACCTGGGCTTCCGTGCGAGCCAGACTGTTGTGCCGCCGCCGACCAAGCGTCTGTTCGGACGCCCGTCTCGGAATCGGAATGTGCGGGGAATGATGCTGATCAGATGCTGACTTACCTGACGGCACATCAGGCACAGGAGGGTCATAGGGCGAGTCGCTTGCCGGTAGCACCAGTACTCCAGTCTGCTGTCGCGATCTTGTGGCCGTACCCAGCCGAGAACGGGTACGGCTGCTGCACTGGTCCAACTGGCGGCGCCAACACCAAGCGACAGCCCGCCGCAGCCACTACCGACGACGCTCCGGCGAGGAACCGACCGGATAGATCACGAAACCGCAGCCGGTGACGGACACCGGCCACCGTGCGACGGCGGACGGGACCGTGACGACCACCGATCTGCTGGTCGGCGGGATGACGGCCGCATCTTCGCACCGCTCGACGCCGCGACCACCGCGGCCTTCTTCGACATCACGAACACCGGGGCGGCCGCGGACACGCTGGAGTCCGTCTCCTCCCCCTCCCTGGGGGTCGCCATGCTCGGCCGGAACGTCTCGAAGAACGGCACCGGCCGTATGGAGCCGGTCGAGTCCTTGGTCATACCGGAGGAGTAGTCGAACAGCAGGCACGTGCCCTCCTGCCACTCCCGTGTCTCGCCCGCGACCCTGATACCGCAACCTTCGGGGATGTCGCCGCCAGATGCAGGTCGATGCTGAAGTTCCACAGGTCGCAGTGCGGGGCGATGCACGCGCCGGGCAGCAGGGTCGAGAAGTGGCACCCCAGCAGAGGGCAGAGCTTCCCCGTGTCGACAACCTCCTGGTTCAGCACGTCGAAGGCGTCGGAACCGAGTCCGCCGACTCGCTCACCCGGGCACCCTTGCGAAAGAGATAGAGAGCTTGCCGGTCCGACTGGCGTGAGAAGTAGTGCTCGTAATCGGAGAACGCGGCCCTCCGGTCGGCCCAGGCGTCCTCCAACTCCTTCTTGATGGCAGCGTGATTCGCATCGAAGGCATGCACCACCGGCGCCAGCTCCGGGTGCCCGTACGGGTCGTGCCAGGGCTGCTGGGAAATACCGGGCAGGATCCACTTGGCACCGTTCTTTAAGGGTGCCGCTGCTGCTTCCCCGCCGCCATGATCTCCTCGACCCGGACGATCGAGTCCGGACCGTACTCACTCCTGATCGCAGCGAAGGCATCTCTATCTCCGGGGTCATGGCGTCTCCATGGTTTCGAGGTCTCATGTCCGTGCGCAGTACGCCGTAAGGCGCTGGAGTCGTACCCCTCCCAACCCAAGGGGAAAGCACTCGGCACAGCCCACTCAGGAGCACATTTCGGCGGCACGCATGACGAATGAACCCTTTGTGCTTCCGATGCCTCGGAATCCCGTCGATATACGGGAACCAGAGCACGGGAGAAACCGATTACCTTGAGTTGTGGTCTTTCACGCGCTACCCAATGCACTAGCCTCGATCGTTCATGAGGGTCCGCCGACGGAGTCGGTGGACCTTTTCGCTTTCCGGAGCTGATGGTGGGCAGGCCGGCGGCCCGGTTGTCGCGTCGGGTGGGCGCCGGGTTCCACTGCCCGGGGCGGGTGATGTTGCAGTTGGGACGGTGGAAGGTTGCTGGTCAGTCGGGGGGCAGGAGCGCGAGGCGTTCGAGGGCGGTGGTGATCTCGCCGGTCCAGGGCCAGTGCTGGGTGAGGCGGAGGATCTCGCGTCGGCCGGTGGTGACGAGTTGGGCGGCTGCGGAGAAGAGGCGGAATCGCAGGCGGCGGGGTTCCCAGACTCGGGCCTTGCCGGTGAGGGTGGGCATGGGCATCCAGGCCAGCAGGTCGAGGGCGATCTGGACGATCTCGAGCCAGACCTTGTTCTGGGCTGTTGTGTGGAGGGTCAGGTTGCGCAGGCCGGTGGCGCGGGCGGCGCGGATGCGGTTCTCGGCCCAGGCCCGCCGGCGGTGGCGCAGTTCGAGGGCGGCGATCGCCTCGACGGCCGTGTTGGTCGCGAAGCAGTAAAGCGCATGCCGTCGGCGTCGGTGAAGCGCAACTGGGCTCCGGGGTGCGGGCGTTCCTTGCGCACGATCAGTCGAAGGCCCTTGGGCCGGCCGGTCAGGCAGTCGCCGGTGAGTTCGGCGACCCAGGCGCCGTCGCGGATGTCACCGCCGGGTTCGACGGCGGGCGTCCAGGCCGAGGCCGGGACCTTCAGGACGGCCTGGCGGATGGCATCGGTGATGGCCATGCCGACCGAGTGCGACAGTCACCGCCCGCGCCGGGTGAGCCAGGCGACGAACTCGTGGGTGCCGCCGCCGGAGTCGGTGCGGATCAGCGTCTGACGCCCCCGCCGGAGGTGTTTCGGCAGCTGGGAGAGGGCCGACTGGGTGGCCTCGATGTGGTCGGCGGCGGTGTTGGAGCCCCGCGTTTCCGGGCCGCAGCAGGCCCACGACCGGCTCGCCGGACCCGCCGCGACCGTGGTCGACGAATCCCATCAGCGGGCGGTGCCCGAACGTCTTCTTCCAGGTCGCGGTGACGTCCTGCTTCTCGGAGTGCGCCAGGACGAGGACACCGTCGATGTCCACGATTACTTACCCGTCCGCGTCCGGCGCCGCGTTCCCGGCCAACCGCCAGACCCGTTTGCGTACTTCGGCGCGGGCGGCGCAAAGTGCAGCCAAGGCCCGCTGTCCGCTCGACGCCAGCTTGCTGACCAGCCGGGAGACTGTTGGGTCGGAGGCCACCGGCGCGAACACGGCCGGCTCGGCCCGCACCATGCCCGCATCGGCCAGGCAGTCCCCGCCCAGCGCCACCGCGAGCGCGACGTCCAGCAGGACCTTGCCCGGATCGTGCACCGCCCGGGCTTCGCGCCACGGCTCAAGCGCCGCCGATATCCCCGCATCCAGACCGGACTTGCGGACCGTCTCGACCAACAGCACCGGCCTGCGAAACCACTCCGCGACCACCGACCTCGACGCGGACACGCGGGTATGACGCAATACGCCTCTTCACCTGAAAAGTGCCTCCGACCGTGGCGGGAACAAGGACCTCAGCAACCTTATTCTCGCTGGGCAGCGGCACTTCCTGCCTTCTTGGACAGAAGTCGGACGGCCCCCTCATGAAAGCGCGAGGTTAGGATGCTGCGCGCATCGTGATCATCCAAGTCGCAGGCAAGGAGAGGGGCAACGTGAGGCAATTCGCAGTTCGAAACGGTCTTGGCGATAGTCAGGGTCGGGATCCGGAGTGGCAAGTAATGGCAAAACGCCATGGTTTAACCCCCTATCAGCATGACATCTGGGTGGCCAACTCGTTACTGCCCGATAATCCCCAGTTCAACTGTGTGATGCATACGCGTCTCGAGGGCGAGGTGGACCGATCCGCACTGGTGCGGAGCGTCGAACGAGCCCACTCGGAGTTCGACGCATTGCACCTGCGATTCGACGAGGACGAAGATGGCACGCCATATCAGCAGTTCAGCGAGGAGCCCTTCCGGGTTGCCGTCATCGATCTGACGGGACATCACGATCCTGCTGCGGCATGTGCCGCCTGGATGGAGAGTGCGACGGTCCGGCCCTTCCCGTTGCACCGGAGTCCACTGATCGAGGTCAGTCTGCTGGCGGAGAGCCCGGCCGTGACACATGTGTACTCGAAGGTGCATCACATCGTCGCTGACGGATTCTCGGGCGCGCTGTTCGATCGGCGCGTCTTCGATCACTACAAGGCCGCACTGGCAGGTGAGTCCGTCCCCGCAGACAAGCAGTCGGCATACCTTCCGTTCGTGGAAGCCAACGCCAAATACCGGGCTTCGCAGGCGTATCTGGATGACCTGGCTTACTGCCGCAGCGCCGTCGAGGGCGCGGTACCGGCACTCTTTTCACGCAAGGCGGCCTCCGGCGGCCGACGCAGCGCCAGCCACAGCTTCGTGATCGAGCGCGAGACGATGGATCGCATCCGCGCGGCCGGGTACACGCCGTTCGCCTACCTTGCCACAGTACTCGGCGGCTATCTCTCCCGGGTCCTGGGCCGGGACGAGGTCATTCTCGGGATCGCGCTGGCCAATCGTTGGGGCGCACAGAAGAGGGTTGTCGGCGACTTCGCCAACACCCTGCCGTTGCGGTTGTGCGCGACGGACACGACATCGCTGCACGACCTGGTCGGGCAGGTGCAGGACGCGATCCTGCCGCTGGCGCGCCACTCACGGCTGTCGCTGGGCGATCTCCTTCGGGCACTTCCCCGCCCGAGTACGGGCAACGACGCCAGGCAGCTGTTCGACGTTACTTTCTCATACCTCCAGACCGCCCGGCCCGAGGACGTCCCCGGAGCGGTCCGCGAGACGAACCTGCTCAATGCCGGCTGCCATGACCAGGACGCCCTCAACGTCTACGTGACGGTGCCCGAGCGCGGCGGCGACGCCCGGGTCGACCTGGTCCACGCGAAAGACGTCTTCGACGCGGACTTTTCCATAGAGTCCGTGGCCGGCCACCTGCAGTCCCTGGTGCGTGATGGACTCGAAAAGACCGACTTGCCGCTGACCGCCGTTCCCATGCTGACCCCCGGCGAGCGCGCCGACCTCGGTGAGGGGCGTAGCCGCGGGCCGGTCGTCGCCTTACCGGAGCAGGCGACTCTACACGGGCTGTTCGAGACTCAGGTGGCGCGCGACCCCGACCGGATCGCCCTGGTGGGCCCGGCCGACGACCAGACCATGACCTACGGCGAGCTCGACAAGCGCGCCAACCGGCTCGCGCGTGCCCTGCGAGCCGAGGGGGTCGGGCCCGGCGACCGGGTCGCCGTCATGATGGAGCGCGGCCCACAGCTACTGGTGGCGCTGTTCGGAGTGCTGAAGGCCGGCGGTGCCTACGTTCCGGTGGACCCCGGCTATCCGGAGCAGCGCATCCGCTTCCTGCTCGAGGACAGTGACGCCAGAATAGTGCTGGCCGACTCGGCGGTGCCCGCGGGGGCTGCGGAGGCCCCGGGACTGCGTCGAGTGGCGGAACTGCTGGACTCTGAGGAATCCGCCCAGCCGGTGGCGCCGCTTGCCACCTCCGGCGACCTCGCTTATGTGATCTACACCTCGGGCTCGACGGGTATCCCGAAGGGCGTCATGGTGGAACACCGCTCGGTGGTCAACCGCCTGGCGTGGATGCAGCACGCCTATCCGATCGGAGAAGGCGACACTCTGCTGCAGAAGACACCGATCTCCTTCGACGTCTCGGTGTGGGAGCTGTTCTGGTGGGCGATCGAGGGGGTGCGGCTGGTGCTGCTGCCGCCCGGCGGCGAGAAGGATCCGAAAGAGATCCTGCGCGTGGTCGGCGAACACCGGGTCACCATGCTGCACTCCGTACCCTCCATGCTGGGCCCTCTCCTGGAGTTGCTCGACGACTCGTCATACCCTGCCGAGCAGGTCCGGTCGCTGCGGTACGTCTTCTGCAGTGGTGAGGCGCTGGCCCCGGCAAGGGTCGAGCAGTTCAACCGGGTCACGGACCGGAGGACAGCGCTCACCGCCAGGCTGGTCAACCTCTACGGGCCCACCGAGGCGACCGTGGACGTGTCCTGGTACGAGTGCCCGGCGACCTGCGGAGAGCGCGTCGGCCGGGTACCTATCGGAATCCCGGTGGACAACACCCAGCTGTACGTGCTGGACCGGCACGGGGAGCTGCAGCCCGTCGGTGTGCCCGGCGAACTGTACATAGGTGGCGTGCAGGTGGCCCGCGGCTACCTGCACCGGCCCGAGCTCACCCGGGACAGGTTCGTCGATGACCCATTCACCCCAGGGGGCCGGCTCTACCGGACGGGTGACCGGGCACGATGGCTGGCCGATGGCACTCTGGAGTACCTCGGTCGCGCCGACGGCCAGGTCAAGATCCGAGGCAACCGCGTGGAGACCCGCGAGGTTTCCGCGGCTCTTGCCGCTGTCCCCGGGGTGCGCGATGCCATAGTCGTGGACCGCCACGAGCCCTCCAGGGGGACCCATCTCGTCGGTTACTACGTTTCCGAGGAGGAGCATGAGCCGGGCGGTCTGCGCAGGATCCTGGGTGAACGACTTCCGGAGTTCATGATCCCGTCGATCTTCCAGCGGATTGATCGCATCCCGCTCACTCCCAACGGCAAGGCCGACCGCTCAGCCCTGCCCGCGCCGAGCGGCGCGACCACGCCGTCGGTGAGCCGGCCGCCTGCCAACGCCGTTGAGGCGGAGCTTGCCGCCATTTGGGCCGGCGTGCTGCACATCGGGACGGTGGGGGTGAATGACGACTACTACGCCCTGGGCGGCGACTCGATCACCATGTTGCGCATCCGCGCCCAGGCCGAGCGACGCGGGCTCCATTTCTCCCTCGCCGACCTGGTGAGCCACCCCACCATCGAAGCCCTCGCGGCTCTGCTCTGCTCCCGCACGGACCGACGTGCCGCCGATCCGGACCTGACGCCGTTCGCACTCATCCCCAATGTGGACCGGGCCCGGCTGGCCGCGGCCCAGGACGCCTACCCGCTGACCCGCCTTCAGCTGGGCCTGCTCTACCACGGTAATCGCGGCGAACGGGCGGCCGCCTACCGAGACGTCTTCCGCTACACCCTGGAGATGCCCTGGGCGGAGCCTGCATTCCGCGGCGCGTTCCGTGCGCTGGCAGAACGTCACCCGGTGCTCAGGTCCTCGTTCGACCTGGCCCGCCTCAGCGAACCGGTACAGATCATCCACACCACCGCAGTCGACGTACTCGAAGTCCTCGACCTCAGGTCCTCGACCGATGCCGAGGCGGAGATCGGCAGATACATCGAGGAGCGCCGTCACCACGACTACGCCCTGGAACAGGGAGAGCTGTACCGGCTGCGTGCCCATCTGCGGCCCGACACCGTGGAACTGGTGCTCAGCTTCCATCACGCGCTCCTCGACGGCGGCAGCGTGGCCAACCTGATGGCGGAACTGCTCCAGGACTACGCACACCAGCTGGGCCTTCCCATCGACCCGGTGGACGACGGTGCGCTGCCGTCCGGAGCCCACTTCGTCCGCGCCGAACAGCAGGCTCTGCTGTCACAGAAGAGCCGCAGCCACTGGCGGCAACTCCTCGCCGATGCCGAACCGCTGGCACTGGGCACGCTGCGCCCGCATCAAACGCCGAGGGGCCACACTGGACAGACCGTCCGCGACGTCGAGCTGCCGGAGGACCTCACCGTCCGCATCGAACAACTCGCCCGGGACAACGCGCTGCAGGTCAAGTCCGTCTTCCTCGCAGCCCACTGCCTGGCGCTGCAGCTCGTGGCCGGGACGGACGACGTGACCACCGGGATGATCACGCACGGGCGGCCGGAGCTGGAGGGCGGCGACCGGATCGCCGGACTGTTCCTCAACACGGTGCCCGTGCGGCGGCGCGAACGCGGCGCCAGCTGGCTGGACGTGGTGCGGGAGGTGTTCCGGCAGGAGCAGGAGGGCCACCCACACCGGCACTATCCGATCAGCGCCATCCAGCAGGATCACGGCGCGCCGGTGATGCGCACGGCCTTCAACTACGTGCGCTTCCGTCAACTCGATCAGGTGCTGGCACTGCCCGGCATCCGGCTGCGGGCGTTCGGCGCCTGGGAGGAGACCGACTTCGACCTGCTGGTCAACGTCTACACCGATCCCGACAGCGCAAAGGTGCGGGTACGGGTCGACTGCGCCGACAACGCCTTCAGCCCGGACCAGGCGGACCTGCTGGCCCGGTTCCTGGTCGCACTCTTGCACCGCATGGCCGAACGTCCTGACGAGACACCGGACTTCGCCTTCCTCGCGCCGTCGCTGATCCGGGCCGAACCCGGGGCCGACGCCCGGCGCAGCGTGGTGCAGCGGTTCCTGGAGCAGGCAGCAAGCACTCCGCAAGCGGATGCCGTGGTCATGGACGATGAGCGGTGGACGTACGAGCGGCTGGCGAATGCCTCCCGTACCGTGGCGCGGCAGCTGCTCGCCGCCGGACTGCCCTCCGGGGCCAGGGTCGGTATCGCGATGGACCGCTCGCCGCTGACCGTCGCGGCGACGGTGGGCACCCTCATGGCGGGCGCGGCGGTCGTACCGCTGGATATGGCGTTCCCGAAGGCCCGGATCTCCTCCATGGTCCGGCAGGCCGAGCCGTTCCGGATCATCACCGAGCGTGGGCATGAGGCGGACCTGGGCGACGGAGTCCCGGTGATGTACGCGGATTCCATCACCGAAGAGGTACCCGGCACGTTCGACATGCCCGAACCGGATCCCGAGTCGGTCGCGTACGTGCTGTTCACCTCCGGCTCCACGGGTGAGCCCAAGGCAGTGGCTATGCCGCACCGCGGTATGGCCAACCTGGTGGCCTGGCAGAACCGGCAGAACAGCGGTGCCGTCAAAGGCGCGACGCTGGCCTACGCGCCGATGAGCTTCGACGTGTCGTTCCAAGAGATGTTCTCC
This sequence comes from Streptomyces sp. NPDC002888, assembly GCF_042888465.1. Taxonomy (NCBI): domain Bacteria; kingdom Bacillati; phylum Actinomycetota; class Actinomycetes; order Kitasatosporales; family Streptomycetaceae; genus Streptomyces; species Streptomyces sp. NPDC002888. Next base: position 3,446 of record NZ_JBIAPU010000026.1, on the reverse strand, counting down.
ACGCTCTGCGGAGGGGGCACGCTGCACCTCGTCACGGAGTCCGAGCGGCGCGACCTTCCCGCGCTTCTGCGCCGGATCGACCGTGAGGGGATCGAGCGGGTCTTCTTCCCGTACGTCGTCCTCCAGCAGTTCGCCGAGGCGGCAACCACCCTGGGCATCGCCCCACGTCGGCTGCGGGTGCTGGTCTCCTCCGGCGAGCAGCTCCGCGTCACAGGGGAGATCCGCGCGCTGATGGCCATGCTCCCCGGCGCCCTGCTCGAGAACCAGTACGGGCCGACGGAGTCCCATGTCGTCACCGCCTTCACGATGACCGGTGACTCCACCGCCTTTCCCGCGCTGCCGCCCATCGGCCGAGCCATCGACGGCGCCGAGGTCCATGTGCTGGACTCCAAGCTGCGGCCGGTACCGCGAGGAGCCCTGGGCGAGCTCTACATCGGTGGGGTGTGCCTGGCCCTCGGCTATCCGGGACGGCCCGACCTGACCAGGGAACGGTTTGTCGACCACCCGTCCGGCACGGCGGGCGAGGTCCTGTACCGCACGGGCGACATCGCCCTCACCCTGCCCGACGGGGACATCGTCTGCGTCGGCCGGGCGGACGACCAGGTCAAGATCCGTGGCTACCGGGTCGAGCCGGCCGAGGCCGAGGTGGCCGTCGTCCGTCTTGCCGAGGACGACCCCGGCATCCAGGAGGTGGCGGTCGTCGCCAGGCGGGCGGAGGACGGCAACGACTTCCTGACGGCGTTCCTCAGCGGCGATCCGGCCCGCGCCGACCTGGACGGCCTCAGGAGCCGACTGCGGGACATGCTGCCTGAGTACCTGGTGCCGTCGCGGTTCGAGTGGCTGCCCGCCTTGCCTCTGACCCCCAGTGGCAAGCGGGACGACGCCGCGCTGCGCAGCATCCCGCTCACCGGTCCCGACACCACCGCCGGCCGGGCCACCGACACCACCGCACCACGGGACGAATACGAACGGGTGCTGGCGGACATACTGGCCGACCTGCTCCGAGTGCCGAGCGTCGGCGTGCACAGCAACATGTTCGACCTCGGCGGCACCTCACTGACGGCGATGCGGATGGTGGTGCATGTGGAGCAGCGCTATGGCGTCGCCATTTCGCTGTCCGACTTCATCGCCGCCCCGACCGTGGCCGAGCTGGCGAACCGCCTGCACTCGGACGCGGCCGCACCGGTCTTCGACCCCCTGGTGCCGATCCGGCCGGAGGGCACCCGTCCTCCCCTCTTCATGGTCCACCCCATGGGCGGCAACGTACTGTGCTATCTGCGGTTCGCCCGTCACCTGTCGGCTGACCAACCGCTGTACGCCCTTCAGGCCGCGGGTGCCGACCCGGGCGTGGCACCGCTTCGCTCCTTGCCGGAACTCGCGGAGAGCTACCTGGCCGCCATACGACGGGTGCAGCCGCACGGGCCGTACACCATCGGCGGCTGGTCCTTCGGTGGCTTCGTCGCCTTCGAGATGGCCAGGCAGCTCACGGCGGCAGGCGAGGAGGTCGCCGACCTGATCGTGCTGGACACCGTCGCCGCGACTCCGGGCACCCGCCCGCGCCACAGCGACGACCAGCTGCTGACCTGGTTCTTCTGGGAGATGCTGCTGACGCTCGGCGGAGAGTCTGCGGTGTCGGGAATCCCGGCGGAACTGGTCGGGCTGGAGGAGAAGTTCGCCTTCATCGCCGACTCCGCGGCACGATCCGGAGTGCTTCCCGCAGGCAGCTCGTCCGCCGTTGTCGAACGGCTCTTCCACGTGTACGAGTCGAACTGGACGGCGGCGCTTCAGTACATGCCGGATACGGCCGATCTGGACCTCACCCTCATCCGGGCGAATGACCCACTACCCGAGGTGCTGCGGTCGATGCACGACTCGGTCGGCACCCGGTACCTGGACGCCGACAACGGATGGCGTCAGCTGACGGGCCGCCAGGTGGAAGTGATCCAGGTCCCCGGCGACCATCTGTCGATCATGAAGGAACCCTACGTGGAACACGTCGCCAAGACCGTAGGCGAGCTGCTCGAGCGCAGGTCCGCAACCGCCTCGACCGACGAGACCAGGAAGGCCTGAACACATGGCAATCCCGATTCCCAACACCACGGCCGTCATCGTCGGGGCCGGCATCGGCGGATTGACCGCCGCCGCCGCGCTGCGCCGGATCGGAATCGACGTCCGCGTCCACGAGCGTGCCACGGAATTGACCGCAGCCGGCTCCGGCCTGTCCGTCATGACCAACGCGATCAATGCGCTCGCCTCCCTCGGCATCAGCCTGCCGCTCGAGGAGCACGGCCAGGCCATCGAGGAATTCACGATCATGGACCGGCACGGCCGGGTGATCCGGAAGCAGCCGTTGCCCGAGGTCGCCGCCCGGCTGGGTGCCCCGAGTGTGAACATCAGCCGTGCGGCTCTGCAGCACCTGCTCCTCGAAGCGGCAGGCGATGTCCCGCTGTCCCTCGGTGCTGAGGCCACGCACTACGAGACCGACGAGAACGGGGTCACCGTTCATTTCGGCGACGGAACCAGCGCGCGCGGCGACATTCTCATCGGGGCCGACGGTTTCAACTCCGTGATTCGCCGGCAACTCGCCGGGCCGGAGGAATCCCGCGACAGCGGCTACATATGCTGGCTGGCGCTCGCAGCCTTCGACCATCCGCGCCTCCACCCAGGGTATGTCGGCCACTACTGGGGGCGCGGACAGCGGTTCGGCCTGATAGACATCGGTCACGGCCGGTACTACTGGTGGGGCACGAAGAACATGGATGCCGCCCTCTCCCGGAACTGGACGGGTGACAAGCAAGAGATCGTTCGCGCGTACGACGGCTGGGCCGAGGAGGTGCAGGCGATCATCCGCAGCACCCCGGAGGAAGACATACTCGCCGTCCCCTCGCACGACCGGGCATTCCTCGAGAGCTGGGGATCAGGCCCCGTCACGCTGCTGGGTGACGCGGCCCACCCCATGCTCACCAGCCTCGGCCAGGGTGCGGCCATGGCCATCGAGGACGCCGTGATGCTCGCCCACGCGCTCACGGAGGACCGGCACCACCCCCAGACCGCCCTGCGCGCCTACGAGGACCAGCGGCGCGAGCGCACCAGGGCCATGGTCACCGCGTCCCGAAAGCTGAGCGCCCTGGAACAGCTGGAGAACCCGGTCGCCCGCGCCATGCGCGACATTCTCTTCCGAGTGGCTCCCACGTCCGTGCTCTCCCGCCAACTGGAGGTGGCGCTGGACTTCCCGGCACCCGCCGGGAAGCTGGGCGGGCGGCCGGCCGCAAGAGAGTCGAGCACCTGATACGGGTGGACGGCATCGCGGAACTCACGCGACGCAGGCGGCGGGACTGACCGGGCAAGAGAGGTGGGGGGGGGGGGGGGGGGGGGGGGGGGGGGGGGGGGGGGGGGGGGGGGGGGGGGGGGGGGGGGGGGGGGGGGGGGGGGGGGGGGGGGGGGGG